>NZ_JBFTSL010000024.1:0-70938 GCF_056400005.1 Arthrobacter sp. 01L42 | reverse complement strand
GAAATCATCAGCCACCCGCGCCCGCCCAAAGGAACCGTCTACATCGGCCTCAACGGCACGGGCAGGCAACCGTCCACGAAGTCCTGAGACATGAACCGTCCACGATCAGTTGAGACATGAAGTGTCAACGATGAGGTGAGACAGCACACACTGGAATAAGGACCCGAAGTGATAGCGCATCGGGGTTTGTGACGTGTTAGTTGGCCTTGCCGAGGAAGTCCTGCAGGCGGGCTACGCCCGTGGCCAGGTCGTCGTCGCCGAGTGCATAGGACAGGCGCAGGTAGCCGGACGGGCCGAACGCCTCGCCGGGAACCACGGCCACCTCGACCTCGTCCAGGATCAGCGCCGCGAGTTCGGCAGAGGTGGCCGGCCGCACCGGGCCGTTCGCAGACGGGAACTCCTTGCCCAGCAGCGCGCGGACGTCCGCGTACACGTAGAACGCGCCCTTCGGCGTCGGGCAGTCAACGCCGTCAATCGCGTTCAGGCCCGCGACGATCGCCTTGCGGCGGCGGTCAAATGCTACCTTCATCTCATCGACGGCGGTCAGCGGCCCGGACACGGCCGCGAGGGCGGCGACCTGGGGGATGTTGGAGACGTTCGACGTCGCGTGCGACTGCAGGTTGGTGGCGGCCTTGATGACGTCCGCGGGCCCGATCATCCAGCCCACACGCCAGCCGGTCATGGCATAGGTCTTCGCCACGCCGTTGAGGATGACCACCTTGTCGCCGAGCTCGGGCACCGCGGTGGCGATCGAGGTGAACGGCACGCCGTCGTAGGTCAGGTGTTCGTAGATCTCGTCGGTGACAACCCACAGGCCCTTGGACGCTGCCCACTGGCCGATCTCCTTGACCTGCTCCGGCGAGTACACGGCGCCGGTGGGGTTGGAAGGGGAGACGAAGAGCAGGATCTTGGTGCGCTCGGTGAGGGCCGCTTCCAGCTGGTCCACGGTGACCAGGTAGCCCTGCTCCGGGCCCGCGAACACCTCTACCGGCACGCCGCCGCCCAGCCGGATGGCCTCCGGGTATGTGGTCCAAAACGGGGTCGGAACAATGACCTCGTCGCCCGGATCCAGCAGGGTGGCGAAGGTGTTGTAGACGGCCTGCTTGCCGCCGTTGGTCACCAGCACCTGGGACGCCGCCGCCTGGTAGCCGGAATCCCGGAAGGTCTTGTCCGCGATGGCCTGCTTCAGTTCGGGGAGCCCGCCGGCGGGGGAGTAGCGGTGGTATTTCGGCTGGCTGGCGGCCTCGATGGCGGCCTGCACAATGTAGCCGGGGGTCGGGAAGTCGGGTTCCCCGGCTCCGAAGCCAATGACCGGACGGCCGGCTGCCTTCAGCGCCTTCGCCTTGGCATCGACGGCCAGAGTGGCGGATTCGGCTATGGCGGAAATGCGCTGGGAAATGCGGGCAGCAGACATGGGCGGGTCCGTTCTTCGCTTGCAGCTGGAAGGCTGGATATGGGATTCGACGAAATCTACTCTATGCTGTTCAGCGGATCCCCCGGGGTGCCTGAACCCGAATGTGACTGACGGCTGTCAGTTGGTTTTCGCAGGCACGCAGGGGTCCGAAGAGGGCCGGTTCGACGTAGACGCAGTTGTTGCGTAGACTGGTTCTCCGGTGTTGAAAACACGATGATGGCCTGCGCCTCAGGGAAGCCTGTGGGACGCATCGGCCGGAGCGGTTTTTCTCCCCGAAGGGTAGTGGCGCAATTGGTAGCGCAGCGGTCTCCAAAACCGCAGGTTGCAGGTTCGAGTCCTGTCTGCCCTGCGCATGCTGTTCCGGATTATCCGGAACCAGCGCAGCAACCATGGTTCAGTTCAGAGCCGGGTATCCGATCATTGCGAGGATGAGTGAGGACCAGGTGACCGAAACAGCTGCCAGCAGCTCCAAAGGCCGCCCCGCCAAGAATGCCGCCAAGCCCGGCTTCTTCGCTCGTATCGCGATCTTCATCCGCCAGGTCATTGGCGAACTGAAGAAGGTCGTCGCACCGACCCGTAAAGAACTGATCAACTACACACTCGTGGTACTGGTGTTCGTGACCATCATGATGGTGATCGTCACCTTGCTGGACCTGGCCTTTGGGACCGCGGTCAGCTGGGTCTTCGGCGGCAGCGGCCCCACGGACAGCTAAGGCGACCGGTCCGCAGACTGCGTGGATGCCCCGGGAAACCGGAGATTCCGCGGGGTGTGCGGAATTGAGTCATTTAAATAGGCATGTTAGGCAATGAGGAAGCAGGAGACCAAGTGTCTGAGCAGGAGCTCGAGGTAACTGAGACTGAGCTGGATAAGAGCCAGGACGCCGCGGTGGAAGCCGCGGAAGAGTCCGAGGCTGTGTCTGCTGCGCCCGAATCCGACGTCACTGACGAGGCCGTAGCCACGGAAACAGAAGCGGCAGACGACGCAGAGGCAGCAGTTGCAGCCGACGCCGACGACACCGACGCTGATGAGGCCGACGACACCGACGCTGATGAGGCTGACGCCGACGTGCTGGCAGCGGCGGCCGCCAAGGCCGACGTCGACCCCGCGGACGAGTTCAAAGCCAAGCTGCGCCGCCAGGAGGGTGACTGGTACGTCATTCACTCCTACGCAGGCTACGAGAACCGCGTCAAGGCCAACCTTGAGACCCGCATCCAGACCCTGGACATGGAAGATTACATCTTCGAAATCCAGGTTCCGATGGAGGAAGTCGTTGAGATCAAGAACGCCCAGCGCAAGGTCATCAACCGTGTCCGCATCCCCGGTTATGTCCTGGTCCGCATGGACCTGACCGACGCTTCCTGGGGTGCCGTCCGCCACACCCCCGGTGTCACCGGCTTCGTGGGCAACGCCCACAACCCGGTCCCGCTGCGCCTCGATGAGGTCTTCTCCATGCTCGCGCCGGTCTTCGAAGAAGAGCAGGCCGAGAAGGGCAAGCCGGTCAAGCACGCCGCCGCCCAGGTCGACGTCGACTTCGAGGTTGGCGAGTCGGTCATCGTCAAGGAAGGCCCGTTCGAGACCCTCCCCGCCACGATCTCCGAGATCAAGATCGATTCCCAGACCCTCGTGGTGCTGGTGTCCATCTTCGAGCGCGAGACTCCGGTCACCCTGGCGTTCAACCAGGTCAGCAAGATCTAGCTTTTCCCTAAGAATTCGCCCCGGGCTGCCCGCTTAGCAGCCACGGAGCGGCCGGCCGCCTTGCCATGGCGGCCACCAACCTGAGGCACGCTCCTGTGCCCCAGGACGTATTTGAGAGAAGGACCTACATTGGCTCCCAAGAAGAAGGTCACCGGCCTCATCAAGCTGCAGATCCAGGCAGGTGCCGCTAACCCGGCCCCGCCGATCGGTCCTGCGCTCGGCCAGCACGGTGTCAACATCATGGAATTCTGCAAGGCGTACAACGCTGCGACGGAAGCCCAGCGCGGCAACGTTATCCCCGTGGAAATCACGGTCTACGAGGACCGTTCCTTCACGTTCATCACCAAGACCCCGCCGGCTGCAGAGCTCATCAAAAAGGCTGCAGGCGTCGCCAAGGGTTCGGCTACCCCGCACACCGTCAAGGTTGCCAAGCTGACCCAGGCCCAGGTCAACGAGATCGCCACCACCAAGATGGAAGACCTCAACGCCACCAGCCTCGAAGGCGCAGCGAAGATCATCGCCGGCACCGCCCGCTCCATGGGTATCACCGTCGAGGGTTAATGCCCCACCGCTGATGCGCCGGGATCGGGAAACCGGTCACGACGCCGTCAGCACCGCCGGCCAGCCGGCACCACCTAAACAATGAAGAGCGGAATTCCGGAACGGATACACCAGCCGGAATGCCGCCTGTGGCAGGGCCCAGCGCGGTCCGCAGACCACAACTGCACAAGGAGAAATAAGCAGCATGGCAAAGCGCAGCAAAGCATATGAGGCAGCCGCGGCCAAGATCGACGCGGAGAAGTTCTACGCGCCGTTCGAGGCAGTGACGCTCGCCAAGGACACCAACCCGTCCAAGTTCGACGCCACCGTTGAGGTCGCTTTCCGCCTCGGCGTTGACCCGCGTAAGGCCGACCAGATGGTCCGCGGCACCGTCAACCTGCCGCACGGCACCGGTAAGGTCGCCCGCGTCCTCGTCTTCGCAACGGGCGACAAGGCTGAGGCCGCAATCGCGGCCGGCGCCGACTTCGTTGGTTCCGATGACCTGATCGAAAAGATCGCCGGCGGCTGGACCGACTTCGACGCCGCCGTCGCCACCCCTGACCTCATGGGCAAGGTTGGCCGCCTCGGTAAGGTCCTGGGTCCGCGTAACCTGATGCCGAACCCGAAGACCGGCACCGTGACCGCTGACGTCGCCAAGGCCGTCAACGACATCAAGGGCGGCAAGATCGACTTCCGCGTCGACAAGCACTCGAACCTGCACTTCATCATCGGCAAGGTTTCGTTCGACGCCATCAAGCTGGCCGAGAACTACGCAGCCGCACTGGAAGAGGTCCTCCGCCTCAAGCCGTCCGCTTCCAAGGGCCGCTACATCCAGAAGGCCACCGTGGCCACCACGTTCGGCCCGGGCATCTCGGTTGACCCCAACGTCACCAAGGTCCTGACCGAGGTCTAGTCCTCACCGGATCCACGGAACTGCGGCTTCGCTGACGTCGCCGGTTCCAGCCAAAGGCCGTCCCGCAACTGCGGGGCGGCCTTTTGCCGTCCTGCGCCGGGACCCCGTGGCGTGCGAAACGTTTGGCATCCGGGACCCTTGGTGCCGCCGGACTTGCCGGTTAGGCTGTCCCGGTGACTACGCCGTCGTACCTCATCGAGGAACTCTCCCTGCCCGCCAGCCTTGACGCTGCCGACACCGATGCCGCTGATACGGCAGAGTTCCTCGAATTCATGGAACTCTGTGATGAGCTCATCCTGCAGACTTGGGGCAACCTGGACCGGGCATCGTCCGCGGCGGCCCGCCTGCAGTACTGGCGGGACACGGCGTACACCCGGCTGCGGCTCTTCTTCGTCCGCGTCGACGGGCGCATGGCGGCCAACTCCTGGGTCCGCTGTGAACTGCGGGAGAATCTGGGCAGTGCGCTGCTGCACGTGAGCGTCCTGGATGCCTTCGCCGGGCGGGGGATCGGCCGGGCACTGCTGGAGCACGCCGAGGCCCTGGCCGCCGCCGACGGGAGGACCATCCTGCAGACCTTCACCGAGCACCCGGCCGATTTCGACGTCGCTGGCACCAACCTCATCAAGCCCGCCACGGGGACCGGAGCGCTGCCCGCCGGCGCGCCGGGCGTCCGTTTCGCCGGAAGAGCCGGCTACCGCCTGGAGCAGGTCGAACGGTTCAGTTCGCTCGACGTCCCGCCTGCCGCGGACCTCGACGCCCTGGAACGGGACGCCCTGGCCCGCGCGGGGGACTATGAGCTGCTGCACTGGACCGATTCCTGCCCGGAGGAACATGCCGCCCAGCTCGCGGTGCTCATGTCCCGCATGAGCACCGACGCCCCCTCCGGTGCGCTGAGTTACGAGCCGGAAATCTGGGACGTCGCCCGGGTCCGCCACGTCGAGGACACCTGGCGGCGCGCCGGCCAGTCCTCCCTCGTGGTGGCGGCACGGCACCGGGCCAGCGGCGAACTGGCCGCCTATACCGTCCTGCAGACAACAGCCGACAAGCCCTGGCTGGCCAACCAGGACGATACCCTCGTCGCTGTGGGCCACCGCGGCCACCGGCTTGGCATGCTCATCAAGATCCGCAACCTGCGCCTGCTGGGGGAGTCCTACCCAGCGGTCCGGCGCGTCCTGACGTACAACGCCGCCGAAAACGACCATATGCTCGGCATCAACATCGCGTTGGGCTTCAAGCCGGCGGGCTACGACGGCGAATGGCAGCGGACCGCTGCCGCCGCGGACGCAGCCACCGGCAATGAGATCCGGAACTGACCAGGCGCCGGCTGGGGCGGAAGCTGCCGGGCGCAGACTGGAGCGGAAACTGCCCTGCGTCACCAATGGAACAGCGGCCCAAACCAGCATATGCTGGCGGTTGAAAGCCCGGTTTGAGCCGGGCCGTACCGATGGTGGGTGGCACAACGGCTGGGAAGATGCCCTCTATGGCAAACGATGTACGGATTGAGCAGCTGTGGATCCCCGATTCCCTTGACGCGCCCGATGCCGCCGACTTTCTCGCCGCCATCGAGGTGGGGCGCAGGGTCCGGATGCAGACCTGGGGCACCGACGACCTCGCCTACGCGCCGCAGGAAAAGCTGCTTGAGATGGCGGACCCCTACGAACGCCAGGTGATCCTCGTCGCCAAGATCGACGGCGTGATTGTCGGGACGGCGGACATCGCCCTGCCGCTCGTGGACAACCTCGATCTCGCCGAATTCACCCTCGACATCCTGCCGGAATTCCGGCGCCAGGGCGTGGGGAGGCAGCTGCTGGCGGCCGCCGAACATTTCGCCCGGGACGAGGGCCGCCACACGATCCTGATCGACACCAACCACCCGGGATCAACCCTGACGGACCCGGAGGCCGAACAGCTCGTGCCCGGCAGCGGTGTCGGGTTCGTCCCGCTGGGCAGCCGTGACGTGGAATTTGCCCGCCACACCGGCTACACCCTGCAGCACATCGAGCAGTTCAGCTCCTGCGCGTTGCCGCTGGACACCAAGCTCGTCGCCGACCTCGAGGCCGAGGCCGAGGAAGCCAATGCCGGCCGCTACCGTCTGCACCACTGGACGGACCGGTGTCCTGACCAGTGGCTCGAGGCCGTCGCCGCGCTGGAAAACCAGGCAGGCGAGGACGAAGTGCCGGGGCCGGATGCCCAGGAAATGGTGTTCGACGGCGGCATCCTCCGGGAAGCGGAGGAAGTCACCATAGCCCAGGGCCGCCGGACGGTGGTCACCGCCGTCGAGCACATCGCCAGCGGAACGCTCGTGGGCCTGACCACCATCAGTGTCCTGGCCCTGCGCCCGGACGTCGTCTTCCAGGACGACACGGTGGTGCTGCAGGAACACCGCGGCAACAAGCTCGGGCTGCTGATCAAGGTCGCCAATATGGAACGGCTCAGCGAACAGTTCCCGGACGCCCGGGTCCTGTACACGTGGAACGCCCCGGAGAACCGCTACCTCCTGAAGGTCAACCAGCAGCTGGGCTTCACGACAGCGGGCGTGACGGGTCTCTGGCAAAAAGAACTCCCCAACTTCGGACCGGCTGTCAGCTGAGGGCTGTTCACCCAGCACTGCCCGCCGGGCCCGATTTGGAACACGCGCGCCGTGTCCCGTAAGCTTGGAGGACCAAAGACCGTCGGTTGTTGGAAATCCACTCTCCCAAGCAAGACTCACTTCTGCAGTCGCGCCGGGAGAGCGCAGTGGATTTCCGGACGAAGGACCCTGAACATAGGGCGGCCGGCGCAGGTGAACGAAGCAAAGCTCCGCGGTCATGGACCGCGTCGAGACAAGCCCCGTGCATCTGCGCGGGGCGTTTTTTAGTTTTTAGCTCTTTTGAGCGGGGACCCGGACATACCGGCACTATCCCCGGAAGGAGGGTTATGGCAACGCCTAGCAAGGTTTCAGCAGTAGCTGAGATCACTAACGATTTCAAGGAATCGAACGCCGCTGTCCTGACCGAATACCGCGGGCTCACCGTTGCACAGCTCAAGCAGCTGCGTGTCTCTCTCGGCCAGGAAACCAAGTTCTCGGTCGTCAAGAACACCCTGACCGCCATTGCAGCCAAGGAAGCTGGTGTCGAAGCATTCGACGGTCAGCTCGCCGGCCCCACTGCAATCGCGTTCATCAAGGGTGACGCAGTTGCAGCTGCCAAGAGCCTGACGGATTTTGCCAAGGCCAACAAGCAGCTGGTCATCAAGACCGGTTACTTCGAGGGCAAGGCACTGAACGCCAGCGAAGTTGCTGCCCTGGCAGCACTCGAGTCCCGTGAGCTGCAGCTCGCCAAGGTTGCAGGGATCCTCAAGGCTCCTGCTGCCGCCGCTGTACGCATCATCGACGCACTGCGCCTCAAGCTTGAAGAAGAGAACGGTGCACCGGCAGCAGCCGAAGCACCCGCCGCTGAAGAAGCTCCCGCAGCAGATGCAGCAGCCGAGGCCGAAGCACCGGCCGAAGCCGCAGCCCCCGAAGAGAACTAGTCCTCTTCTCCATAAGACTCCGGTGCGACAGCGAGCCTCAGGGCCGCCGCGCACCACTATAGGAAGGACGCCACACCATGGCGAAGCTCACCAACGAAGAGCTCATTGAAGCTTTCAAGGAACTGACCATCATCGAGCTCTCCGAGTTCGTCAAGCTCTTCGAAGAGACCTTCGAAGTTACTGCTGCTGCCGTTGCCGTTGCCGGCCCCGCCGCTGCTGCAGAAGAAGCCGAAGAGAAGACTGACTTCGACGTCATCCTCGAAGCTGCTGGCGACAAGAAGATCGCAGTGATCAAGGAAGTTCGCGCCATCACCTCCCTGGGCCTCAAGGAAGCCAAGGACCTGGTTGACAGCGCACCCAAGGCTGTTCTCGAAGGCGCCACCAAGGAAGCTGCCGAGAAGGCAAAGGCTCAGCTCGAAGAAGCTGGCGCCCGCGTTACCCTCAAGTAACACCCGCCGTCCGGATCCATCGCGGTCCGCACTGCTCAAAGGAAACCCCGTCCACTCAGTGGGCGGGGTTTCCTGCGTTTCCGGACCGGACTCCACGCTGGCTGGAGCGCTCCCGTCGCCCGGGATGAACGGCGTCCAAGGATTTGGCAAAGTTTGTCTGATACCCCTGTCGCAGTTGTAAAGCCGCCCCTAGACTGTGGATTTGTGCCCACCGGCCCCTACGTTCAGGAGTTCACCCACCATGCCGAACCCACACGATGCACCCTCCCGCCGCGCGATGCTCACAGCCGCCCTCGTCGGCGGCAGCGCCGCCGCAGCCGCACTGGCGGGAGCCCCCGCAGCCCAAGCCGCTGGCGAACGGGCGGCCACGGGCGGGCCGGACGGCAAGAAGCACTTCACGCTGACCGTGCTCGGCACCACAGATCTGCACAACAACGTCTTCAACTGGGACTACTTCAAGAACGTGCCCTATGCCGATGCCGTCGGGAACAAGATCGGGATTGCCCAGGCTGCCACCCTGATCAACGCAATGCGGGCCGAGCGCGGAGCGGCGAACACCTTGACCATCGACGCCGGGGACACCATCCAGGGCACGCCCCTGGCCTACTACTTCGCCAAAATCCAGCCCATCTCGGCCACCGTGAAACACCCCATGGCGCTGGCCATGAACGCGATCGGCTATGACGCCGCGGGGCTGGGAAACCACGAGTTCAACTACGGCATTCCACTGCTGCGCACCTGGGAGAAGCAGCTGGACTTTCCGCTCCTGGGCGCCAACGTGCACGACGCCGTCTCGGGCCAGCGCGCCTTCACGCCGTACGTCCTGAAGCGGGTCAAGACGGACAACGGCTGGGTGACGGTGGGCCTGGTCGGGTTCGTGACGCCAGGCTGCGCCCTCTGGGACCGCGACAACGTCCAAGGCAGGCTCGATTTCAACGGCATCGTCGAAGAGGCCAAAGCTGTCATTCCGCAGGTGAAGGCCGCCGGCGCGGACATCGTCATTGTCACGAGCCATTCCGGGGCGACGCCGGGGTCTTCCTACGGCGACGCCCTGCCGTTCCCGGAGAACGCCTCCACCCAGCTGGCGGAGGAAGTGCCCGGCATTGACGCCATCCTGGTCGGGCACGCCCACCTGGAGATCCCCGAGCGTTTCATCACCAACAAGGCCACCGGCAAGCAGGTGCTCCTGACCGAACCGCTCAAGTGGGGCATGCGGGTATCTGTCATGGACCTCGAGCTCGCCAAGGTGCAGGGGCGGTGGGCCGTGACGTCGGCGCATTCGCACTTGCTGGACGCCAAGACGGTGAACCCGGACCCCGCCGTCGTCCGGGCCGTGCAGGCCGGGCATGAGGCCACGGTGAACTACGTCAATGAGGTCATCGGAACCTCCACGGCACCGCTCAGCACGGCCACCGCCTGCTGGGAGGACTCCGCAGCGATCGACGCCATCAACTACGTCCAGGCGAGCACCATCAAGGCTGAGCTGGCCAACGGTCCCGCGGCCGGGCTGCCCGTGCTGTCCATTGCCGCGGCCTTCTCCCGCGCCGTTGATGTCAAGGCCGGGGCGCTCACCATCCGCGACGTCGCAGGGCTGTACATCTTCGACAACACGCTGCTCTCCGTCAAGGTCACTGGCGCGCAGGTCAAGGCATACCTGGAGTGGTCCGCCCAGTACTTCAAACCGGTGACCGCTACCACAGCCAGGGCCCAGGACGTCACCAATGCCGTGACCGCCACGGCACCGAACGGCACGCCGGACTACAACTACGACGTTGTCTACGGCCTGGACGCGCCGCTGAACTACGAGATCGACCTCGCCCGGCCGGCAGGGGACCGGATCGTCAAGCTGACCTACGGTGGCGAGCCGCTGCGGCTCGAGCAGGAATTCGCGCTGGCCATCAACAACTACCGGCAGAGCGGGGGCGGCAACTTCCCGGCCGTGAAGAGCGCGCCCGTGCTGTCCAACAGCCAGCAGGAGATCCGGCAGCGCATCATCGACTACGTCGTGGACCGCGGGACCTTGGACGTCGCCGTGTTCAGCCAGGCCAACTGGCGCCTCACCGTCAACGGGGCACCCCTCACGGTTACGGCCTGACGCCCGGTCAAACAGCAACGCGGGGTCACTTCCGGCCCATCCCGACCGTCCGGATGGGCTCCAAGTGACCCCGCGTTGTTGTTAACCCGGGCGCGCTAGTTGGGTTCAGTGATGTCGGCGACGACGGCGCCCAGCGCCGCCGTCAGGGCATCCGCGTCCACGAACGCGCTGTAGCCATGTTCCCCGGCGCCCATGGAGATCCGCCGGCCCGTGATGGTCTGGTCGGCGTAGACGGGCCAGGGGCGGATGCTGCCGAGCGGCGTGATGGTCCCGCGCTCGTACCCGGTGGCCTCGAAAGCCGTATCCGCCGCCGGCAGCGAGAGCTTGTTGACGCCCAGCAGCGCCCGCAGCTTGGGCCAGGAAATCTGCCGGTCTCCGGGGACCAGTGCGAACAGGAAACTGCCGTCCTTGTGCTTGACCACGAGCGACTTCACGATATCCGCGGGCCGGATCCCGAGGATACCGGCCGCCTCCTCAAGGCTGCGGGCGGCGAGGCGTTCGACGATCTCCACGTTCAGCCCCCGCGCCGCGGCGTCGGCGAGGAACCGTTCGCGGCCGCTGGTTGTTTTCTGCTCTGGCATCGCGTCAAACCTTCCTGACTCCTGGCGGCTGTTCCCGGTCCGCCGGGCCGCCCTGTGGTCCGGGCCCGCCCGGCCCGCCGGTTACCGGTCTTAGTCGCGGTACAGCAGCAGCGCTTCGCCCTGGCCGCCGCCGCCGCACAGGGACACGGCTGCCTTGCCGGTACCCCGGCGCTTGAGCTCGTGGGCCGCGTGCAGGGCCAGCCGGGCCCCGGAGGCCCCGATCGGGTGGCCCAGGGCGATGGCTCCGCCATGGATGTTGCACTGCTCCAGCGGATAGTTGAGGTCCTTCAGGGACTGCACCGCGACGGAACCGAAAGCCTCGTTGATTTCGATGAAGTCGAGGTCCGCGGCGGACCAGCCGGCCTTGTCCAGGGCGTTCTTGATGGCGTTCGACGGCTGGGAATGCAACGAGTTGTCCGGACCGGCGACCTGGCCCGGCTTGCCGACCACCGCGAGATACTCGAGGCCGTTGTCCTCGGCGAACTTCCGGCTGCTCAGCACCAGGGCGGCAGCGCCGTCGGACAGGGGAGAGGAGTTGCCGGCAGTGATGGTTCCGTCCGTGACGAACGCCGCGCGCAGGCCAGCCAGCGACTCGACGGTCGTGTCGGGCCGGATGCCCTCGTCGGAGGTGACGGCGATCGGATCGCCCTTGCGCTGCTTGACGCTCATCGGGGCGATCTCGCCGTCGAAGACGCCGTCCTTCGCGGCCCGGGCGGCACGCTGGTGCGACTGGGCCGCCACCTCGTCCTGGGAGGCCCGGTCAATGCCGAGGGTCAGGTTCTTGCTCTCGGTCGACAGTCCCATGGATTGCCCGTCGAAGGCGTCGGTCAGGCCGTCGTGCGCGGCCACGTCCAGGGCCTGGACCGTGCCGTACGCCCAGCCCTGCCGGGAACCGGGCAGCACGTGAGGTGCGCGGGTCATGGACTCCTGGCCGCCGGCGACCACCACCGTGGCGTCGCCGCTGCGGATCATCCGGGCGGCGTCGATCACGGCGGTGAGGCCCGAGAGGCAGACCTTGTTGATGGTCACCGTCGGCACGTTCCAGCCGATGCCGGCGCCGATGGCGCTCTGGCGCGCAGGGTTCTGGCCCGCGCCGGCCTGCAGGACCTGGCCGATGATCACGCTGTCCACCTGGTCGGCCTTGACGCCGCTGGCGGCCAGGGCCGCGCGGATGGCGTGGGTGCCGAGCTCGACGGCGGTGAAGCTGGCCAGCTGCCCGTTCAGGCGCCCCTGGGGGGTGCGGGCTGCGGCGAGAATGACAACATCGTTGTTGTCGGCAGGATTGCTCATGGTGTTTTCTTCCGATCTACTTTCGACTTATGTCTACGTTATCGTGAGCCCCGTCACCTATCCATTCGGCAAGGTGGACACCGTCGCCGCGAAGAGTCGGGGAAATTCCGCCAAACTTCGTGCTTGCAATCCCGCCGGAAGTGGGGTAGACAAGTAGGTTGCTTTGCCGTATCGTAGATATTTGCGTCTTCCCTGTTTACCTTCAGCCTTCATATAGCGGTGGGCTTAGCCTGACAGCTGTTCCATCAATGTGCCGTCTACCACGTGCACCAGCTATGGACAGCGCGGGTCCCGGGTCATATAGCGGAACCGGACTGGTAGCGCTGCGGAGTCATTCTGCAGAGTGCATAACGGGGGAGATCTGACAACGCCTGAAGGTCTGTGGAAGGATCCCTCTTGGTCGCCTCGAGCACCTCTAATGTAAACAACGCTACCGCTATCAATGCCGACAGCACCGACGGTGCAACCCGCCGGCTCTCATTCGCAAAGATTCACGAACCCCTTGATGTTCCGAATCTGCTCGCCCTGCAAACCGACAGCTTTGACTGGCTGGTCGGGAACGAACGCTGGCAGGCGCGCGTTGCGAAGGCCGTCGAAGAAGGCGACCTCAGCGTCGCCACCTCCTCGGGTCTGTCCGACATCTTCGAAGAGATCTCCCCGATCGAAGACTTCCAGGGCACCATGTCCCTGAGCTTCTCCGAGCCGGAGTTCGCTGACCCCAAATACACCATGGCTGAGTGCAAGGACCGGGACGCAACATACTCGGCTCCGCTGTACGTCAAGGCCGAGTTCATGAACAACAACACGGGCGAAATCAAGCAGCAGACCGTGTTCATGGGTGATTTCCCGCTGATGACCGAGAAGGGCACCTTCGTCGTCAACGGCACCGAGCGTGTCGTCGTCTCCCAGCTGGTCCGCTCGCCGGGCGCCTACTTTGAGCGCACCGCCGACAAGACCAGCGACAAGGACATCTTCACCGCGAAGATCATCCCCTCCCGCGGCGCCTGGTTCGAGCTCGAAATCGACAAGCGCGACCAGGTCGGCGTCCGTCTTGACCGCAAGCGCAAGCAGTCCGTCACCGTGCTGCTGAAGGCCCTCGGCTGGACCGAAGGCCAGATCCTCGAGGAATTCGGCCAGTACGACTCCATGCGCGCCACGCTGGAGAAGGACGCCACCGAGACCCGCGAAGACGCGTTGCTGGACATCTACCGGAAGCTGCGACCGGGCGAGCCGCCCACGGTTGAGGCTGCCCAGTCCCTGCTGGACAACCTGTACTTCAACTCCAAGCGCTACGATCTGGCCAAGGTCGGCCGTTACAAGATCAACCGCAAGCTTGGCATCGACCGCTCCCTTGGCGACAAGGAAGCTTCGGTCCTGCACGTTGAAGACATCGTGGCCATGATCAAGTTCCTGGTTGCGCTGCACGCCGGCGAGAAGACCCTCATGGGCAAGCGCGACGGCCAGGACCACGAGCTCCGCGTCGAGATCGATGACATCGACCACTTCGGCAACCGCCGCATCCGCGCCGTCGGCGAGCTCATCGAGAACCAGGTCCGCACCGGCCTGTCCCGCATGGAGCGCGTTGTCCGCGAACGCATGACGACCCAGGACGTCGAGGCCATCACGCCGCAGACCCTGATCAACATCCGTCCAGTCGTGGCAGCCATCAAGGAGTTCTTCGGAACTTCCCAGCTGTCCCAGTTCATGGACCAGAACAACCCGCTCTCGGGTCTGACCCACAAGCGCCGCCTGTCCGCGCTTGGCCCGGGTGGTCTGTCCCGTGACCGTGCCGGCATGGAAGTTCGTGACGTGCACCCGTCCCACTACGGACGTATGTGCCCGATCGAAACTCCTGAAGGCCCGAACATTGGTCTGATCGGTTCGCTGGCTTCCTACGGACGCATCAACCCGTTCGGTTTCATCGAAACCCCGTACCGCCTTGTCGCCGAGGGTGTCGTCTCCGATGAGGTCAAGTACCTCACGGCCGACGACGAAGCCGAGGTCCTGATCGCACAGGCCAACGCACCGCTCGACGAGAACAAGCGTTTCGCGGAAGAGACCGTCCTGGTCCGTGCCCGCGGTGGTGGAGGCGAGCCTGTGCTGGTTCCCGCCGCCGACGTCGAGTTCATGGACGTTTCCCCGCGCCAGATGGTGTCCGTGGCTACCGCTCTGATCCCGTTCCTCGAGCATGACGATGCCAACCGTGCACTCATGGGTGCCAACATGCAGCGCCAGGCCGTGCCGCTGGTCCGTTCCGAGGCACCGTTCGTCGGTACCGGCATGGAGCGCGCCGCAGCCGTCGACGCCGGTGACGTTGTCATCGCCAAGAAGGCCGGTGTGGTTACCGAGGTCTCCGCTGAGCTGGTCATCATGCTCAACGACGACGGTACGGAAACCAACTACCGCATCAACAAGTTCGCCCGTTCCAACCAGGGCAACTGCTACAACCACCGTGTCCTGGTAAGCGAAGGCCAGCGCCTGGAGGTCGGCGGCATCATCGCTGACGGCCCGGCAACGGACCAGGGCGAGCTCGCCCTCGGTAAGAACCTGCTCGTGGCATTCATGTCATGGGAAGGCCACAACTTCGAGGATGCCATCATCCTCTCCCAGCGCATCGTGGCCGAGGACGTCCTGTCCTCGATCCACATCGAGGAGCACGAGATCGATGCCCGCGACACCAAGCTTGGTGCCGAGGAAATCACCCGTGACATCCCGAACGTGTCTGAGGAAGTCCTGGCAGGCCTGGACGAGCGCGGCATCATCCACATCGGTGCCGAGGTTGAGGCCGGCGACATCCTGGTCGGTAAGGTCACCCCCAAGGGCGAGACCGAGCTGACCCCGGAAGAGCGCCTGCTGCGCGCCATCTTCGGTGAGAAGTCCCGCGAAGTGCGCGACACCTCCCTGAAGGTGCCGCACGGCGAGTCCGGCACCGTGATCGGTGTCCGCGTCTTCGACCGCGACAACGACGACGAGCTGCCCCCGGGCGTCAACCAGCTGGTGCGCGTCTACGTCGCTGCCAAGCGCAAGATCACCGACGGCGACAAGCTCGCCGGCCGCCACGGCAACAAGGGTGTTATCTCCAAGATCCTTCCGATCGAGGACATGCCCTTCCTTGCCGACGGCACCCCCGTTGATATCGTCCTGAACCCGCTGGGTGTTCCGGGCCGCATGAACGTCGGCCAGGTGCTGGAAACGCACCTCGGCTGGGTTGCCAAGACCGGCTGGAAGATCGAGGGCGAGCCCGAGTGGGTCAAGCAGCTGCCGAACCTGCCGCGCGAGAGTGGCCAGACCACTGTGGCGACGCCGGTCTTCGACGGTGCGCGTGAAGAGGAAATCACGGGCCTGCTCGATTCCACCAACGTCACCCGCGACGGCGACCGCCTGATCAACTCTTCCGGCAAGACCCGTCTGTTCGACGGCCGCTCCGGCGAGCCGTTCCCGGATCCGATCTCGGTCGGCTACATGTACATCCTGAAGCTCCACCACCTGGTGGACGACAAGATCCACGCCCGCTCCACCGGCCCGTACTCCATGATCACGCAGCAGCCGCTGGGTGGTAAGGCACAGTTCGGTGGCCAGCGCTTCGGTGAGATGGAAGTGTGGGCGCTCGAAGCTTACGGCGCCGCGTACACGCTCCAGGAACTGCTGACGATCAAGTCGGATGATATCCACGGTCGTGTGAAGGTCTACGAAGCCATCGTCAAGGGCGAGAACATCCCCGAGCCGGGCGTTCCTGAGTCCTTCAAGGTCTTGATCAAGGAAATGCAGTCGCTGTGCCTGAACGTGGAAGTGCTTTCCACGGACGGAACCACAATTGAAATGCGTGACTCTGATGACGCAGTCTTCACGGCTGCGGAAGAACTGGGCATCGATCTGTCTCGTGCAGAGCCCAGTTCCGTAGAAGAGGTTTAGCAGGGGGTTTACGACGGCGGGTTCGCACTCGCCGTCGTAAGCCACCTCCCTCTTCCCGTAACCCAAGACTTCAGAATTTAGAGAACAAGAGAGAACAGGGACCATATGTCCAGCGAATCCTCCTTCGGCCTCATGCAGATCGGCCTCGCCACCGCGGAAGACATCCGTGGCTGGTCGTACGGCGAGGTTAAGAAGCCGGAAACCATCAACTACCGCACGCTCAAGCCCGAGAAGGACGGCCTCTTCTGCGAGAAGATCTTCGGCCCGTCCCGCGACTGGGAATGCTACTGCGGTAAGTACAAGCGCGTGCGCTTCAAGGGCATCATCTGCGAGCGGTGTGGCGTTGAGGTCACCCGTGCGAAGGTCCGCCGTGAGCGCATGGGCCACATCGAACTCGCCGCCCCGGTCACGCACATCTGGTACTTCAAGGGTGTTCCCTCCCGCCTGGGCTACCTCCTTGACCTGGCACCGAAGGACCTCGAAAAGGTCATCTACTTCGCCGCCTACATGATCACGAGCGTCGACGCCGACAGCCGCCACGAAGAACTGCCCAACCTCCAGGTTGAGCACGACATCGAGAAGAAGCAGCTGATCGACAACCGCGACTCGGAC
The DNA here is from genome assembly GCF_056400005.1 of Arthrobacter sp. 01L42. Taxonomy (NCBI): domain Bacteria; kingdom Bacillati; phylum Actinomycetota; class Actinomycetes; order Micrococcales; family Micrococcaceae; genus Arthrobacter; species Arthrobacter sp. 01L42. The sequence goes on along the minus strand of NZ_JBFTSL010000024.1, from coordinate 53,926 downwards.
ATCGCCACGATCGCCCGCGACCTTGAGAACGAGCTTGCCCGTCTCGAAGGCGAAGGCGCGAAGGCTGCCGACAAGAAGAAGGCCCGCGACTCCGCTGACCGCCAGATGGCGAACGTCCGCAAGCGTGCCGACGCCGAAATCGAGCGCCTCGAGCAGGTCTGGGACCGCTTCAAGAACCTCAAGGTCGCCGACCTCGAAGGTGACGAAGGCCTGTACCGCGAACTGCGCGACCGCTACGGCATGTACTTCGAAGGCTCCATGGGTGCCGAGGCCATCAAGAAGCGTCTTGAGAACTTCGACATGCAGGCCGAGTCGGACATGCTGCGCGACATCATCGCCAACGGCAAGGGCCAGCGCAAGACCCGTGCCCTGAAGCGGCTCAAGGTGGTCAACGCGTTCCTGACGACCAACAACAGCCCGCTCGGCATGGTGCTGGACGCCGTCCCGGTGATCCCGCCGGAACTGCGCCCGATGGTCCAGCTGGACGGTGGCCGCTTCGCGACCTCCGACCTCAACGACCTCTACCGCCGCGTGATCAACCGCAACAACCGCCTCAAGCGCCTGCTTGACCTCGGTGCTCCGGAGATCATCGTCAACAACGAGAAGCGCATGCTTCAGGAAGCTGTTGACAGCCTCTTCGACAACGGCCGCCGCGGCCGTCCGGTCACCGGACCGGGCAACCGTCCGCTGAAGTCCCTGAGCGACATGCTCAAGGGCAAGCAGGGCCGTTTCCGCCAGAACCTCCTCGGCAAGCGCGTCGACTACTCCGGCCGTTCGGTCATCGTCGTCGGCCCGCAGCTGAAGCTGCACCAGTGTGGTCTGCCCAAGCAGATGGCCCTGGAGCTCTTCAAGCCGTTCGTGATGAAGCGCCTGGTGGACCTCAACCACGCCCAGAACATCAAGTCGGCCAAGCGCATGGTGGAGCGTTACCGTCCGCAGGTCTGGGACGTCCTCGAAGAGATCATCACCGAGCACCCCGTGCTGCTGAACCGTGCACCTACCCTGCACCGTCTCGGTATCCAGGCGTTCGAGCCGCAGCTTGTTGAAGGCAAGGCAATCCAGCTGCACCCGCTGGTTTGTGGCGCTTTCAACGCCGACTTCGACGGCGACCAGATGGCAGTCCACCTGCCGCTGAGCCCCGAGGCCCAGGCCGAGGCCCGCATCCTGATGCTCTCCTCGAACAACATCCTGAAGCCGTCTGACGGCCGCCCGGTGACCCTGCCGTCGCAGGATATGATCATCGGTCTCTACCACCTGACCACCAAGCGTGTCGGTTCAGCTGGCGAAGGCCGGATCTTCTCCTCGGTCGCGGAAGCCATCATGGCCTACGACCTTCACGAGCTGCACCTGAACTCCAAGGTCAAGATCCGGCTCGAGGGCTTCGTGCCCTACGCCGGCTGGGAAGCCCCGGAGGGCTGGGAGCCCGGTCAGATGGCACTGGTCGAGACCTCCCTCGGCCAGGTCATCTTCAACCAGACGCTGCCCGCGGATTACCCGTGGGTTGAGGATGTTGCCGACAAGGGCGAGCTGTCCCGGATCGTCAACGACCTCGCCGAGCGCTACCCGAAGGTGATCACGGCGGCAACGCTGGACAACCTGAAGGATGCCGGTTTCTACTGGGCCACCCGCTCCGGCGTGACCGTTGCCATCTCCGACATCGAGGTGCCCACGGACAAGCCGCGGATCCTCGCCGGTTACGAGACCATGGCCGCCAAGATCCAGGGCCAGTACGACAAGGGCCTGATCGACGACGACGAGCGTCGCCAGGAACTGATCGAGATCTGGAACAAGGCAACGAACGAGATCGCCCAGGCGATGCGTGACAGCCTGTCCCCGATGAACACGATCAACCGCATGGTGTCCTCGGGCGCACGTGGTAACTGGATGCAGGTCCGTCAGATCGCGGGTATCCGTGGCCTGGTGGCCAACCCTAAGGGTGAAATCATCCCGCGTCCGATCAAGTCCTCCTACCGCGAGGGCCTCTCGGTGCTGGAATACTTCATCGCCACGCACGGTGCCCGTAAGGGTCTGGCTGACACCGCCCTGCGTACCGCCAACTCGGGTTACCTGACCCGTCGTCTGGTGGACGTGTCGCAGGACGTCATTGTCCGCGAAGAGGACTGCGGTACCGAGCGCGGCCTGATGACCGCCATCGCGGTGGCCGACGCCAACGGCGTCCTCGTCCTGGACGAGAACGTCGAGAACAGCGCCTACGCCCGCACCCTGGCCGTCGACGTCGTCGACTCCAAGGGCAAGGTTCTGGCAGCTGCCGGCACCGACTGCGGCGACGTCGTCATTGCCGAACTGTTCGCAGCCGGCATCACCGAGGTCAAGGTCCGCTCCGTACTCACCTGTGAGTCCAGCGTCGGCACCTGCGCCCTGTGCTACGGCCGTTCGCTGGCCACTGGCAAGACCGTCGACATCGGTGAGGCCGTGGGCATCATTGCCGCGCAGTCCATCGGTGAGCCGGGTACCCAGCTGACCATGCGTACGTTCCACACCGGTGGTGCTGTTTCCGCCAGCGGTGGCGACGACATCACCCAGGGTCTGCCCCGTATCCAGGAGCTCTTCGAAGCCCGTACTCCGAAGGGTGTCGCACCGATTGCTGAAGCAGCCGGCCGCATCACCATCGAAGAGTCCGAGCGCCAGATGCGCCTGGTCATCACCCCGGATGACGGATCTGAAGAGATCGCCTACCCGGTGCTGCGCCGTTCACGTCTTCTCATCGAAGACGGCGATCACGTCAGCGTTGGCCAGAAGCTCATCAACGGCCCGGTCGACCCCAAGCAGGTGCTGCGCATCATGGGTCCCCGTGCCGCGCAGAAGTTCCTGGTGGACGAAGTCCAGGGCGTGTACCGCAGCCAGGGCATCGGTATCCACGACAAGCACGTCGAGGTTATCGTCCGCCAGATGCTGCGCCGCGTCACGGTCATCGAGTCCGGCGAATCGGACCTGCTGCCCGGCGAGCTCGCCGAACGCAGCCGTTTCGAAGAGGCCAACCGCCGCGTTGTGTCCGAGGGCAAGACGCCGGCATCCGGGCGTCCCGAGCTCATGGGCATCACCAAGGCGTCCCTGGCGACCGAGTCCTGGCTGTCCGCAGCTTCCTTCCAGGAGACCACCCGCGTCCTGACGCAGGCGGCCATGGAAGGCAAGAGCGATCCGCTGCTCGGCCTCAAGGAAAACGTCATCATCGGTAAGCTCATCCCGGCCGGCACGGGTCTCCCGCGCTACACCGAGGTCACCGTGGAACCCACTGAAGAAGCAAAGGCCAACCTGTTCACCGGCCCCAGCGCATTCAGTGACTTCTCCTACGACTCGCTGGGCGGCGACGGAGCTCCCGAGTTCCACGCCATCCCGCTGGATGACTACGATCTCGGCAGCGACTTCCGCTGAGCTGAGTGACTGACAGGCCCCGTTCCCACCTCGGTGGGGGCGGGGCCTTTCCAGTGGTAAAACCCCGCCGATTAAGGGCTGGGACCGGTCCGTGTTAGACTTGAGACTAATTGTTATTGTGGCAGTGGATGAGTGCGCCGGTTTGAGCCAGACAGCTTGCAGCTGAAAGGTTCAACCAGGACGACGTTTCCGGTTTGCAGGGTTCTTGTGCAACGTATGCCACATTTTCGCATGCCTAGGGGCAGTTCGGGTCGAAAGTCCTTGGACCCCGGCGTGCGGTCCGACTATTAAGGCTTCGCCTCAGCTGCTCTGGAGAGAACTTCAAAGCTCGGGCGGCGAGGCGCAGCGACAAGAGAGCGGCCGCCAACGGCCGCTCCGGATAAAACGGAGAACACGAGAGTGCCTACGATTAACCAGCTGGTCCGCAAGGGCCGCACGCCTAAGGTCAAAAAGACCAAGGCTCCCGCGCTTAACGGCAGCCCGATGCGCCGCGGTGTTTGCACCCGCGTTTACACGACGACCCCGAAGAAGCCGAACTCGGCTCTGCGTAAGGTTGCTCGCGTACGCCTCAACGGCGGCATTGAAGTCACCGCATACATCCCCGGTGTGGGCCACAACCTGCAGGAGCACTCCATTGTGCTCGTCCGCGGCGGCCGCGTGAAGGACCTTCCGGGTGTCCGCTACAAGATCGTCCGTGGCGCCCTCGATACCCAGGGTGTCAAGAACCGTAAGCAGGCTCGCAGCCGCTACGGCGCAAAGATGGAGAAGAAGTAATATGCCTCGCAAGGGTCCGGCCCCCAAGCGGCCGCTAGTTCTAGATCCCGTTTACGGCTCCCCACTGGTCACCCAGCTCATCAACAAGGTGCTGGTTGACGGCAAGAAGTCCACCGCAGAGCGCATCGTTTACGGTGCGCTCGAGGGTGCTCGCGCCAAGTCCGGCGGCGACCCCGTTGCAGCCCTCAAGAAGGCCATGGAGAACGTCAAGCCTTCGCTTGAGGTCCGCTCCCGCCGTGTTGGTGGCGCCACCTACCAGGTCCCCGTTGAGGTCAAGCCGGGCCGTTCCACGGCCCTCGCCCTCCGCTGGCTGGTTGGCTACTCCAAGGCCCGCCGCGAAAAGACCATGACCGAGCGCCTCCAGAACGAAATCCTGGATGCCTCGAACGGTCTCGGTGCCGCTGTGAAGCGTCGCGAAGACACCCACAAGATGGCCGAGTCCAACAAGGCCTTCGCACACTACCGCTGGTAATACTTCCCGGACGCCGCCGGCTCGACTGAGCCGGCGGCGAACGTGCAGTCCATCCGAAAGGGAGACACCGTGGCACAGGACGTGCTTACCGACCTTAGCAAGGTCCGCAATATCGGCATCATGGCCCACATCGATGCCGGCAAGACCACTACTACCGAGCGCATCCTCTTCTACACGGGTGTGAACCACAAGATCGGCGAAACGCACGACGGCGCTTCGACGACTGACTGGATGGAACAGGAAAAGGAACGCGGCATCACCATCACGTCTGCCGCCGTGACCTGCTTCTGGGAAAACAACCAGATCAACATCATCGACACCCCCGGCCACGTGGACTTCACGGTCGAGGTTGAGCGCTCCCTGCGCGTCCTCGACGGCGCAGTCGCCGTGTTCGACGGCAAGGAAGGCGTGGAGCCGCAGTCCGAGACTGTTTGGCGCCAGGCTGACAAGTACAACGTTCCGCGCATCTGCTTCGTCAACAAGATGGACAAGCTCGGCGCTGACTTCTACTTCACCGTCGACACCATCATCAGCCGCCTCGGTGCCAAGCCGCTCGTCATGCAGCTGCCGATCGGCGCCGAGAACGACTTCATCGGCGTCGTCGACCTCCTTTACATGCGTTCGCTGGTCTGGCCCGGCGACGCCAAGGGTGACGTCACCATGGGTGCCAAGTACGAGATCCGCGAGATCCCGGCTGACCTCCAGGCGAAGGCCGAAGAGTACCGCGCAACGCTCATTGAGACCGTTGCCGAGTCCTCCGAGGAACTCATGGAGAAGTACCTTGAGGGCGAAGAGATCAGCATCGATGAGCTCAAGGCCGGCATCCGCAAGATGACGATCAACTCTGAGATCTACCCGGTCTTCTGTGGTTCTGCATTCAAGAACCGCGGCGTTCAGCCCATGCTTGACGCTGTGGTGGACTACCTGCCGAACCCGCTCGACGTCCCGCCGATGATCGGTCACGATCCCCGCGACGAAGAGAAGGAGCTTACCCGTAAGCCCTCCTCTGAAGAGCCCTTCTCCGCACTGGCGTTCAAGATCGCCGCGCACCCCTTCTTCGGCCAGCTGACCTTCGTCCGCGTGTACTCCGGTCACGTGGAAGCAGGCTCGCAGGTGGTCAACTCCACCAAGGGCAAGAAGGAGCGCATCGGCAAGCTGTTCCAGATGCACGCCAACAAGGAAATGCCCGTCGAGGGCGCTACCGCCGGCCACATCTACGCAGCGATCGGCCTCAAGGACACCACCACGGGCGACACCCTGTGCGATCCGGCCAACCAGATTGTCCTCGAGTCCATGAGCTTCCCGGAGCCCGTGATCTCGGTTGCGATCGAGCCGAACACGAAGGGTGACCAGGAGAAGCTCTCCACGGCCATCCAGAAGCTCTCCGCTGAGGACCCGACCTTCCAGGTCTCCCTCAACGAGGACACCGGCCAGACCATCATCGCCGGCATGGGCGAGCTCCACCTGGACATCCTGGTGGACCGCATGCGCCGCGAATTCAAGGTCGAGGCAAACGTTGGCAAGCCGCAGGTTGCTTACCGCGAAACCATCAAGCGTGCTGTAGAGCGTCACGACTACACGCACAAGAAGCAGACCGGTGGTTCCGGCCAGTTCGCAAAGATCCAGATCGCGATCGAGCCGCTGGACACCTCAGGTGGCGAGCTGTACGAGTTCGAGAACAAGGTCACCGGTGGCCGCGTTCCGCGCGAGTACATCCCGTCGGTCGACGCCGGCATCCAGGATGCGCTTAACGACGGCGTCCTGGCCGGTTACCCGGTTGTCGGCATCAAGGCGACGCTGATTGACGGCGCTTACCACGATGTTGACTCCTCGGAAATGGCGTTCAAGATCGCCGGCCGTATGGCTTTCAAGGAAGCCGCACGCAAGGCGAACCCTGTCCTGCTCGAACCGCTGATGGATGTCGAGGTCCGCACCCCTGAGGAATACATGGGTGAAGTTATCGGTGACCTCAACTCCCGCCGTGGCCAGATGCAGTCCATGGAAGATGCCCAGGGCGTCAAGGTTATTCGCGCACACGTCCCGCTGTCCGGCATGTTCGGCTACATCGGTGACCTGCGCTCGAAGACCCAGGGCCGCGCTGTGTACTCCATGACGTTCAACAGCTACGCCGAGGTCCCGAAGGCAGTCGCCGACGAGATCATCCAGAAGAACCGCGGCGAGTAGTCTTCTAGACGCCTCGCAGCAACAAGAAACTCGGGTGCGTCTCCGCCAGCGGAGACACATCTGGTGCAAGTGGCCGGACTCCGGTCAGCTGTAGTCCGGCCCGGCCGGAGTTCGGCCGCCTGCACGAACAGGCTCTAGGCACTAGCATTAGTACCTGAATCTGCAATTTCATCAATCCAAAGCCCCCCAAGTAGACTTACTGGAGTTTCTGCCGCGACAAGCGCGGCCGAAGGGTAAGTCAATTTGAAAACGTTCTAGGAGGAACCTGTGGCAAAGGCAAAGTTCGAGCGGACTAAGCCGCACGTTAACATCGGTACCATTGGTCACGTTGACCACGGTAAGACGACGCTGACGGCCGCCATTTCCAAGGTGCTGTACGACAAGTACCCGACTCTCAACGAGAAGCGTGACTTCGCGTCGATTGACTCTGCTCCCGAAGAGCGTCAGCGCGGCATTACCATCAACATCTCCCACGTTGAGTACCAGACCGAGAAGCGCCACTACGCACACGTAGACGCTCCGGGTCACGCTGACTACATCAAGAACATGATCACCGGCGCTGCTCAGATGGACGGTGCAATCCTCGTGGTTGCCGCCACTGACGGCCCGATGGCTCAGACCCGCGAGCACGTTCTGCTCGCCCGCCAGGTTGGCGTTCCCTACCTGCTGGTCGCGCTGAACAAGGCTGACATGGTTGACGACGAAGAGCTCCTCGACCTCGTTGAAATGGAAGTTCGCGAGCTGCTCAGCTCGCAGGGCTTCGATGGCGACGAGGCTCCGGTTGTTCGCGTTTCCGGCCTGAAGGCCCTCGAAGGCGACCCCGTCTGGGTCAAGTCCGTTGAGGACCTCATGGCTGCTGTCGACGAGTCCGTTCCGGACCCCGTACGTGACCGTGACAAGCCCTTCCTGATGCCGATCGAAGATGTCTTCACGATCACCGGCCGTGGCACCGTTGTTACGGGCCGCGCCGAGCGTGGAACTCTCGCCATCAACTCCGAGGTCGAGATCGTCGGCATCCGCCCGGTCCAGAAGACTACGGTTACCGGTATCGAGATGTTCCACAAGCAGCTCGACGAAGCATGGGCCGGCGAGAACTGTGGCCTCCTGCTCCGCGGTCTGAAGCGCGACGATGTCGAGCGTGGCCAGGTTGTCGTCAAGCCGGGTTCCATCACCCCGCACACCGACTTCGAGGCTAACGTCTACATCCTCTCCAAGGACGAAGGCGGACGTCACAACCCGTTCTACTCCAACTACCGCCCGCAGTTCTACTTCCGCACCACGGACGTAACCGGCGTTATCACCCTGCCGGAAGGCACGGAAATGGTTATGCCCGGCGACAACACTGAGATGACCGTTGCGCTCATCCAGCCGATCGCAATGGAAGAGGGCCTCGGCTTCGCTATCCGCGAAGGCGGCCGCACCGTTGGTTCAGGACGCGTCACCAAGATCATCAAGTAATTACTTGCCGATCTGATGCTTTGCCCCTGATCAGCCAGCCGTCTGGCAGCTGAGAAGAGGATCGGGAACAGCCCCGCTGCACTTGCAGCGGGGCTGTTCCTTTTAAGTTCCTGATACCTTTGCAGGAAGGGAAGGGAGCTCACCATGGGCTGGTTCATTTTTCTGTTGATCGCCGCCGCGGTCGTCGTCGCGTTCTTTTGGGCGAAGAGGCACTTCCGCCAGGAGATCGAGCGCGCCAAGCGCATCAATAGGTCCAACCGCAACCAGTAGCAGCGGCCGGGCGGGGCTCAGGCCCGGCGTGCCCGCGCGAGGGCCTGGTACCAGTAGTACGAGTCTTTCGGCGTGCGCTTGAGGCTCGTGAAATCGACGTGCACCAGGCCGAAGCGCTGCGAGTAGCCGGCCGCCCATTCGAAGTTGTCCATCAGCGTCCAGACGTAATAGCCGAGCAGTTCGACGTCGTGGGCCACGCCCCCGGGGGAGGTCGCCTCCACCGCCTGGCTGAGGTGTGCGGCGAGGTAGCTGATCCGGCCGGCATCGGGAATGGGGCCGGTGACGTGGTCCGGTTCGGGGAAGCTCGCCCCGCTCTCGGTGATGTAGAGCGGCGGCAGCGAGGACCCGTACCGGTCCTTCAGCTCCCGGAGCAGGATCCCCAGATGGTCCGGAGCGACCGGCCAGCCGAATCCTGTGCGTTCATACTCCGGGAACGCGGCCATGTGGAACGGGACTTTCAGCATCGCCTCCGCGGTTGCCGAGGGGCTGTCAACGCCGCGTCCCGTGGCCACCTTCACGGGGTAGTAATAGTTCAGGCCGTAGAAATCCAGCGGCTGGTGGATCGTGGCCAGGTCCGCGTCGCTGATGCTCCGCATTGAACGGAACCACGGCCGGGCGATCAGCGGCAGCCGGGGAAAGCGGCCCAGGAGGATCGGGTCAGCGTAGAGCCGGTTCAGCACGAAGTCGAACACCCTGGCCAGCATCCTGTCTGTTGGCGAACCGGAAGCAGGCCGGACGGGGGAATGCAGGTTCGTGACGCCGACGGCGCCGGCGACGCCCTCCGCGCGCAGCGCCTGAACCGCCAGCCCGTGCCCCAGGAGCTGATGCCGCACCGACGGCAGGGCATCGAAGAGCAGGCCGCGGCCGGGTGCGTGGACGCCCAGGGCGTAGCCGTTCAGGGTAACCGAGGCGGGCTCGTTCAGCGTCACCCACTGCGCCACGCGGTCGCCGAACCGCTTGCCGGCGGCCGCGCTGTACTCGGCGAACCGTTCCGCCGTCGAACGGTTCATCCAGCCGCCCCGGTGCTCGAGGGGCAGCGGCGTATCCCAGTGGTAGAGAGTGGCCATGGGGGAGATGCCGGCGGCGAGGAGCCGGTCGATCAGGCGGTCGTAGAAGTCCAGCCCGGCCGCATTGAAGCGGCCGCTGCCCTCGGGCTGGACCCGCGGCCACGAGATCGAAAAGCGGTAGGAATCGATCCCGAGATCCCGCATCAGTTCGATGTCTTCCTCGGCGCGGTTGTAGTGGTCGCAGGCCACGGCGGGGGAGTGCCCGTGCAGGATGTTGCCGGGCTTTTCGGCAAAGGCGTCCCAGCCGGAGGGGCCGCGGCCGCCGGCGGCAAGGCTGCCCTCGATCTGGAAGGCCGCGGAGGAAACACCCAGGGTGAATCCCGGGCTCAGGCGTGCGGCGAGGGCCTGAACTGCTACAGAGTCCTGCACAGTCATGCCCCTATCATCCATTCGACGGCGATTCAGGACAATGGCCCTCCGGCAGTGATTGCACCGCCGTGCAGAGGGCTGATTCGCTTCTGCCCGCAAATTCCGGCATACTAGATGAGTTGTTCAAGCGCTCTTTCGCGTCCCGATCCGGATAATGCCGGATGCCAGGGTCCAAGTGAGAGACCAAACATAACCCACTCCCCATGGAATTGCGGACGCGTACGTGTGAAAACATGCGACACGCCCGACCGCGGGGGTCGGTTGCGTCGGCAGGTTGAGGAACCCGGATCCTTCCGGATTCAGCTTGTGCGGCGGGTGGTAGTCACGACTTCAAATGCTTCGGCAGCCATACAACTAGTAAGTGAACAGGGCAGCCCTAATCAGGGGAAGCACAGACTGAAAGAGAGTCAGGCGACATGGCGGGACAAAAAATCCGCATCCGGCTGAAGTCATATGACCACGAGGTCATTGACGTTTCAGCACGGAAGATCGTTGAGACGGTCACGCGCGCAGGCGCAACTGTAGTTGGCCCCGTGCCGCTGCCGACGGAGAAGAACGTTTACTGCGTTATTCGCTCTCCGCACAAGTACAAGGACAGCCGCGAGCACTTCGAAATGCGCACGCACAAGCGTCTTATCGACATCATCGACCCCACGCCCAAGGCTGTTGATTCGCTCATGCGTCTCGACCTGCCGGCCGACGTGAACATCGAAATCAAGCTGTAGGGAGGTGCTGAGAGACTATGACCGCAACCCGTAACGTAAAGGGCCTGCTGGGCACGAAGCTCGGCATGACCCAGGTCTGGGACGAGAACAACAAGCTCATCCCCGTCACTGTGGTCCAGGCTGACTCGAACGTCATCACGCAGCTGCGCAACGCAGAAACTGATGGCTATGTCGCCGTTCAGATCGGCTACGGCCAGATCGATCCCCGCAAGGTCACCAAGCCGCTGGCTGGTCACTTTGAAAAGGCAGGCGTCACGCCTCGCCGCCACGTCGTAGAACTGCGCACTGCAGATGCTGACTCTTACGAGCTGGGCCAGGAGCTCTCCGTAGAGCTCTTCGAAGCCGGCCAGAAGATCGACGTCGTTGGCACCACCAAGGGTAAGGGCTTCGCCGGTGTTATGAAGCGTCACGGCTTCCACGGCGTTGGAGCTTCCCACGGTGCCCACAAGAACCACCGTAAGCCCGGTTCAATCGGTGGCGCATCCACCCCGAGCCGCGTCTTCAAGGGCATGAAAATGGCCGGCCGCATGGGCGCCGTTCGTCACACCACGCTGAACCTCACGGTCCACGCGGTTGACGTCGAGAAGTCGCTGCTCCTGATCAAGGGCGCCGTTCCCGGCGCCCGCGGCCAGGTCGTACTCGTACGCACCGCCGTGAAGGGAGCCTAGTTCAATGACTAGCACTGTCAAGGTTGACCTGCCTGCAGAGATCTTCGACGTACAGACCAACGTGCCGCTGCTGCACCAGGTCGTCGTTGCCCAGCTCGCTGCTGCTCGCCAGGGTACCCACAAGACCAAGACCCGCGCCGAGGTTTCCGGTGCAGGTCGCAAGCCGTTCAAGCAGAAGGGCACCGGCCGCGCCCGTCAGGGTTCCATCCGTGCTCCTCACATGACCGGTGGTGGCGTTGTCCACGGCCCCACGCCGCGTGACTACAGCCAGCGCACCCCCAAGAAGATGATTGCTGCTGCACTGCGCGGCGCACTCTCGGACCGCGCCCGCAACGGCCGCGTCCACGTCGTTGCTGACCTGGTTGCCGGCTCCACGCCGTCCTCCAAGGAAGCACTGGCAACCCTGCGCGGAGTTTCCGAGCGCAAGAACCTGCTCGTTGTCATTGAGCGCGCCAACGATGTTGCTGCACTGTCCGTGCGCAACCTCGAGGAAGTTCACGTTCTGTACGCAGACCAGCTGAACACCTACGACGTTCTCGTTTCCGACGACGTAGTCTTCACCAAGGCTGCCTACGAAGCATTCGTTGCTGACAAGGTTGCAAAGAACGAGGAGGATGCCAAGTGAGTGCAGCCACCATCAAAGACCCGCGCGACGTCGTGCTTGCACCCGTTGTCTCGGAAAAGAGCTACGGCCTGATCGACGAGGGCAAGTACACCTTCCTGGTGGACCCCCGCTCGAACAAGACCGAGATCAAGCTGGCCGTGGAGAAGATTTTCTCCGTCAAGGTCGAATCGATCAACACCATCAACCGTGCCGGTAAGCGCAAGCGCACCAAATTCGGCTGGGGTACCCGCAAGAACACCAAGCGTGCAATTGTGAGCCTCAAAGAAGGCACTATCGACATCTTCGGCGGTCCGCTTTCATAGCGGAGACCACTTTAACGAGGAAATAAATTATGGGAATCCGTAAATACAAGCCGACTACCCCGGGCCGTCGCGGCTCGAGCGTAGCGGACTTCACTGAAATCACGCGGTCGACGCCGGAAAAGTCGTTGGTACGTCCCCTCCCGAAAAAGGGTGGCCGTAACAACTCCGGTAAGATCACGACCCGTCACAAGGGTGGTGGACACAAGCGCCAGTACCGTCTGATCGACTTCCGTCGCCACGACAAGGACGGCGTCAACGCCCGCGTTGCCGAAATCGAGTACGACCCGAACCGCACGGCTCGGATCGCCCTCCTGCACTACGTTGATGGCACCAAGCGTTACATCATCGCCCCGAACAAGCTGTCCCAGGGCGACTTCGTAGAGGCCGGCGCCGACGCTGACATCAAGCCCGGCAACAACCTTCCGCTGCGCAACATCCCGGTCGGTACCGTAATCCACGCAGTCGAACTGCGTCCGGGTGGCGGCGCCAAGATGGGCCGCTCCGCCGGCGCATCGATCCAGCTCGTTGCAAAGGAAGGCCGTTTCGCCCAGCTGCGTCTGCCTTCCGGCGAAATCCGCAACGTTGACGTGCGCTGCCGCGCAACCGTCGGCGAGGTCGGCAACGCCGAGCAGTCGAACATCAACTGGGGCAAGGCCGGCCGTATGCGGTGGAAGGGCGTTCGCCCGACCGTCCGTGGTGTCGCCATGAACCCGGTTGACCACCCCCACGGTGGTGGCGAGGGTAAGACGTCCGGTGGACGTCACCCCGTCAACCCGAACGGTAAGCGCGAAGGCCGCACCCGCCGTCCCAACAAAGAGAGCGACAAGCTTATTGTTCGTCGCCGTCGTACTGGCAAGAACAAGCGATAGGAGCCTGGACACATGCCACGCAGCCTGAAAAAAGGTCCTTTCGTTGACCAGCACCTCTTTGTAAAGGTAGCCAGGGAAAACGAAAAGGGCACCAAGAACGTCATCAAGACCTGGTCCCGCCGTTCGATGATCGTCCCCGACATGCTCGGCCACACGATCGCCGTACACGACGGACGCAAGCACATCCCCGTGTTTGTCACTGAGTCGATGGTCGGGCACAAGCTCGGCGAATTCGCTCCCACGCGGACATTCCGCGGCCATGTCAAGGACGACCGTAAGGGCAAGCGCCGCTAGGCGCCTGCACTTACGTCAAAGACGAGAGAAGGAAAGCAATGGAAGCCAAGGCAATTGCGCGTCACATCCGCGTAACGCCTATGAAGGCCCGGCGCGTCGTCAACCTTGTTCGTGGTAAGCAAGCGAATGAGGCTCTGGCAATTCTGAAGTTTGCCCCCCAGGCAGCTTCGGAGCCGGTATTCAAGGTAGTTCAGTCGGCAATCTCCAACGCCCGGGTCCTCGCGGACCGCGACGGCGTGGCGTTTGACGAAGGTGACCTCATCATCAGCGAAGCGTTTGTTGATGAAGGCCCGACCATGAAGCGGTTCCAGCCGCGAGCCCAGGGTCGTGCATTTCAGATCAAGAAGCGCACGAGCCACATCACCGTGGTAGTCGCTACCCCGGAGAAAGAGGAGGCTCGCTAAGTGGGACAGAAAGTTAACCCGCACGGGTTCCGACTCGGCATCACCACCGATCACGTATCGCACTGGTTCGCCGACAGCACCAAGGCCGGCCAGCGGTACAAGGACTTCGTTCGCGAAGACATCCGTATCCGCCAGCTCATGTCCACGGGCATGGAGCGCGCCGGTATCGCCAAGGTCGAAATCGAGCGCACCCGCGACCGTGTCCGCGTGGATATCCACACGGCACGTCCGGGCATCGTCATCGGCCGCCGCGGCGCTGAAGCAGACCGCATCCGCGGCGAGCTTGAGAAGCTCACGGGCAAGCAGGTTCAGCTGAACATCCTCGAGGTCAAGAACCCCGAGATGGAAGCCCAGCTTGTTGCCCAGGGCGTTGCAGAGCAGCTGACTTCCCGCGTGGCTTTCCGCCGTGCGATGAAGAAGGCCATGCAGTCCGCACAGCGCGCCGGTGCCAAGGGCATCCGGATCGCTTGCTCGGGTCGACTGGGCGGCGCAGAAATGTCCCGCTCGGAGTTCTACCGCGAAGGCCGTGTGCCCCTGCACACCCTGCGTGCGAACATCGACTACGGCTTCTACGAGGCCAAGACCACCTTCGGCCGCATCGGCGTGAAGGTCTGGATCTACAAGGGCGACGTCACTGCCAAGGAACTGGCTCAGCAGGCAGCTGCTGCTCCGTCCCGTGGCCGTGCCGGCGACCGCCCGGGCCGCCCGGGTGGCGCCGACCGTGGTGACCGCCGCCGTCGTCCCGACCGCCCCGCAGCCGAGGCAGCACCTGCCGCCGAAGCTCCGGCTGTCGAAGCCGGTGCCGCAGGCACGGCACAGTCAGTAGAAGGAGGACAGGCTTAAATGCTTATCCCACGTCGAGTCAAGCACCGTAAGCAGCACCACCCGGGTCGTTCCGGCGCTGCTACGGGCGGCACCCAGGTCTCCTTCGGTGAGTGGGGCATCCAGGCGCTGAGCCCGGCCTACGTCACGAACCGTCAGATCGAGTCTGCCCGTATCGCGATGACCCGCCACATCAAGCGTGGCGGAAAGGTCTGGATCAACATTTACCCGGACCGTCCGCTGACGAAGAAGCCGGCCGAAACCCGCATGGGTTCCGGTAAGGGTTCTCCGGAATGGTGGGTCTCAAACGTCAAGCCGGGCCGGGTTCTCTTCGAACTCTCCGGTGTCAGTGAAGAGGTAGCTCGCGAGGCCCTGCGCCTGGCAATCCACAAGCTGCCGTTGAAGGCACGCATTGTGCGTCGCGAAGGTGGTGAGTAGAAATGGCAGTAGGATCCAAGGAACTTGCATCCGCACAGCTGGACGGTTTCGACAACGAGCGTCTCGTTGAAGAACTCCGCAAGGCCAAGGAAGAGCTGTTCAACCTGCGTTTCCAGTCCGCCACCGGTCAGCTGGAGAACCACGGTCGTTTGCGCGCGGTAAAGAAGGACATCGCCCGCATCTACACCGTTCTCCGTGAGCGCGAACTCGGCATTCGTGCCGAGGTTGCCGCACCGGTTGTGGAAGCCAAGGAAGAGAAGAAGTCCAAGAAGGCTGCAACCAAGAAGGCTGAGAAGGCTGAAACGGTTGAATCCGAGGAGGATGCCAAGTGAGTGAAAAGGACGAGAACGTGACGGAAACTGTTTCCGACGCAGCCAAGGCTGACGAGCGCGGTTACCGTAAGACGAAGCGCGGCTACGTCGTCTCGGACAAGATGGAAAAGACCATCACTGTCCAGGTCGAAGACCGCGTGAAGCACGCCCTCTACGGCAAGGTCATCCGCCGCAACGCCAAGATCAAGGCTCACGACGAAGAGAACAGCGCCGGCATCGGCGACCTGGTGCTCCTCGCCGAGACCCGCCCGCTGTCCGCTACCAAGCGGTGGCGTCTGGTCGAGATCCTCGAGAAGGCCAAGTAACACCTGCACCTTTTTGTCTGGTGATACAGCGGAAGCCCTCGTTCCCCTTTGGGGGAGCGGGGGCTTCTGCGCTGCCGGCAGCCGCCGCAGCCGGCAGCCTGCGACCGGCGGCAGCCGTCTACCGTGCTCGTCACGCGAAGCAGCCTTTGGGGGGCTTACGACTGGGGGGCTTACGACGCCGGCGGGCCGGGTTCCCGGGGTGCGCGGCGGCGGGCGGGCCCAAAGCCTGTCCGGCGTGGCGGCGTGGCGGCTGCGCGGGAGGGGTGTGCGGGCTCCCTGGCTGTGATATGGGGATACGCCCAAAACGTGCTAAGATTTTGAGTTTGTATGGCGCCTTTTGCGCGCCGTCATCAACCTCGTAAACAATCGTGCCACGGCATAGTGCCCCCTTGCGCCCCGACTCGTCGGGAACCGCCTGGGAAGCAAATGTTTTTGGCACGGGCGTTTAGGCCTGGTCTGGCAAAATCCAGGCAGGTCAAGAGACACCCCGATCAACCGTTCCGCAAGGCTCATTCCGTAGGAAGATTTTCGGTCTGAGAACCAGCGCGACGCAAGGAGTAAATAGTGATTCAGCAGGAGTCGCGACTCAAGGTCGCCGACAACACGGGTGCTAAGGAAATCCTTACCATTCGCGTTCTCGGTGGATCTGGCCGTCGCTACGCAGGCATTGGCGACGTAATCGTCGCTACCGTCAAGGACGCAATTCCGGGCGGCAACGTAAAGAAGGGCGACGTCGTCAAGGCTGTCATCGTCCGTACCAAGAAGGAACGCCGCCGTGCGGATGGTTCCTACATCAAGTTTGACGAGAACGCAGCCGTCATCCTGAAGAACGACGGTGACCCCCGCGGTACCCGTATCTTCGGACCGGTTGGTCGTGAACTTCGCGACAAGAAGTTCATGAAGATCGTTTCTCTGGCTCCGGAGGTGCTCTAGTCCATGGCTAAGATCAAAAAGGGTGACCTCGTTCAGGTCATCACTGGCGCCAAGGCTGAGCGCGGCGGCGACAAGGGTAAGCAGGGCAAGGTTCTGCGCGTGTACCCGGAGACCAACCGCGTGTTGGTTGAAGGCATTAACCGCGTAACCAAGCACACCAAGGTCGGTCAGTCGCAGCGCGGCACCAAGACCGGTGGCATCGAGGTCGTCGAGGCTTCGATCCACATCTCCAACGTGGCTCTGGTTGACCCGTCCACCAAGAAGCCCACCCGCGTCGGTTTCCGCACCGAGACCGTTGAGCGCGATGGCGTGAAGCGTGACGTGCGCGTCCGCGTGGCCAAGAGCTCAGGGAAGGACATCTAATGACTGAGACTCTCGAGACTCCGGCAAGCAAGATCGTTCCTCGTCTGAAGACCAAGTACGCCGATTCCATCAAGAACACGCTGACTGAGGAATTCAAGTACCAGAACGTCAACCAGGTTCCCCGCCTGGTGAAGGTCGTTGTGAACATGGGTGTTGGAGATGCCGCCAAGGACTCCAAGCTGATCGACGGCGCTGTCCGCGATCTGACCCTGATCACCGGCCAGAAGCCGCAGGTAACCAAGGCCCGCAAGTCGATCGCACAGTTCAAGCTGCGCGAAGGCATGCCGATCGGTGCACACGCAACTCTGCGTGGGGACCGCATGTGGGAATTCCTGGACCGTCTGGTCACGCTGGCCCTGCCGCGTATCCGCGACTTCCGTGGCCTCAGCGGCAAGCAGTTCGATGGCAACGGCAACTACACCTTCGGTCTGACCGAGCAGGTTATGTTCCACGAGATCGACCAGGATTCCATTGACCGCGTTCGCGGTATGGACATCACCGTCGTGACCACTGCCAAGACCGACGACGAAGGCCGCGCGCTGCTGAAGGCGCTTGGCTTCCCGTTCAAGACCGAAGACTAATCTAGCTACGTAAAAGGTCCGCCCGCGCTCCTTTCCGAATTCTGTTCGGGACAACCAGCACGGCGGAAACCGTTATGAGGAAGGGCAAGAGCCCACATGACAATGACAGATCCCGTCGCAGACATGCTTACGCGTCTGCGCAACGCTAACTCGGCATACCACGATTCCGTGACCATGCCGTACAGCAAGCTCAAGGCACGCGTTGCCGACATCCTGAAGGCTGAAGGTTACATCGCCTCCTGGAAAGAAGAAGACGCTGAGGTTGGCAAGAAGCTGACCCTCGAGCTCAAGTTCGGTCCGAACCGCGAGCGTTCAATCGCTGGCGTTCGTCGTATTTCCAAGCCGGGACTGCGCGTTTACGCAAAGTCCACCAACCTGCCGCACGTGCTCGGTGGCCTGGGTGTCGCAATCCTGTCCACCTCTTCCGGCCTCTTGACTGACAAGCAGGCCGGCAAGAAGGGCGTGGGCGGCGAAGTCCTCGCTTACGTCTGGTAACGGGAAAGGAAGAGAATAATGTCACGTATTGGACGTCTCCCCATCACCGTTCCTGCCGGCGTTGAGGTCAAGGTTGACGGCTCTGTCGTCAGCGTCAAGGGTTCCAAAGGCGAGCTGAGCCACACTGTGGCCAGCCCGATCGAGGTTTCCCTGGAAGATGGCACCCTGACTGTCGCCCGCCCGAACGACGAGCGCGCCTCACGTTCGCTGCACGGCCTGACCCGCACCCTGATCGCCAACATGATCCAGGGTGTCACCGCAGGCTACGAGAAGAAGCTTGAGATTGTCGGTACCGGTTACCGCGTCCAGGCCAAGGGTTCTGACCTGGAGTTCGCTCTGGGCTACAGCCACCCGGTCAACGTCTCGGCACCGAACGGCATCACCTTTGCAGTTGAGACCCCGACCAAGCTCTCTGTTTCAGGTATCTCCAAGCAGCAGGTCGGCGAGGTTGCTGCCAACATTCGCAAGCTGCGGAAGCCGGACCCCTACAAGGGCAAGGGCATCCGTTACGCAGGCGAAGTCATCCGCCGCAAGGTCGGAAAGGCTGGTAAGTAACCATGGCGATCGCAATTAACAAGAAGCGTACGAACAAGAGCAAGTCTGCCCAGCGCAGCCGCCGCCAGCTTCGTATCCGCAAGCGCATCTCCGGAACGGCTGTACGCCCGCGTCTGGTCGTCAACCGCTCCGCACGTCACGTATTCGTCCAGGTTGTCGATGACACCAAGGGCCTGACCGTGGCAAGCGCCTCCACACTGGAAGCCGACCTTCGTGCATTCGACGGTGACAAGACCGCCAAGGCCAAGCGCGTTGGCGAACTGGTCGCCGAGCGTGCCAAGGCTGCCGGTATCGAAGCAGTTGTCTTCGACCGCGGTGGTAACAAGTACCACGGCCGGATCGCCGCCGTCGCTGACGGCGCACGTGAAGGTGGGCTGGCACTGTGACCGAAAATAACGAAAAGGACATTCAGGTGACTGAAGCTGTAGCTGCTCCGGCAACTGAGACCGCTGCGCCTGCTACCACTGACGACCGCCGTGGTGGCGCTCGTCGTGGCGAGCGTGGCGACCGCGGCCAGGGCCGTGGCGACCGTGGCGGCCGTGGTGGCCGTGACGGCGGCCGCGAGGCCGAGAAGAGCCAGTTCGTAGAGCGCGTCGTAACCATCAACCGCGTTTCCAAGGTCGTCAAGGGTGGTCGTCGCTTCAGCTTCACCGCCCTCGTCGTCGTCGGTGACGGCAACGGCATGGTCGGCGTCGGCTACGGCAAGGCAAAGGAAGTTCCTGCCGCTATCGCGAAGGGCGTTGAAGAGGCCAAGAAGTCCTTCTTCCGCGTTCCCCGCATCGGCAGCACTATCCCCCACCGCGTTCAGGGTGAGGCCGCCGCAGGCGTCGTCATGCTGCGCCCGGCTTCCGCCGGTACCGGTGTTATCGCCGGTGGCCCGGTCCGTGCAGTACTGGAGTGCGTGGGCATCCACGACATCCTCTCCAAGTCGCTCGGTTCTTCCAACGCCATCAACATCGTTCACGCGACCGTTGACGCGCTGAAGCGCCTCGAAGAGCCGGCAGCAGTGGCAGCACGCCGCGGCCTCCCGCTCGACGAGATCGCCCCGCCGGCAATGGTCAAGGCGCTCCTGAACCAGAAGGCAGGTGTCTGAGTCATGGCTAAGAACGTGCTTGTCTCCGACGCAAAGTTGGAGATCACTCAGATCAAGTCCGCCATTGGCGGCAAGCAGAACCAGCGCGACACCCTGCGGTCCCTCGGCCTGAAGCGGATCGGACACACCGTTGTCCGCACCGCCGACGCCGTGACCGTCGGGATGCTCAACACGGTTCCGCACCTGGTAAAGGTAGAGGAGGCGAAGTAAATGGCAGAGAAGAACACCGCCGAAAAGGCACAGGGCGCCGCTGAGAAGCAGAACGCACTGAAGGTTCACCACCTGCGTCCCGCCCCGGGTGCCAAGACCGCCAAGACCCGTGTTGGTCGTGGTGAAGGTTCCAAGGGTAAGACCGCTGGTCGCGGTACCAAGGGTACGAAGGCCCGCTACCAGATCAAGGCTGGCTTTGCCGGCGGCCAGCTGCCGCTGCACATGCGCCTGCCGAAGCTGCGCGGCTTCAAGAACCCGTTCCGGGTTGAGTACCAGGTTGTAAACCTGGACAAGCTCAACGAGCTGTTCCCGGAAGGTGGCGCTGTCACCGTGGAGAACCTGGTCGAAAAGGGTGCCGTTCGCAAGAACCAGCCCGTCAAGGTGCTGGGCACCGGCGACATCACCGTCAAGGTTGACGTCACCGTCCACGCATTCTCGGCCAGCGCTGCTGACAAGATTGCTGCAGCAGGCGGAAGCACCACCGCCCTCTAACGAGGCGGCGGGGCAGTTGCCCGTTGTTGAAACTCCCGGTACCAGGGGCTCAGGCCCCCGGTGCCGGGAGTTTTTTTCATTTTCCGGGCCCCGCCGATTGTTCGCGGGGCGCATCCACCCGTTAGACTCGGTTGTTGGGTTTATTTGACCTGTCTCACACGACTTTACTTATTACTCAGGAGGACGCTTGCTTAGCGCATTTGGCCGGGCCTTTCGCACGCCTGATCTGCGACGCAAGTTGTTGTTCACGCTGGGAATCATCACTATCTTCCGCTTGGGTGCCTTCATCCCCTCGCCTGGTGTGAGCTACCAGAATGTCCAGCAATGCTTGCACAACGGTCAGACCTCGGGCGGGATCTACCAGCTCGTCAACCTGTTCAGCGGCGGTGCATTGCTGCAGGTGTCCATCTTTGCCCTCGGCATCATGCCGTACATCACCGCCAGCATCATCGTCCAGCTGCTCCGGGTGGTCATTCCCCGCTTCCAGCAGCTGTACGAGGAGGGCGCGTCAGGGCAGTCAAAGCTGACCCAGTACACCCGCTACCTCACGATCGCACTTGGCCTGCTCAATGCCACGACACTGGTGTCGCTGGCACGCTCCGGCCAGCTGCTGCCTAACTGCCAGCTGCCCATCATCCCGGACAGCTCGATCGTCACCACGGTCCTGATCATCATCACGCTCACGGCCGGCACAGGCCTGATCATGTGGATGGGCGAGCTCGTGACGGAAAAGGGCGTCGGCAACGGCATGTCCCTGCTGATCTTCACGTCCATCGCCGCAGGCTTCCCCGGCTCGCTCGGTGCGATCTGGAAGGCCCAGGGCCCCGGCACGTTCTTCCTGGTCCTGATCATCGGCCTGCTCACCGTAGCGCTCGTGGTCTTCGTGGAGCAGTCCCAGCGCCGGATCCCGGTGCAGTACGCCAAGCGGATGATCGGCCGCCGCACGGTCGGCGGAACCAGCACTTACATCCCCATCAAGGTGAACATGGCCGGCGTCGTGCCCGTCATCTTTGCCTCGTCCATGCTCTACCTGCCGGGGCTGATCTCACAGTTCAACCAGCCCAAGGCCGGCGAGCCGGTACAGCCCTGGGTTGAGTGGATCAACAACAACCTCACCAAGGGCGACCACCCGATCTATATGGCACTGTATTTCGCCATGATTGTGTTTTTCACCTACTTCTATGTTGCGATTACTTTCAACCCCGAAGAGGTCTCGGACAACATGAAGAAGTACGGCGGCTTCATTCCGGGCATCCGCGCCGGCAAGCCGACCGCGGACTATCTTCAGTACGTCCTATCCCGGATCACCCTGCCCGGCGCCTTCTACCTCGGCTTCGTGGCATTGATCCCGCTGGTTGCACTGGTCCTGATTAACGCGAACCAGAACTTCCCGTTCGGCGGCACCTCGATCCTGATCATGGTGGGCGTCGGTCTGGAGACCGTGAAGCAGATTGATGCGCAACTACAGCAACGTCACTACGAAGGGCTTTTGCGATGACGAGAATGTTGATTATCGGACCTCCCGGGTCCGGCAAGGGAACGCAGGCGGAACGCATTTCAGAACGCCTCGGCGTCGTTGCGATCTCCACCGGAGACATCTTCCGCGCCAACGTCAAGGGTGAGACTCCGCTCGGCGTCGAAGCCAAGAAGTACATGGACGCCGGCGACTTCGTCCCGGACAGCGTCACCAACAAGATGGTGCGCGACCGCCTCAATGAGGACGACGTCGAGGCAGGCTTCCTGCTCGACGGGTACCCGCGCACCACCGCGCAGGTGGACTACCTCGAAGACATCCTCGCCGGCGCTGACCAGAAGCTCGACGTCGTGCTCCAGCTCACCGCTGACGACGAGGAGCTGGTTACCCGCCTCCTGGGCCGTGCCAAGGAAACTGGCCGCAGCGACGATAACGAAGGCGTTATCCGTCACCGGCTGGACCTGTACCACGAGCAGACCGAACCTGTGGTGGCCAAGTATGCCGAACGCGGCATCCTGACCCAGGTGGACGGCATCGGTGCCATCGACGAAGTCACCGAGCGCGTCATGGAAGCGATCAAGTCGGCCCAGGCCGCCTGATCCTCACCCCCTGATCCACGCATGCTCATTGCGGCTGACGCAGAACAGAGACGCAGTGCAGAAGGGCGCGTTCCGTACCATCGGGTACGGGACGCGCCCTTCGGCGTTGGGCGGCACCGCAGCGAGCCCGTTCCGAACCGTTGAACCGGTACGGGAGAATAGAGCTTGAAGACTTGGGTTGATGACCCATGGTGGAGGCCCGGGATCCAGCCCGCCCGGACCGCGAGAGAAAATTTTGAGGTAGCGATGGCATTCGGCCAGGCACGCATTGAATACAAGACCAACGCCCAGATGCGCACGATGCACGAGGCCGGACTGGTCCTGAGCCGGGCACTGGATGCAGCGGTGGCCGCCGCGGCCCCCGGCGTCACCACTGCCCGGCTGGATGAGGTCTTCGCCGCCGTGCTCCAGGACGCCGGCGCCAAGTCCAACTTCCTCGGCTACCACGGGTTCCCGGCCACGATCTGCACCTCGGTGAACGAAGAAGTGGTGCACGGCATCCCCGGCGGCCGGGTCCTGGCGGACGGCGACATCATCTCGATCGACGGCGGTGCGATCGTGGACGGCTGGCACTCCGATTCGGCGCGGACCGTGATTGTCGGCACCGCCGATCCCGAAGACGTTCGCCTCTCCGAGGTTACCGAGGAAGCCATGTGGCGTGGCATCGCAGCCCTGGCCACCGGGAAATTCGTGGGCGATATCGGCAACGCCGTGGACGACTACGTCTCCTCCGTGCCGGGCAAACCGCTGGGCATCCTGGAGGACTATGTAGGGCACGGAATCGGCTCCGAGATGCACATGGCGCCGGACGTGCTGAACTACCGCACCGGCCACCGCGGGCCGAAGATCCGCCCGGGGCTGTGCCTCGCAATCGAGCCCATGCTGGTCCGGGGCAGCATCGAGACCGCAATCCTGGACGACGACTGGACCGTCGTCACCACGGATGGCAAGCGCTCCTGCCAGTGGGAGCACTCGGTGGCCGTGCACGAGAAGGGGATCTGGGTCCTCTCGGCACCTGACGGCGGAGCGGCGAAACTGGCGCCGCTCGGCGTCGTGCCCGTCCCGATTCCCTAGGCCCGAACTACAAGGCGACTCGCGGGATTTCTGGCGACGCTCAAAATCCCTGGCGACACCGGAATACGGTAGCGCCAGGGATTTTGCGTGTCGCAGGTCAGCCGGGGCGCACAATGGAGCCATGGGAGCAACAGGAGCCATCACAGACGTGGCCGGCATCCGGATAGGCCATGTCCAGAAGTCCGGCGACGGCTGGCTGAGCGGAGTGACTGTGGTTCTCCCGCCGCCAGGCACCGTCGGCTCCGTCGACGTCCGGGGCGGCGGGCCTGCGACGCATGAGACGGACTCACTGGATCCCACCACGCTGTCCCAGACCGTGGACGCCGTGGTCCTGACCGGGGGCAGCGCCTTTGGCCTCGCAGCCGCGGGCGGCGCCATGCGCTGGTGCGAGGAGAACGGCCGAGGCTTCACGGTCCCCGGCGGGCTTGTTCCGATAGTGCCGGCGGCCGCGATTTTCGATCTGGGCCGCGGCGGCGATTTCTCCGCCCGCCCCGGAGAGGCGATGGGCTACGCGGCGACGGCCGCCGCCGCCGGGCAGCCGGAAGGGCACGACGTCGAACGCGGCAACGTCGGCGCCGGCACAGGAGCGGCAATCGGCAGGGGCACGTACAAAGGGGGAGTGGGCACAGCCTCCCTCACCCTAGAAAACGGGGTGACCGTCGGCGCCATTGCGGTCGTCAACGCGCTCGGACTGCCGTGGGGCACATCGCCGCAGCAGGCGGAACCCGGCAGCGTGCGTCTAAGCGACGAAGGAGCGAGCACGCAGAGGGTTTCGGCTGTTGGGGCGGGAGGTGAGGCCGAAGCCGCAGACTACGGCGTTGGCGGTACGCCCCCGCCGCTCAACACCACGCTCGTCGTCGTCGCCACGGACGCCGTCCTGGACAAGGCGGACTGCAAACGCACCGCCTCGGCGGCCCATGCCGGACTGGCCCGGGCTTTGAATCCAAGCCACACCCTCGCCGACGGCGATACCGTGTTCGCGCTGGCGACGGGCGCCGTCGCGCTTGACCGCAGCACCCCGGCGGCCCGGCAGGTCAGCCTCATTACCCTGCAGAGCGCGGCCGCCGACGTCGTCCGGCTGGCCATCCTCGACGGGATCTCGCAGGCGGAGGCAGTGACGACGGCGGCCGGGACGCTAGGTGCGTACGGACGCTGAGTGCGCTACGATGGGCGGATTTAACTTCGGATTTAACAATCGGGCCGCGATGGCGTAGTGTTGTCTGTTGGTTGTCTGCCCCGTTGTGCCCTTTTGGGGTCGGGTGGCACCAGCCAATCAATCAAAAACGTCCGCGGTCATGACCGGTGCAAACCGGGAGGCTGCGGCAACAACAGTTAGCGGAGGGTATGGCCAAGAAGGACGGGGTCATTGAGATCGAGGGCGTTGTGACCGAGGCGCTGCCCAATGCGATGTTTCGCGTTGAGCTCACCAACAAGCACATCGTTCTGGCACACATCTCTGGAAAGATGCGCCAGCACTACATCAGGATCCTCCCCGAGGACCGCGTAGTGGTGGAGCTGAGCCCTTACGACCTGACACGTGGTCGTATCGTCTACCGCTACAAGTAAACACTGGGCGGCCAGGGCAACAGCCGAGGGCCGGTCCAGCTGACCAACTGCAACACGCAAAGGAACGCCATGAAGGTCAAGCCGAGCGTCAAGCAGATCTGCGAAAAGTGCAAAGTGATCCGCCGTAATGGCCGGGTCATGGTGATCTGCGAGAACCCGCGCCACAAGCAGCGCCAGGGCTAATTTCCTTCACAGGAAATCCTGGGTTGCTAACCCACGCAAGTAAATAAAGGCAGCACAAGCTGAACTGGGACGTATGAGCCCGGACAGCTAACCCCCGGTCGGAGGCTGGGGCCGCACTGAACATGCGGGTGTACTGCCTACGACCTCCGGTTTATACAAGGAGTACTGCCAATATGGCTCGTCTCGCTGGCGTAGACATTCCCCGCGAAAAGCGGCTGGAAATTGCGCTTACTTACATCTACGGCGTGGGCAAGACCCGTGCACACGAAACCCTGGCTGCTACCGGCATCAGCGCTGACGTTCGGGTCAAGGACCTGACCGACGCGCAGCTGGTTGAGCTGCGTGACTACATTGAAGGCAACTACAAGGTTGAGGGTGACCTTCGCCGCGAAGTAGCCGCTGATATCCGCCGCAAGGTTGAAATCGGCAGCTACGAAGGTATTCGCCACCGCAAGGGCCTGCCAGTGCGCGGTCAGCGTACGAAGACGAACGCGCGTACCCGCAAGGGTCCGAAGCGCACCGTCGCAGGCAAGAAGAAGGCCCGTTAATCCCTGAGGGATTAACTCGGTTTTCCCCCGATAACTTTCTGTAGGAGAAAAAATGCCCCCGAAGACTCGTGGCGCGGTTCGCAAGCCGCGTAAGAAGGACAAGAAGAATATCGCGCTGGGCCAGGCGCACATCAAGAGCACCTTTAACAACACCATCGTGTCCATCACGGACCCGAACGGTGCTGTCATCTCCTGGGCTTCGTCCGGTGAGGTTGGCTTCAAGGGCTCGCGTAAGTCCACCCCGTTCGCTGCCCAGATGGCCGCCGAAGCCGCCGCAAAGCGTGCACAGGAGCACGGCATGCGCAAGGTTGACGTGTTCGTCAAGGGACCGGGTTCCGGACGCGAAACCGCCATCCGCTCGCTGCAGGCCGCTGGCCTCGAGGTTGGCTCCATCCAGGACGTCACCCCCAGCGCCCACAACGGCTGCCGTCCGCCGAAGCGCCGCCGCGTCTAAGGCTTTCCAGCGCCCAGGAGCTTGCCCGGACCCTCACCGGTCCGGGCAGGCCCGGCCGCGTTAAGTCTTCAGACCGATCTTTCCACCACCTGTGTTGCGTCATATAGCGGATGCTCGCCGAAAGGAAACCTAAGTGCTCATTGCACAGCGCCCCACCCTCTCCGAAGAGGTCGTCTCCGAAAACCGCTCACGGTTCATCATCGAACCGCTGGAGCCGGGCTTTGGTTACACCCTCGGAAACTCCCTCCGCCGTACCCTGCTCTCCTCCATCCCCGGTGCCTCTGTAACGAGCATCCGGATCGATGGCGTGCTGCACGAGTTCACCACGGTTCCGGGTGTCAAGGAAGATGTCACTGAGATCATCCTGAACATCAAGAACCTGTCGGTTTCCTCCGAGCACGACGAGCCGGTTGTTGCTTACCTGCGCAAGCAGGGACCGGGAGTCGTCACCGCCGCGGACATCGCTCCGCCGGCCGGCGTCGAATTCCACAACCCGGATCTGCACATTGCCACGCTGAACTCGAAGGGCAAGTTCGAACTCGAACTGACCATCGAGCGCGGTCGCGGCTACGTTTCGGCAGCTCAGAACAAGTCCGGCGACTCCGAGATCGGCCGCATCCCGGTCGACTCGATCTACTCGCCGGTTCTGAAGGTTACTTTCCGCGTGGAAGCTACCCGTGTTGAGCAGCGCACTGACTTCGACAAGCTCATTGTCGACGTCGAGACCAAGCAGGCAATCGCCCCGCGCGACGCCGTTGCTTCGGCAGGTACCACCCTGGTGGAACTGTTCGGTCTGGCCCGCGAGCTGAACACCGCAGCTGAAGGTATCGAGATCGGTCCGTCGCCGACGGACGCTGCCCTGGCAGCCGACATGGCACTGCCGATCGAGGATCTGGACCTGACGGTCCGTTCCTACAACTGCCTCAAGCGTGAGGGCATCCACACCGTGGGTGAACTCGTTGCCCGCTCCGAGGCTGACCTCATGGACATCCGCAACTTCGGCGCGAAGTCCATTGATGAGGTCAAGGCCAAGCTGGTCGAACTGGGCCTGTCCCTCAAGGACTCCCCTCCCGGTTTCGATCTCGCAGCACGTGCCGCAGCCATCGAAGAGGACGACGCCGCGTTCAGCGACGACGAGCTCTAACCAACAGATCTTGGCCGGCTGGCTGGATGCACCTTGGTGTGCGCAGCCCAACGGCTTCCAATGAGGAGAAACTATAATGCCTACCCCCGCTAAGGGTCCGCGCCTCGGAGGCGGAGCGGCTCACGAGCGTCTTATGCTCGCGAACCTGTCCGCCGCACTTTTCGAGCACAAGCGGATCACCACCACGGTGACCAAGGCCAAGCGCCTGAAGCCGTACGCCGAGCGCCTGGTGACTTTCGCCAAGCGTGGCGACCTCGCGTCCCGCCGTCGTGTACTCGGCCTGATCAGCAACAAGGGCGTCGTCCACGAGCTGTTCACCGACATTGCACAGGCAGTGGAAAACCGCGATGGCGGCTACACCCGCATCACCAAGATCGGCAACCGCAAGGGCGACAACGCTCCCATGGCTGTCATCGAACTGGTTCTCGAGCCGGTTTCCGCAAAGCAGGCCGTGGTAGCCGAGGCTACCTCTGCTGCCAAGCGGGACGCTGACAAGAAGGACGCCGAAGAGGCCGACGCAGCTCCGGTTGCCGAGACCGAAGAGGCTGCTGAGACCGAAGAGGCTCCGGTCGCTGAGACCGAAGCCGCTACCGAAGAGGCTCCGGCCGCTGAGGAAGCAGCCGCTGAGTCTGAGAAGGACGCGAAGTAATTCGCTAAATCTTTCTTATAGACTTAAGTCTATGAACGAGCTCAAACCCGCTGCCCCCCTCTTGGGGGGCGGCGGGTTTTTGCGTATCCGGCTGGATGTGGCGTACGACGGCGGCCCGTTCAGCGGGTGGGCCGTGCAGCCGGGACTGCGCACCGTCCAGGGCGTCCTGGAGGAGGCCCTCGCGCTGCTGATCCGCCGCCCCGTCCGGGTTACGGTTGCCGGGCGCACCGACGCCGGGGTGCACGCCCGCGGCCAGGTGGTCCACCTGGACCTCAGCGAGGCGGAGTGGCTGGGCCTGAACCGGGGCGCCGAACTGGATCCCGCCGTCGCCCTGCTCCGCCGTATCCGCGGTGCCTTGAGCCGTGGCCTGGGCGACCTCAGCGGCGCCATCGAGGTGCACCGGGTGAGCGTGGCACCAGTTGGCTTCGATGCCCGGTTCTCCGCCCTCTGGCGCCGCTATTCGTACCGGATAGCGGACGGCCCCGCGCTGTGGGACCCGCTGGGACGCGCCTCGACCCTGTGGCACAAGGTTCCGCTGGACGTCGGGCTCCTCAACGAGGGCGCCGCGCCGCTGCTGGGCCTGCAGGACTTCCGCTCGTACTGCAAGCCCCGCGAGGGGGCCACGACCATCCGTGAACTGCAGCGCTTCGAATTCGCGCGCGGCGCGGACGGCGTCATTGTCGTCACCGTTCAGGCTGACGCGTTCTGCCACAACATGGTCCGCTCCCTGGTGGGCTCGGCGTTGTACGTGGGGGAGGGCGAAGAGGTCCCGGAATGGCTCTACGAGCGGCTCCTCGCCCGGCAGCGCGACGCCCGCTCCGTGCTCGCAGCCCCGCACCCGCTGGTGCTCGAGGAAGTGGCCTACCCGACAGAGAGCGGCATGCTGGCCCGGGCCGAACTGACGCGGGCACTGCGGGCCTAAACTGCGCCACCGATTTTCCCCACCTTTGCCGGAGCGAGGCCGCTCTACGCCGGCGGGTCGGCGCAACACGCGGGCGTCGGCCACCAAAGGTGGGGAAACTTCGACGCCACCACAGCCATGTGGGCACGAAAAGGCGGTGGGCGTGCGGGCCTAAATTAGGCGGGAAGCTCGAGGGTGAAGGTGCTGCCGTGGCCCGGACTGGTGCGGCACGAGATGGATCCGCCGTGCCCTTCCACGATGGCCTTGGTGATGGACAGCCCCAGGCCGGCGCCCGGAATGGATCCGTCCCGGACGGCCGGGCTGCGGAAGAAACGGGTGAAGACCCGCCCGGCGTCGGCGGCGGTCATGCCCATCCCGGTGTCCTCGACGTGAAGGCGCACCAGGCCGTCGCCGGAGCTGGCGGAGACCCGCACCGATCCGCCGTCGGGCGAGTACTTGATCGCGTTGGAAACGAGGTTGTCCAGGGCCTGGCTGATCCGGAGCGGGTCCACGTGGGCCCAGAGCGGACCCTGGACGTCCGTGGCGAGGCAGACGCGGGACGCCTGGGCGTGGGCCTGGGCCGAGCCGAGGCTCGCCTCCACGATGCCGGCGAGGTCGGTGCGGCGCGGATGGACATGGACCGCGGCGCTGGCGGACATGAGAAGATCCGAGACCAGGGCCAGCAGCCGCTCCGCGTTGCGCTGCGCCACTTCGACGCGGCGGACCACCGGACTGTCCAGGCCCTCGGTGTCGGCGAGCACCAGGTCCAGGTTGCCGATGATGGACGTCAACGGCGTGCGGAATTCGTGGGAGACAGTGGAGACGACCTCGTCCTTCGCTGCGAGGGCGTCCACCAGGCCGGTGACCTCGTTGAAGACCACCACGGCGCCGCGGAAGTCGCCGGCGTCGTTCTTCAGGGGCCGGGCCCCGGTAGAGACCACGCGGCTGGCCGCTTCCTCACCGAAGCAGACAAGGTAGTCGGCAAACGACTCGCCGGCCAGCGCCCGCCGGATGGGACGGCGCTCCAGCGGCAGGGGGGTGCTTCGGTCCTGCCCGGTCAGCAGGAGCCGGCCCTCTTCCTCCGGCAGTACTTCCCCCGCCGGTTCGGCCGTAGGATGGGGCGCCGCGGCCGCGGATTCCTCGAGTTCGGCCTGCCACGTGTTCGTCAGCAGCCGGCGGCCGCTGGCGTCCACTGCCACGATCCCGACGTCGACGGTGTCGAGAATGGTGTTCAGGAGCCGTTCGCGCTCCCGGCTGTCCGCGAGCAGGACCTCCAGCTCGGCTTCCTTGGACTTGATCCGCCGCTGCTCGCGCCGCAGGCGCGCCCGCGCGAAACGCATGGCGAGGGAGACCGCGAGCATCATCAGGGGCACCAGCAGGGCTTCGGCTGTGCGGGCCGCAAGCGGTGCCGGCCGGTCCGCCAGGAGCCAGGGCAGGGCGGCCAGGAGGGGCACCGAGAAACTCAGTGAAAGGCTCGCGGGGGCGGAGAGCCTGGACGCCGAAATCCACACCACGGGCAAGACGGAGAGCACACCTGGATCCGGCAGCCCGGCGGAGGTGCCGTCCCGGAGCAGCCCAATCGCAACCAGGTCCAGGACAGGGATGACGAGCGGCGCCAACGGCCCAAAACGCTGCCAGGGGACCAGTACGCAGGCCACGAGGAGGGCGGCCTGCAGGGCAAAGGCGTACCGGCACAGGATGCTGTCCGGAAGGCCGGGCCAGGCGGCCGGGGCAGCCATGACGATTGCGGCCAGCATCACGGCCAGCGGCAACTGGCAGACGAGGACCCGCCCGCGCGGCCCCAAAGCCTTCCCGTGTCGATCCATACTTCGGATCAGCCGCTGTCTAAGCAAAGACGCCGTGCCCCCTTCCCGTTGCTCCAGTTTTACACCCTGTGTCACGCAAATTTGACATAAATCGAAGTTTTGCCATTTCTGTTACCGGGCAGCCGCGAATTTGCCCCTTAGGGTGGGTATTCTGACATTGCTGGTGGGGGCCGGCGAGATAATTGCTGCCGCCGCATCCGCGAACGGCAGCGTAGCGTGTCACATGAGGGGGGCCATGACCGACATGGGAGTCGCCGTCGTTGTAGAAGACGACGAAGATGTTCGGAACCTTGTCGAAGCCGTATTGAGCCAGGCAGGGTTCGAAGTCCACTCGGCGGCCGGCGGACGTGAAGGGGTCGACGTCGTCAGGGCACGGGAGGCAAGCGTGGTCACCCTCGATGTCGGGCTTCCCGACATCGACGGTTTCGAGGTGCTGCGCCGGATCCGGCAGTTCAGTGACGCGTACGTGGTCATGCTGACAGCGCGAACCGACGAACTGGACACCCTGACGGCGTTTCATACCGGGGCTGATGATTTCCTGGCGAAGCCATTCCGGCCGCGGGAGCTGCGCGCCCGTGTGGGTGCCATGATGCGCCGGCCCCGGCAGGACCTCGGCGCCGCGGACGGATCCGCGGTGGATTCTGGGGCGGCCGCCGCCCCGGTAGCGTCCCAGAGTCCGGTGCTGCACCACAACGGCCTGGACCTGAACCCCGAGACCCGGTCCGTGAGTGTCGACGGCGTGGCGGTCAGCCTGACCCGCAGTGAGTTTGACCTCCTGCAGGCGCTCCTGAAGGGCGCCGGCGCCGTGCGGTCCAAGACCGAGCTGGTGCGCGTGGTCCGGGGCGATTACTACCGGGCGGACGCCTACATCAGCGAATCCGACGAACGCGCCGTCGAGGTGCATATCGGCAACCTGCGGAGGAAACTCGGCGAGGACCCCGTGCAGCCGCGCTGGCTGCAGACCGTCCGCGGCGTGGGCTACCGGCTGTCGCCGGCGCGGTAGCCCCTGGAGGGGCTTCCGGCGCCCGGCGCCCGGGAAACCTGTAGGCGGCAGCGGTCCCGCCGGTCCTAGCTGTCCCACAGGACGTAGCTGAACTGGAGCTCGTCGACGGTTTCCCCGCCGCGCGCGGCGACGTCGCGCAGGAGCGACAGTGCGCGGCCAATGTCTCCGGCCCTGAGTGCGTTCTCCAGTTCGCCGGCGAGCTGGGCCAGGCGCAGGCCTCCGACCATGGCCGAGGACGTCTTCAGGCTCAGCACAGCGTCCATCGAGCCCGCGAGATCCCCGCGTTCGAGGGCCGAGGCCAGCGAGCGGTAGCGCTGGTCCCACATCCGGGTGTAGTCCCTGGCAAATCCCTTCGCCACGGCCGGATTTTCCAGCTGTGCACCCAGGTCCTGAAGCGCGGCAGGGTCCACGAGCGGGGCCGCCGGCAGGTCCTCGGGGAGGACCTCCGGGAAGACCTCTGGGAAGGCCGCTGCCGCGCTGGATGCCGTGAGGGCAGGCGCCGGCAGTCCCGGAGAGGTGGTGGGAGCGAGGGCAATGCCCGCATCTCCGTCGTCGGGGCAAGCGCTTGGAAGGGACATGTGACCACGCTACTTGCTGATGCGGCCGATGCCTTGCAGCCCGGTCTATCCTGCGGAAACCCTGAGGCTTTCCCGAGGGGAACCAATCCCTGCCGCTGGTGCCGGCCGTGGCCGTGTCGGCGGCCGTTTACTGGCCACTGAACGTGTCGATGGCGTTGATGACGGCCGGGCCCAGGATGGCGATGAAAAGCACGGGGAAGATGAAGAACAGCAGGGGAAACAGGATGGTGACGGGCAGCTTCATGGCCTTCTCCTCGGCCCGTTGCCGGCGCTTGACCCGCATGACCTTCGCCTGCACCCGCAACACCCGGCTGATGGCAATGCCGTAGGTGTCGGCCTGGACCACGGCCTGGACGAAGCTGCGCAGCTCGGGCACGTTGGTCCGTTCCGCCAGTGCCACGTATGACTCGCGCCGGCTGCGCCCTACCTGCATGTCCTGCAGGGTCCGGATAAGTTCCTCCGCCAGGGGGCCCTTGCCGTTCTCGCCGGCCCGGGCCATGGCGCCTTCGAAGCCCAGGCCCGCTTCCACGGAGATCAGCATCTGGTCCAGCGTGTTGGCCAGTTCCAGCTGCATGGTCTTCTGGCGTTCCTGCCCTCTGCTGTAGAGCAGGAGGTCGGGGATGAAGTAGCCGAGCAGGAACACAAAGATTCCCACGAGCTTGAGGACCGGCGTCGGGCTGTTGGCGCTGATCCAGAAGCCCAGCAGGGCGCCCAGCAGCCCAAGGAGCGGCTTGGCCGCGAGCACGCGGCCCAACGGCAGTGACGCGGGGCGCCCGGCGAGGGACAACAGCCGGTCCAGTTTGCGGACGTACGCCGGGGGAGTCAGCCGGTAGCCGGCCCGTTCCAGCAGGCTGCTGCGCTCCCGATGGGTGAGCTCGGCCGGGTCGGTGCCATGCGCGAGCATCTCCCGCATGGCGCGCTGTGACCTCCGGTCGACGGAGAGCAGCGACCACGCCAGATAGCCGAGCGGCAACGCCACCAGCAGCGTGGCAAGTAGTACAGCAGGTGCCATAGCCGCCTCAGAACTTCAGGTCGATGATTTTTCGCATCCACAGCCCGCCAATGGTCATGAGGATGACGGAGGCCGCCATCATGCCCCAGCCCAGCGGGTGCGTGAACATCGGGTTCATGTAGCCGGGATTGACCAGCATCAGCATCACCACGATCCCGATCGGCATGGCCATGAGGATGTACGCGGAAAACTTTCCCTCGGCTGCGAGGGATTTGATGTGTCCTTTGATCTCACTGCGCTCGCGGATGGTCTCGTTGACCTGGTCCAGGACTTCGGCCAGGTTCCCGCCCACTTCGCGGTTGATCTGGATGGCCTGGGCGATCCAGACGAAGTCCTCGTTCCGCATCCGGTCCGCGGTGTCGCTCAGGGAGTCCAGGAGGTCCCGGCCCAGGCTGGTCTCCGTAACCACGCGGCGCATCTCTTCCGACGTCGGGCTTTGGGATTCGGACGCGGCGGCGTCAATGGCGCGCATGATGCTGTGCCCGGCCCGGAGGCCGCCGGAAAGCAGCTGCAGGGTATCGCCGAGCTGCTGGTCGAACTTGGTGCGGCGCTTGCCGGCCAGGATGCGGAGCACGAGGTGGCCCACGACCGGAGCCAGGAGCACCAGCAGGACCGCCAGCAACGGCCCCGCGACGACGAACCCGGCGAGGCCCCCCGCAACCGCTCCGGCCAGGAGCAGGACGTAGAAGTCGGCCTGGCCCAGGCGCAGGCCGGCCTGTTCCAGCGACTCGCGGTTGAAGAGCCGGACTTTGCGGCCGGAAAAGAATCCGTCGACCAGGTGGACGGCCGAGCCGGCGAACCGCGTCAGCTGCGAGTCGGCCTGGCCCTGGACGGGCCTGCGCCGGTCCAGGGGGACACTGGCCCCGCCGGGGGAGAGCAGCGCGAATCCCAGGACCACCACTGCGCTGAAAAGCAGGCCGACGCCGATGGGCAGGAGAGTCATGGACAGATCACGCCCTTCCGGCCGGGGTCAGCGGAGCAGCAAACACAGCGGGGGAGACGTGGATGCCCAGGTCCTCGAAACGGTCGATGAAACGCGGACGGATGCCGGTGGGGACCGGCCTGCCGAGGAACCGGCCGTGGGCGTCGACGCCGGCGGCGTAGTCGAACACGAAGGCATCCTGGAGCGTGACGATGTCGCCCTCCATGCCCTGGACCTCAGTGACGTGGGTGATCCGCCGGGTGCCGTCCCGCAGCCGGGAGATCTGGATAATCAGGTTGACGGCCGAGGCGATCTGTTCCCGGATGGCGCGCAGCGGCAGGTCCATGCCGGCCATGAGCACCAGCGTCTCCAGACGGGCCACGGCGTCCCGGGGCGAGTTGGAGTGCACTGTCGAGAGCGACCCGTCGTGGCCTGTGTTCATGGCCTGGAGCATGTCCAGCGATTCGCCGCCGCGGACCTCGCCCACCACGATCCGGTCCGGTCGCATGCGCAGGGAGTTCCGCAGCAGTTCGCGGATGGTCACCTCGCCCTTGCCCTCAGTGTTCGACGGCCGGCTTTCCAGCCGCACCACGTGTTCCTGCTGGATCTGGAGTTCGACGGCGTCCTCGATCGTCACGATCCGCTCGTCGTGGGGCAGGAACGAGGAAAGGACATTCAGCAGTGTCGTTTTGCCGGTGCCGGTGCCGCCCGAGACGATGATGTTGAGCTTGGCCTTCACGCAGGCGTTCAGCAGTTCCGCCATTTCCGGCGTCAACGTGCCGAACTCGATGAGGTTCCGGACAGTCAGCGGCACCTTGCTGAACTTTCGGATGGTCAGCGACGAACCGCCGACGGCGAGCGGCGGGATAACGGCATTGACGCGGGACCCGTCCTCGAGCCGAGCATCCACGAGGGGCGAGGACTCATCGATGCGCCGGCCCACTTTGGAAACGATGCGCTCGATCACCTTGCGGAGGTGGTCCTCGGAGCTGAACCGCGACTCCGTCAAGGTCAGTTTGCCGTTGCGTTCCACGTAGATCTGGTCCATCCGGTTGACCATGATTTCCGTGACGGCGGGATCGTCCAGGAGGCGCTGCAACGGGCCGTAGCCCAGGACGTCGTCGGCCACGTCGCGGACCAGCCGGGAGCGCTCTTCGGCGGACAGGGGGACCTGTTCGGCGTCGATGATGCGCGTCAGCTCCTCCCGCGCGGAGGTGCGGAGGTCCTCTTCCGTGGTTGCCGAATCGTTGAAGCGGGTTCCCATGCGCTCGAACAACGCAGTGGCGGCCCGCTGTTTGAGGGCGGCGAAAGCGTCGACGGGCTGCTGGCCCCGGGCGCGGGAGTCCTGGTGCTCCGGGAAAGCCGGCAGCGGTGGGCGGTCAGTCTTCTGGAGCACGACGGCGGCCGGCGCTGCCGCCGTCGTCGCGCTTCCTCCGGTGGGGGACATGGCCAACGGAGATGCGGCCTGCGGGGATTCGGCCCGTGGGGCGGACGCAATCGTTCCCTCGGCGGAGCGGAGCCGTTCGGACAGTTTCATCAGACCACCACCCGGCGGTGCAGCTTCTTCTGGGCGGTGGCGCGCCAGGCGGGATCGAACCGGTTGACGAGCTGTTTCAGTCCCTTGATGGCAGGATCTTTGCGTCCGTCCTGGAGGACCGGGATGCCGCGGTTGGTGGAGAACGCCACTGCCTTGGACCGCGGGATGCTGACGTCCACGGGCGCGCCGATGGTCGCCTCGACGTCCTGGACGCTCAACCCGGACTTCGAGTCCGCCATGTTCAGCACCACGTGGCGGGTCTCGGGCAGCAGGTCCAGGCGCCGGAGGATATCCAGGCCGGAGCGCAGCCCGCGGATACTCGGCACGTCCATGGCAGTCACCCAGACGGCGTCGGTGCACTGCTCGAGGGCGGCCAGCCCGACCTCCGGGAGCCCGGGTGCGGTGTCGACCACGACGTATTGGAACTGTTCGGCCAGTTGTTCTAGCAGGCGCGTGACCTGCTGGGGTGTGATGTCGTCGGCCTCCTCGGGCGTCCGGGGGGCGCAGAGGGCGTAGATGCTCCCGGGATGGACGGTGAGGAAGGCTTTGAGGACGAGGGAATCCTGGCTGGCCGCGGACGAGACGGCGTCGGTCACGGTGTGCTCCGGGTGCAGGTACAGGCCTGAGGCCACGTCCCCGAACTGCAGGTCCAGGTCCACAATGACCACGCCCATGGGCGCCACTTTGCCCAGCCCGATGGCGATGTTGGTGGCGATCGTGGTTTTGCCGACCCCGCCTTTGGGGGAGAAGACGCCGATCACCAACCCCCTGGCGCTGTCAGGCTGGCTGGCCGCCGTGGTTCGGTTGCGGGTGGCGAACGACTGGCAGGCCCGCTCCAGCAGCACCCGGATCTGGGCCGGGTCCGCCGCCGGGCTGAGGATGTCGCGGATGCCGGCCCGCATGGCCAGCAGGACGAAGTTCGGATCGGCCTCGCCGACCAGGATGACGCTGAGCTCGGGAAGCTGGACGTCGAATACCGTCGCCAGGCGCAGGGCGTCCTCCACCGGCACATCCGGTCCCAGGATCAGGACCTCGGGCCGTTCCTGGTTGAGGCTGGCGAAGAGCTCCGCCGGGTTCGCGGGATTGACGAACGCGAAGGTCTGCAGGCCGCCCGGAAGGCCGCCGGCCAGGGCCTGGCGGACGCGGGCATCGAAATCAGTGTTCGGCGAAATCAGGACAAAGCGGCTCATTTGTACACCTCTGGTCGCGTTACGATGCCGGGGCGGCCGCTGTCCGTGGCGTTGAGCGGTTCCTTGCTCAGCCAGATGCTGGCCGATTCCGTGAAGTTTGCGGCATAGACAATCTTTGTGGCGTCCATATCATTCACGGCAACAGTGACGATCATGGAGCCGGTGGGCAGCGTCGTGTCCTCGGCATCCGCGGGGGAGCCGGCGGCAGAGGGCTGCGGGGACGGAGCCACCACCGGGGCGCGCTGGACAGCCGTCACGAGAGCCTTGTGTACCGTCAGCTGGGTAGTCTCTTTGTCTGCCTTCGCCTCGAGGCCGCCGTCCTTGAGGTTGATGAAGACACCCACATGGTCGCCCGCCGCGAGACGGCCGCCGACGAGCCGCTGGGGCTCGAGCTGGAAGGAAACCTCCTGCAGGCCCTTAGGCACTTCAACCGCTCCGCTCGCCTTTAGTGCCTCCGGCTCAATCAGCCGCTCGGCGACGAGCTGTTCGCCGGGGAGGAGGTCGACGGCGGTGACTTTGCCGGCCAGCCCGTCCAGGTTCGTGAGAGCCGACTTCGTGACGGCTTTTCCGGGAAGGTCCTGGCTGGTCACGAATGCTTTCAGGGCCGCGACCGACGTGCCGGCCGGCACAGCTTTGGACACCACGAGAACGGTGACGGGCTGCAGGCCCTGCACCGCCCTGCTGTCGGCGCCCTGCGCGTAGCTGACTACCAGGATGGCTCCGACGACGGCCAGCACCAGGGCCGCGATTCCTGCCAATAAGCGTGACTTCACTGTTAGGGCACTCCAATGGTAAGGCGGACTATTGAGGTCCCGTAGTCCGGTGCTGCGCCGAGTTCGAAGGCGTCGGACAGAGAGACATATCGGACGAAATAGCCCCTGATGGTCTTGTTCTTGAGCGTCCCGCCTAATGACCAGCTGTTAGAGGCAAAGTGGTAACCAGTGACATGGAAGGCGGCAAATCCCTTCACGTAGTACTTGCCGCTGGAGCCGTTGCCGGTGGCCACGTCGTACAGCGGGAAAAGGACTGTTTGGTCGTTCATCTTGCTCAAGTCCGCAGCGGTGCATTCGCCTGGTGCGCTCGCGCCCGTGTTGCTGGAGAACCAAACGCCAGAGTTGTTTGCTTGTCCGGCTGACAGGGTGACTCCGCATTTTGCATCGCTGTCCGAAATCCAGCCGAAGCCACCCGGGATCTCGCCACAGCCGCCGGAATCCATGTCCAGGACCTGTTCAGCGCCAGCCAGCGAGCCTGGCGTCAGGTTGAGTTTGCATTGGGCAATGGCCAAGGGCAGAAGGATGGTGCCGGTGGACGGCGTGCCCCACTGCACTCGGGACGTGGCTGTTACTTCGGCGCTTGAAAAACCCAAGGCACGGGCAAAGAAGAGGGAAACCCGGTTGGGCGTCTTTCCTGCTTCCTGGGCCCCCACCGTTACTTTCACGGTGCGGGCGGCCTTGTCCAGAACGAGGGCCGCAATGTTGCTTGCGCCGTCGCGGGCATTACCGTTGGCGAGGCTCCTGGCGAGTGGGGACGTGGTGGAGCAGTTGACGTCGTTGATGTTCTTGGCGCACTTTTGGGCGACCATGAGCGCCACTGCATCCGAGCCGTTCTGATCCTGGGTCCGCTCGGCATAGAGCATGCCGACGTCCACGGCCAGGGCGGTGAAGCCGAGCAAGGTCACCATGAGGATGGCGACCAGGACGCTGATGGCCCCGCGCTCGCCGTC
The DNA here is from genome assembly GCF_056400005.1 of Arthrobacter sp. 01L42. Classification (NCBI taxonomy): domain Bacteria; kingdom Bacillati; phylum Actinomycetota; class Actinomycetes; order Micrococcales; family Micrococcaceae; genus Arthrobacter; species Arthrobacter sp. 01L42. Next base: position 15,050 of record NZ_JBFTSL010000024.1, on the reverse strand, counting down.
GGCGGTTGTCGTTCCTAGCCTCCGCACAGCATGACTCCTTTGCTTTCCATGGGGAACGGGCCCGCGATGCCGGTCATCGTGGAAAGCGAATAGGTGATCTTGAAGGTCACCTGGGTTCCGGTGGTGCATGTGGCAGGACTGATGGTGATGTTGGTGTCGGCCAGCGCCGGTTTCAATGCTGTGGCCGAATTCTTGGCCGCCGTCCGTGCGGCGGTGGGGCTGTTGCCGATGGCCATGAAGCGGACGCCCTCGCGGGCTGCGGCCGAGAGGGTGATCTGGGCGTTGTAGGCCCGCCCGAATTCCGTGATGCCAAGCAGCAGCATGACCAAAATGGGCGCAAGAAGAGCGAATTCCACGGCGACGGCGCCCCGTTCCGATGTTTTGGACATGGGCGCCTTCCTGCGATGGTTGCCTGAGACGGCTATGTGGTGGCGGCTCGATGCCGCCACCACATAGTCATTGGCCGAGGAGCCGAGCCTGGATTAGGGTGCGGCGGGAGCGCATGCGCCGGTCGTGCTGCCGCTTACTTGGCATTGCACTTTGGTGAATGTGTCGTTCAGCGTGCCACCAAGGAGACCAACGGCAACGATGATCGCGACGGCGATGAGCGCGACCATGATGCCGTATTCGACGGCGGTAGCACCGCGCTGATCTCTGCGAAGGCGGACGGCGAAACTGGAGAGAATGGAACGCATTGGGGACTCCTGAGCGAGTAGGACGGCTGGTCCTGCACCAGCACTGAGGGAAACGTAGCAAGTACCGACACGCCGATGATTCGGCTTTGACGCATCCTGTGCCAAGGCTTCCCAAACTGCACGTTTCCTGTACATTCCCTGCGCCCATACTGCGCACGATATGCGACTTTTCCTTCCACCCGCGGCAAAATGGGAGGACCCCCTTGGCTCTGGTCCTAGGGGGTCCGGTATCGGGGCCTTCCGGCCCGGGTCCACGGCTTCCGGCGCTGGCCGGGCAACCGGCCAGCCAGAAACTCAGTCAGGAATGCGCATGAGACGGGAGTGGGAGCTGATTGCATTGATCGCTGAGACGAAGATCGGCCCGAGGTCCTCACCGTTGGCGGCGCAGAAGAAGTAATCTCCGTCAGTGTTCTCAGCAGTTGTTTGCGCCGCCGTCCCGCAAGCGTTGCTGGCGCTGGGGACCCCCGGAGACTTTTCAGACGCAGCGGCAGCGAGGACATCGCGCACGAACGATGAGCTGCCGCCCCCGCATCGGGCCGAAGCCGCCGCGTTGTACGCGACCGTGATGATCAGGATTCCCCTCGCCTTAGCGTCGGCCGCGACGGCCTTCAGGTTGCTGCAGGCCGTTGGACCGTCGGAACTCTTGATGTCGCCGGAGCTGCCTACGGAGGTGGATCCTCCGTTGCCTGTCTCGTTCGGCTGACCGTCTGTCTCCAGGATGATGGCCTTACGGGGCGTCCCTGCACGCGTCGGCAGACTAGCCAGGTTGTTGTTGTTGTTCAGGTTAAGCAGATACCGGGCGGCGGCCTTCATCGGCGAGGCGAGGTACGTGCCGGTGCTCGATGAAGGCAGGCATTGAACACCTTTGATGAGCGGGCTGCTGTTATTGATCGCGGAGGCGCCCGAAGTGGTGTAGTCGTTCGAGAATGCTACGGGAATCCAGGTGGCATCAGCGGCCGTGACGGAGCCCGAGGCGGTGGTGCTGCAGCCGGAGGTGGAGCTGCTGGGGCCGATGGTGCCCAGCGCCACGTACTGCTGCTCCTTCGTCATCGTTGAGAGCGTGCTCTGAATGGCGGTCTTCATATTGGTGAGGTCAGTGGAGCTCATACTGCTGGTCCGGTCGGCGACCAGCGCGATATCCATGGGGTTCGGGACAAGGGTGCCGCACGAGCCCTTGCACGCGTTGGCGGCAAGCGGACCGGTGTTTCCGGACCCGACCCCGATTGCCGGGGCGAACAGGTAGGGGACGTCTTTGTCATCGGTCACGGTGATCGTGTTACAAGTCCGGCCTGCTCCCGTAATGCATGGAATCGCACAGATCGTCTCGTTGCATTTGGCCCCGGCGGTGGTCCCCGGATTGCACACACCAGGGACTTGACCGCTGGCCACGGTCTTGGTGGCCCCGGTGGAAGCGACCACGCACCAGAACGTGACCGCCGGGTCCGCCTGGGCGTCGTTTGCCTTGGCGTAGGCAACAGCGGCAGCCCGGGCGGCGACGGGGTCGTCCGGGAGCGAGGTAGCACCAGCGAGCGCGGCGGCATCCAAGGCGTTGCTGAGCTGCTGGTGCTCGTAGACCAGCCGGCCAACATCCATGGCCATGGCCAGCACCCCAAAGAGCACGGGAACCAGCAAGGCAAAGAGGACCGCGGTGGCGCCCCGCTCATTGGACTTCCGGTCCCCTCGACCCATATTGCTCATTCGCATCCCATCTTGACGTACCTGATCCTCGCGATCCTGGCGCGATCCTGGCGTTACGGAGTGCATGATCCACCAGCCCAGTTCTGTGAACCCGACATCACGGCCACGGTCCCTTCCATTTTCATGACGGCTTTGGCCTCGAAGACCCCGGTCAGGGCCCAGGCGTAGAAGCCCGACAAAGACGACTGCGGATAGCGCAGGCAGACGACCATGACGCCGGGCGCGCCTCCGGAGGTGTCTACGACGAACTTCACCTGGAGCTTGGTGTTGTCCAATTCGCGTCCCCTGGCATTGTTGGCGGATGCGATGACGTTGCCTTCGGTCACACCCTGCCGGGCGCTCTCGCGCGCGGCGGCCTGCAAATTGATGCTTTGGCCGAAAGCCATCCCAAAGTCGATCACTCCCAGGAGCATGGACAGGAGCAGGGGAACAACGAGGGCGAATTCAACGGCTGCCGCTCCGCGCTGCCGGTCAGATCGCTTCCGGCGATTTGCGGCGTGCGGCGCGCGGCGTGCGGCCATGCCGCGCCGGCGGTTTGGCTGTAGCTGGAAAATCCTTAACAAACGCATGGCCCCTCGCTGTTCCGGTTAAGACCTCTGATGGGTTGGACGATTCCCGGGCTAGAAGGCACCGGTGAAGTTCTTCATGACGCTGATGACGGCGGGGCCGATGATAACGATGAAGAGCACCGGAAGGATGCAGAACATCAGTGGAAACAGCACCTTCACGGGCAGCTTCATGGCCTTCTCCTCCGCGCGCTGGCGCCGTTTGATGCGCATCTGCTTCGCTTGGGTGCGGAGGATGGTGGCGAGGGCAATGCCGTACTGGTCCGCCTGCACCACGGAGCGGACAAAACTCCGCAGATCCGGTGAGCCGGTCCGTGCGGACATGGCCAGGTAGGCTTCCTTGCGGCTTCGCCCGACCTGCATGTCCTGGAGTGTGCGGACGAGCTCTTCGGCCAATGGTCCCTTGCCGTTCTGGCCTGCACGGGCCATGGCAGCTTCGAATCCCAACCCGGCTTCGACCGAGATCAGCATCTGGTCCAGCGTGTTGGGCAACTCCATGTCGATTGCCTTTTGGCGCTCCGCTCCGCGGCCGTGGATAAGGATGTCCGGAATGAAATACGCCAGCACCGGCAGCAGGACCAGCACCAGGACCATGATGCCGGTCGGGGACTTTGCCGCGAACATGATGCTGACGAATGCTGCCACGAGTGCCAGCGCCGGCTTGGCAATCAGAAGGCGTTCCAGGGGGATGCCGGGAGGACGTCCCGCCTTCGCAAGGAGATTGTCCAGCCACCCCGCGTATCCCCTGGGCGTCACCCGCACGCCCAAGCCCGCCAGGCCCTTCGACCCGGCCGATGCGGCGCCGTCGTCCACCACACGGACACCCCGCCCGAGGTTGCTTCGGACGGCAGCCAGCCCCTGACGGTCCACTGAAATGAATGACCAGACCATCGCGGACATTGGAACGACGATGAGTCCGATGATTAACCACGCCGTTACACTCATGGCGATCCTTCCTAGAACTTGATCTTTACGACGCGGCTCAGCCACCAGGAACCGATGGCCAGCAGCACCACGGAGAGGCCGATCATTACCCAGCCAAGAAAGTTGGTGTACAAACCGCTGATGTAGTCCGGACTCGACACGCTGAGGTAGAGGAACATTCCTACGGGAAGGGCTACCAGGATGTACGCCGAGAGTTTGCCTTCGGCGCTCAGGGCCTGAACCTGCCCCTTGATCTCGGATCGCTCACGGATTGTTTCTCCCACGTGATCGAGAACCTCCGCCAGGTCACCGCCCACCTCGCGGTGGATTTCGATGGCCTGCCCAGTCCAGTCGAAATCGTCACTCTTGAGGCGCCGGGCGGCGTCAGCCATTGAATCCTTCAGGTCGCGGCCCAGCCTTGTTTCATTGACCAACCTGGCAAATTCATCGGATGTAGGGGATTCCGCCTCCTGTGACACGGCGTCAATTGAACGCAGTAGGCTGTGTCCGGCACGGAGCCCTCCGGCCAGCATCTGCAAAGTGTCACCCAGCTGATCCTCGAATTTTGCCCGTCGGCGGCCGGCCATGATGTTCAGGACCAGCATCGCGATGACGGGCGTGAGCAACGCGAGAAGAAGCCCAATCACGATGCTTCCCATGACGAACCCGAGGAGGCCAACGGTGACGGCAACGCAGCAAATAAGGAGGACGAAATCAGCCTGCCGAAGGCGCAGGCCTGCCCGCTCCAGGGATTCCTTGGTGCCGAAGCTGGCATTTCGGCCGACGCGGCGGTCCACGAACGCCAGGGCAGAGTCCGTCACGCGAGTGAGGGCTGACGGCCCTTCGGCGACGCCTGGCCGCCGGCGGGACAACGCGATGCCGGACTTGCCAACGCCCAAGGTCGAAAACAGCACGACGGCGAGTGCCACAAGGCACAGCCCAATGCCGAGGGCGAAATACAAGGGGTTTGTTGTGTTCACCTGTAGCCACCCCCGGGGTGCACGCTTCCGAATACGGACGGTGACAAATGGATGCCAAGGTCGGCGAAGTGGTCGACGAACCGCGGCCGTACTCCGGTAGGCGTCGGGCTTCCGAGGAACCGGCCGTTGGCGTCCGTCCCGGCGCTGTAGTCGAAGACGAACGCATCCTGGAGGGTGACAATGTCCCCTTCCATTCCCTGGACTTCGGTGACGTGCGTGACGCGGCGGGTCCCGTCCCTAAGCCGGGAGATATGGACGATGAGGTTGACGGCCGAGGCAATCTGTTCCCTGATTGCCTTCAGCGGCAGCTCCATTCCGGCCATGAGTACGAGCGTTTCAAGGCGGGCTACCGCATCACGGGGAGAGTTGGCGTGGACGGTGGAGATCGAACCGTCGTGGCCCGTGTTCATGGCCTGCAGCATGTCGAGCGACTCACCGCCGCGGACTTCGCCGATCACAATCCGGTCCGGACGCATGCGAAGCGAATTTCGGACCAGTTCCCTGATGGAGACCTCGCCCTTGCCTTCGATGTTGCGCGGCCGGCTTTCAAGCCGCACTACGTGCTCCTGTTGCAGCTGGAGTTCCACGGCGTCTTCGATGGTGACGATCCGTTCATCAGCCGGCAGGAACGACGACAGGACATTCAGCAGCGTGGTCTTCCCCGTGCCGGTACCTCCGGAAACCAGGATGTTCAGCCGGGCAAGGACGCATGCCTGCAGCAGCTCCGCCATTTCCGGGGACAGCGTCCCGAACGAAATGAGGTTGTCGACGGTCAGGGGGACCTGCCCAAACTTTCGGATCGTCAGCGATGAGCCGTTGACGGCAAGCGGGGGGATTATCGCGTTGACGCGCGATCCGTCGGTGAGCCGGGCATCCACCATCGGCGATGACTCGTCGATCCGCCGGCCGACCTTTGTGACGATGCGTTCAATAATCCTGCGCAGGTGTTCTTCCGAGCTGAATCGCGCAGTGGTCAGGAAGAGCTTGCCATCGCGTTCGACATAGACCTTGTCCGGCCCGTTGACCATGACTTCAGTGACCGCCGCGTCATTCAGGAATTTCTGCAGCGGCCCAAGTCCCAGGACGTCGTCCATGATCTCCTGGACAAGGCGGTGCCTTTCGGGCGCCGTCAGCGGAATCTCGTCTTCTTCCACGATCGCCCGGAGCTCATCCTTGACGTACTTCTGGAGTTCGGCCTCGTCCAGGGCCGCATCGGTGATGCGGCTGCCCATGCGTTCGTAGAGGGCGGCCCCCGCGCGATCCTTGACGGCGTTCAGGGCGTCGCTAGGTTCCGCGCCTGGGGCCCGGTGCTCCGCTACGGTGACCAGCGAGTCGCCTGCATCCGTTGCGATGCCGGCCCACGGCCCGCTGGTGTCGCGGTGCTTTCCGGCGGATTCTGTGGCTACTCCCCGGAGGGATTCCAAACGCTCGGCGAGGTTCATTGGACTACCGCCCTTCCTTTAAGGTCCTTGTTGGGGCGCGGCTCCCTGTCGGTGCTGATCCTTTCCACAAGTCGGCGAAGCGCCTTTGTGAACGGATCCCTGGCGCCCTCCTGCAGCAGGGGAACGCCTTTGTTGGTGGAATATGGCACGACGCGTGACCGCGGCAGGACCACGTCCACAGGGCCGCCGATGACGGCTTCAACATCATTCAACGTGAGCCCCGACCGCCGGTCCGCGAAATTGAGGATCAAGTGGCGGTTCGCGGGAACGAGGTCGAGTTCGTCCAGGACGTTGAATCCGGCACGAAGTCCCCGAATGCTGGGTATGTCCATCCCGCACACCCACACCGCGTCCGTAGCCAGTTCCAACGTCGCCAGCACGTGTTCGCCAAGTCCGGGCGCCGAATCGACTACGACGTACCGGAACTCGTTGGATAGCTGACTCAAGAGGCGCCCGACCTGTTCGCCCGATATCTGGTCGGCTTCCGTGGGGTTGAGCGGAGCGCACAGCGCGTAGATTCCTGAGGAGTGGAGAGTCAGGTAGGACTTCAGCACCACGCTGTCCTGCACTGCCGCCCCGACCACGGCGTCAGACAACGTCCTCTCGGGTTCCAGCAGCAACCCCGACGCAACGTCTCCGAACTGGAGGTCCAGGTCAACCACCACGACGTCCGCGGGGGATTCCTTTCCCAACCCCACGGCAAGGTTGGTGGTGATCGTTGTTTTTCCGACTCCGCCTTTGGGAGACATGACCGCGATGATGCGGCCGCTCATTGGCTGTCCTTCGAGGGCGCTGCCCAGCCCCCGACGCCGGCTGGCCGCAGCGAGGCTCGCCCGCTCCAACAAGCTGCGAATGGTGCCCACATCCGAACCCGGTGGCAGCAGGTCCCTGATGCCGGCCCGCATGGCGGGCAGCGCGACTTCCGCTTCGTCTCCGGTCACGAGCACGATACTGATTTCCGGATACTGGAGATCGAAGAGACTGGCCAGGCGGATGGCGTCGTCCATTGGCAGGCCGGGCCCCAGCAGGATCACTTCGACCAGGTCGCCGCCGAGCACCCGCAGCACATCATCCGGACCGGGCGGAAGGAAATCTGCCACGATGGCATGGAATGTGCCGTGCAAGCTTGCAGCGGCCTGCCTTACGCGTCGTTCAAAATCATGATCCGAGGTGATCAGTACGAAGCGGCTCATCGGAACAGCTCCGGCTTCTTGACGATCAGAGGCGCACCTTCTGTAGCGGTGGCGGGATCTTTCGTCAGCCACAGGCTCCCGAAATGGGCCCCAAAGGCGATCTTGGCGGCATCAGCGTCATTCCGGGCGAAAGTTACCAGCAACTGTCCTGTGGGCAGCTCGGTGTTGGCCTGTTCGGCGGCGTCGGCACCTGTGGCCGTTTCCGTCTTCGCGACGGAACGCTGCACGCTGGTCACCAGGACTTTGCGGAACACCTCCTGGCCGGTTTCCACATCAGGAGCGTCTTTCAGCGCACCCTTGTCGAAGAGGACGACGATGCCTACGGTATCGCCGGCGGAGATGCGCCCGCCGACCACCCGCTGCGCCTCCAGTTGTACGGAGATCTCCTGCATACCCTTGGGTACAGCGACCGATCCCGGTGCTGAGAGAGTGGCAGGATCTGCCAGCCGCGCGCCCAACAGTGGCTCGCCGGGCAGGAGTTCGACGGACGTCACTTTTCCATCCATCCCGTCGAGGCTTTTCAGTGCCCCGTTCGGGACCGAGGCCGCAGGGAGGGCGGTCAGCTTGACGGCCGACTTGATCGTTTCAATGCCAGAACCCTGGGGTACCTGTTGTTGCACTACCAATACATCGACGGGGTTCAGGCCCTCTTGGGCCCTAGCCTCAGTTCCTTGAACGTACGAGACCAGAAGCAGTGTGCCAGCTATCGCAAGCACAAGTGCGACGATGCCTCCCAGCAGGCGTGTTTTCACTTTCATGCCTTTCAATGACGGCTCAGGACTTAAGCGAGCCAATTTTCCAAGTTGGATGCCTGCGGCTCCGTAGCTCGTGGGGCCCCATCGGGCCGGCCTCCGTGCGCGAAACGCGACCGACGGAGCTGCCGACGAGACCGTTGTCGGCGTGCTTCCTGTCTTGCGCTGCTTCTGTTGCCGGGCATCGCGTCGCGGCCATGGAAGGCGGCCGCCGACATGTCGTCCCTTGCGGGAAGTGCGATCCAGTGTTGAAAGCCAAAGGGCGGGTGCGGTGGCAGCGGATCTGTCTTCCGAACTGCCGCCGCCCCGCCCTCGGGCTTTTGTGGCTGGTTTAGAGCTCTCCCGAGATCTTGGTGAAAGCCGTGTTGATTTGCGTGCCCAGAGTGGAGACGATGACGACGATAACCGCTGCGATCAGGGCGACCAGCAGCCCGTATTCCACTGCGGTTGCGCCCTTCTCATCGCCAATGAACTTGTTCTTGACGCCGGCGACGAAAGCGAGCATTGAGACCATGAGACCAGTCATTTTATTTTCCTTTTTCAGAGTTGTGAATAAAGAACGAATTTCCGGCAAATCCCCTTTGCCTATTTACTGGAGCTTCGTTGAAACAACATTTGCACGGCCGTTATCGTCGGCGCAATGAATGCGGATACTCGACTTTTGGAAGGAAAATGTGGGCATCACCTGCCCGCAAATGAGAGGTGTACTCAGTTTCGAAGTAGGGGCAGGGCTTGACTACTTGGTTTGATAAGCGGTCTTACTGAAACGTCGCCCGTGGCCGGGCGGAGGCTACCTAGGGCAACAGCAAGATAACGGCCAGGCCGGCTGCCAGCATGGAGGGCCCGTAGGCCACTTCCTTTGGCTTGTTTCCGCGGTTTTTCAGCATAATGACGGCCGAGGCGAGGCCTCCGGCGACGAATCCCAGTGCTCCGCCGTAGAACAAGTGGGACCAGCCTAGGTAGCCCAAGTACAGGCCAAGTGGCGCGGCGAGCTTCACATCACCCATTCCCAGGCTGTTTCGGCTGGTCAGGGCAAGAAAGAGGTACAAAACGAACAAAATCAAGGCGCCGGCAGCTCCGCGTAGCAGGCTACCTGCCTCGCCGGACACCCCGGCAGCGGCCCCGAGTAACACAATTCCGACCACCAACAGGGGTAAAACCATCCGGTTCGGCAGTAAGTGGTGCAAAAGGTCGATTCGCGTCAGCTGGACGCCGGTAACCGCCAGCAAGATATAGGCGGGCAGCTCCGGGGAGGCACCGAACCGCCATGCCAATAGAACGGACAGCGCGAAGGTGGCCGCCGCCGTCGTAAGCCTCATGCGTGCCGGCAGGGGTCCGTCCAGGCGGGGGAGCGTGCGCTGAATGAGGAACTGGGCCAGCAGGGACAGGGATGCGCCGGCGAGGCCAACACTGGCTATGAAGGCAATGAAGGGCAATCCGGTGAGCGGCCCGGCCGGCTGCGCAAGGAGCAGGGAGACGGTGCCGGTGGCGGCGGGATCGGACACGGTTCCTCCAGGGGATGCGACGGGCCGGCACGGGGCTGTCTGACGAAACTGAGAGCAGGCAGGATGCATCCGGACACCCCATTTTGACCCAAGAGGCCGCCGTCGGCTATTCTTGGTAGTCGTTGTGCGTGTCCTATCTCGATGGTGCGTGCCCGCTGAGAATCCGGTTGCAGGATAACTACTCAACGTGCACATTCGAGACCTCAGGATGACTGGTTACATGGAGCCCTCACCTCTGTTCCGGTAGCGCATAGATAGTAGGTGCACCGTAAGAGTGACGCCTAAAACAAGAACGCCAGAACAAGAACGAGGCAAACACCGTGCGTACGTACACCCCGAAGCCCGGCGATATCAACCGCCAGTGGCACGTCATTGACGCCACCGACGTTGTCCTTGGTCGTCTCGCCAGCCAGACCGCAATCCTGCTGCGCGGCAAGCACAAGGCCACCTTTGCGTCCCACATGGACATGGGCGACTTCGTCATCATCATCAACGCTGAAAAGGTAGCCCTTACCGGCGCCAAGCTGGAGCAGAAGCGCGCATACCGCCACTCCGGCTACCCGGGCGGCCTGACCTCCGTCAACTACGCGGAGCTGCTTGAGTCCAACCCGGTTCGCGCCGTGGAAAAGGCCATCAAGGGCATGCTCCCGAAGAACTCCCTCGCTGCGCAGCAGCTGGGCAAGCTGAAGGTGTACCGCGGTGCAGAGCACCCCCACGCCGCCCAGCAGCCCAAGACTTTCGAAATCACCCAGGTCGCCCAGTAGTCCTGGCCACCAACCAACTTTTTATCAAGGAGAATCGTGGCTCAGAACGAAGAACTGACCACCGAAGCCGTTGAGGCTGAGGAAAACCTGACCAGCTACACCTCGGAGAGCGGTGCTGCGGAAGCAGCTGCGCCGAAGAAGGAACGCCCGGCACTGACCGTTGCCGGCGCTGCAGTTGGCCGTCGTAAGGAAGCCGTTGCGCGCGTTCGCGTTGTGCCCGGCTCCGGCAAGTGGACCATCAACGGCCGCGAGCTGGCGAACTACTTCCCGAACAAGCTGCACCAGCAGGACGTCAACGAGCCCTTCAAGATCCTCGATCTTGACGGCGCCTACGACGTCATTGCCCGCATCCACGGTGGCGGCATCTCCGGCCAGGCCGGTGCCCTGCGCCTCGGCATCGCCCGTTCGCTGAACGAGATCGACACCGAGAACAACCGCGCCACCCTGAAGAAGGCCGGTTACCTGCGCCGCGACGCTCGCGTCATCGAGCGCAAGAAGGCCGGTCTCAAGAAGGCCCGCAAGGCTCAGCAGTACTCGAAGCGTTAATCCCGCTTGGGGCGCAAAGCGCCCCTCCGAAAGCCCGTTCCGCCACTCGGCGGGACGGGCTTTCGCCGTTTCAAGGGCCCCTTATTTGGTGAGTTGGAAGTACTGCGCCCCGTCGATGTCCTCGGCTACGAATCGCTGCCTGATCCATTCGACGATTCGAGCTGACTCACCGTGGCCTTCAAGCGTGAGGGGCGGCAGACCCTGGATCACGACAGATCCCACACGCCCCTCCTCTACCAGGACTTTGAACTGCTCGAGGGTCGGGAAAGGGTCTGTGCCGTCGAAGCCGCCGAGTGGCAGCACTGCACGGCCCAGCTCCAGTTGATAGTTGGCCGCCGACTCTGAACCCACCACGGCTGCCGCCCATGCAGCGGACGACGGAGTCCCACGGAGTCGCGCCAGCAGCTCCGCTGACGGCAGATCTCCGAACATGACCGAATTGTAGCTTGATGGCGTGTCAGGGGAAGCGCGATTCCGGTCATCGGACCGGTTTCCGAAGATACTGGGCCCAGCGATAACACCTGCTCCGTTATGGGGGCTTAGAACTGTGTTCAGGGACCAGATGACGGGGCCGGTGAACAAAGTGGCGATGAGTAGGGCCGCCGTCGTCTTTGCCACTCCGGGGCCGGGTGGCCGAACCAGGACCCCCGCGAGGACTAGTCCCCACATGGAGAGCATGGCGACTGGAAGCCACGGGAATTCCTCCATCGAACGAGAAGCGGAGATGAAGGCGAAAATCATGCTTGCGATCATCGTGAGGCCAGTCAGAATGCGGGTTCTGACCCGTTGCAGGCCGCGTAGGAAGTGCAACAAAGCAAGAGCAGCCAGGAAGCACAACGGCGGAACCGCGGTGAGTACATAGTAGGAATGCACGATTCCTGACATGAAGGCGAGCACGGTTGCGGTGCAGGCAAACCAGACGCAGCAAGCCAGGAGAAGTGCGCGGGCAGCTGGCCGTCCCTGGCGCCCCCAAAGAAACCAGGCGCCGAGGCATAGTCCCGCAACCGCCAGGGGAAGAAGCCAGCCGGCTTGCCCGGAGAACTGCGGCTGAAGGAAGCGCTGGAAGCCGCCGTCCAGTTTGTCCGTCGTCCAGGCTGCATCCGCGCTCATGGTTCTACTGGCGTCCTCGCCAGTGAGGCGGTCCAGCCCGTTGTATCCCAATGTCAGTTCGATGACGCTATTGTTCCTGGAGCCACCAATGAAGGGTCGGTTGGCGGGGTCGGTGAACTGAACAGCCAGCAGCCACCATCCCCCCGTCACGGCGGCTGCCCCGAGCGCAGCCAACAGGTGCAGGAAACGTCTCACCGCCGGAGTGCGTGCAAAGACCAAGTAAGTCAACCCTACCGACGGAAGGACCAAGAGAACTTGGAGTTGTTTGGTAAGGAACGCCGCGCCGGTTAGAACTCCCGCCAGCAGTAGCCAGCGAATCCTGGAGCTGTCCACTGCCTCCAAGGTCAAATAGACAATGCCAATCATGAGCAGCGTAAACAGCGCGTCTGGGTTGTTGTAGCGGAACATCACCGTGGCAACTGGAATGACTGCCAGGAATGTGCCGGACAAAAGTGATGTCGGGGCATCGAAGCGCTTGCGGACCATGCGGTAGAGGAGATACACGCTGATGACGCCCATGACGGCCTGGGGGAGGAGCAAACTCCAGGAGTTGAGCCCGAACATCCGGACCGAAAGTGACATGACCCAGAGGCTGAGCGGGGGCTTGTCCACGCTTATGGCGTTGCTCGGATCGGACGAACCGAATAGGAAAGCCGTCCAGTCGAGCGAGCCGGACATCGCAGCCGCTGAATAGAACGAGTTCGCCCACCCGTTACGGTCGAGCCCCCAGGTGTAGAGCAGCGTTGTGCAAGTAAGAAGAATCAGCAGTGCCGGCCGCTCCCAGACTGGATCCGCCAACTGGCCGCGAAGAATCTTGGCCACAAGTGCCGGCGTCCGGTGCTGTGGCCTGACGCCGCGTGTACCGGTTGCACCCGCGGTGTCAGCTGCGACGCGGCTCACTGGGCTGCTCCTTGGGCCGGCGCCAGGGCGAGTGCGGCGGTCCGGCCGCCGCTGCGGCTGTCGCGGAATACCCAGACTCGCAGCAGCACGAATCTCATCAGGGTTGCGAGAATATTTGCCCCGGTAAGGATTATCAGTTCAAGGTTCGGAGGGGCGTCGGTGTTGACCGTGTGGAGGATGGCCAGCGACGACGACGTCATGGTCCACGCGAGCAGGAACACGACCAGACCTTGGATTTGCTGTGTGAATAGCTTGACCGGCCCGCTAATGCCAAACGTAAAACGGCGGTTGGCCGCTGTGTTGCCGATGGCGGTCAGCAACAGGGCCATGAAATTGGCCTGCTGCGCACCGAACGGCGCCTGAAGGACAAGGTACAGCAGCGCAAAGGCGATTGTGGATAGCGCCCCGACGATTCCGAACCGGAGTACTTGGCCAAAGAAGCTGGGCCGTCCCGGAGGGGCGATCGGCCTGCGACCCAGTTCTGCATAGATGGCTTGAACCGGGATGGTCCCCTTGAAAAGAGCTCCGGCAACGCGGACCAAACCACGCAGATCATCCAACGCAGTCTGTTTGATATCGACTCGGCTGTCGGGGTCGTCAATCCAGTCCACGGGAATTTCGTGGATCCGCAGGCCGGAGCGCTCGGCGATGATCAGCATTTCCGTGTCGAAGAACCAGCCGTTGTCCTCGATGTGGGGGAGAAGCCTCCTGGCGACGTCAGCGCGGAGGGCTTTGAATCCACATTGGGCGTCGGAGAACTTCACCTGCAGAGTCCGTCGGAGCAGATAGTTGTAGGACCGTGAAATGAACTCGCGCTTTGGCCCGCGGCTCACCCGGGAACTCTGCCCCAGTCTGGTGCCGATGGAAATGTCCGAGTGGCCCGACAGTAGCGGAGCTACAAGTGGGGGCAAGGCGGCGAGGTCCGTTGACAAATCGACATCGAGGTATGCGACGACGTTGGCCGTGGATGCGCTCCACGCATCCCTCAGCGCGAACCCGCGTCCCTTGACCTCAAGCCTTCGGTGAACAACATTTGGCAACTGCGCCGCTAAGCGTTGGGCAATAGTCGAAGTATTGTCCGTGCTTGCATTGTCCGCAATCGTAATTTGCCACGTCGAAGGCATTTCTTGCGATAAGTAATTCGCGAGCTTAGTGATGCTGCTTTCGAGCACGGCCTGTTCATTAAAGACCGGTACTACGATTTCGAGCGCCAAGCCCCCAGAGCTAGGTTTCATGCCACGAAGCCTAAACGCATCCTGGAAAAGGCAGTAGGTTTTTGGGGAAAGTAGAGTACAAGAAACTTCAAAACCAAGTAGTCTCCCGATCTTTCAGCCTGACTTGGGTCGGCCCGGGCTGGGTAGAGGCTTCCTCGAATATTGGCAATGGAATGGGGTAGGTTCGCCGGATAGCGGCATACCGCGTGAACGAAGGGGGGATCGTATGCCGGAGCCCGGTGTCGAGGTCGTCTGGGGTGCGCTGTCGAGGGCGTGGCGGAAGGCCCAGTACGAAGAATTGTGGCTGCAGTTCCGGCCGCGCGGGTCGAAGGATGCCTTTGACGCGGTCGAGGCCTCGGTCCAGGCCGCGAACCAGGAGGTCGAGGACGCCGGGTGGGGCGACGACGTATTTACCGAGGGGGTCTCGGACTCCGATGCCGGACCGGTGGCGCTGATGAGCAGGGCCGGCCCCGAGGAGGGCGTCCGCGCATGGCTGGATGCCTTCGGCCGGCACTTGCAGGCCTTGGGGAAGGCCGGGAGAGTAACCGGCTCTCCGCGGTTGGTGGTGAATTCGGGCTCGTGTCTTTAGACGCGAGGGGCCCGTAGCCCTGYTGTGATGGATGTTCTTGACGCATTCATCGATGACAGGACTACGAGCCTTGACCGAGCTTACTTCCCGGCGCCCCGACGCTGCCACCGCCATCTTCAACCTGCCTGACTACCGCGTTCTTGAAACAGAGATTCTGGGYTTCGGCCAGCGC
>NZ_JBFTSL010000023.1:0-72336 GCF_056400005.1 Arthrobacter sp. 01L42 | reverse complement strand
GTCCACAGCCTCCACAAGAGCATCTCCCACCTCGAAGCCGCGTGCCGCACCCTCACGGCCCGCTGCGTCCGGGGCATCACCGCCAACACCGAACACCTTCGCCTCACCGTGGAACAATCCATCGGCCTCGTCACCGCCCTGAACCCGCAGCTGGGCTACGCCACAGCCACGGCCATCGCCCAGGAAGCCCTCGCCACCGGCAAGGGCGTCGCGGAACTAGTGCTCGAACACGGCCTGCTCACCGACGAGCAGCTCACCGAGCTCCTCAGCCCGCACCGCCTGGCCAACCTGAGCAAGTAGCGCCCCTCCGAACCCCCGAAGGACCCCCATGACTTCTCCTGACACTGCCCGCGCCCAAAAACTGCCCGCTCAACAGCAGACCCAGCCACAATCCGCCGTCACCGACCACACCATTCCGGCGCATGCCCACGCCTCGGGGGCTGCGCTCCACGCCGAGGACCAGGGCTACCACAAAGGCCTGAAACCCCGGCAGGTCCAGATGATCGCGATCGGCGGCGCCATCGGCACCGGCCTGTTCATGGGCGCCGGCGGCCGGCGGTCCGGCCCTGATCATCAGCTATGCCGTCTGCGGGTTCTTCGCCTTCATGATCCTGCGCGCGCTCGGCGAACTCGTGATGCACCGGCCCTCGTCCGGCTCGTTCGTGTCCTACGCCCGCGAATTCTTCGGCGAGAAGGCCGCGTTCGTCACCGGCTGGCTGTACTGGCTGAACTGGGCAATGACGGCGATCGTGGACATCACCGCCGTCGCGCTGTACATGAACTTCTTCAAGAAGTACTGGGCACCCATCGCGGACGTGCCGCAGTGGACCTGGGCCCTGGCGGCCCTGATCCTGGTCCTGGGCCTGAACCTGATCAGCGTCAAGGTGTTCGGCGAGCTGGAATTCTGGTTCGCGCTGATCAAGGTCGTGGCGCTCGTGTCCTTCCTGCTCGTCGGCATCTACTTCGTCATCTTCGGCACGCCCGTGGCCGGCCAGGAGGTCGGCTTCAGCCTCATCGCGGACAACGGCGGCATGTTCCCCAACGGCCTGCTGCCGGCCATCGTGGTGATGCAGGGCGTCGTGTTCGCCTACGCCTCGATCGAACTGATCGGCACCGCCGCCGGCGAGACCGAAAACCCCGAAAAGATCATGCCGCGGGCCATCAACACGGTGATCGTGCGCATCGCGGTGTTTTACGTCGGCTCGCTCGTGCTGCTCTCCCTGCTGCTGCCCTACAGCTCCTACAAGGCCGGCGAAAGCCCCTTCGTGACATTCTTCGGCTCCATCGGGGTCGACGGCGTGGACGCCATCATGAACCTCGTGGTCCTTACCGCGGCGCTGTCCTCGCTCAACGCAGGCCTCTACTCCACCGGCCGGATCATGCGCTCGATGTCCATTTCCGGTTCCGCGCCGAAATTCGCCGGCCGGATGAATAAGTCCGGCGTCCCCTACGGCGGCATCGCCCTCACTGCCGCAGTGGCTGTCCTGGGCGTGATCCTGAACGCCGTGGTCCCGGCCGAGGCCTTCGAGATCGTCCTGAACGTCGCATCGCTCGGCATCATCAGCACCTGGGCCATGATCGTCCTGTGCCAGATGCAGCTCGCCCGGCTCGCAGCCCGCGGAGAACTGCTCCGGCCCGCGTTTCGTATGCCGGGCGCGCCCGTCACGGGCTGGATCACCCTGGCCTTCCTCCTGGCGGTGCTGGTCCTCATGGCCTTCGACTCGCCAGTCGGAACGTGGACCATCGCCTCCCTCGCGGTCATCATCCCGCTGCTGATGCTCGGCTGGCGCCTCTGCCGGCACCGCATCCTGGAGATCGCCGCCGTCCGCGACGGGTTCACCGGCCCGTATCCGCTCGTGGCCAACCGACCCGTGCGTGGGACCGGCGGGGATTCGGAGTAACATCCCGGCAGTCCGGGTCCGCGTAACGCAACGTCCCCGCAACCTCTCCTGCACGTGGTTCGCATATGCTCAGCGGACAGACTCAACATGGCTCAGCGACGAACCACCCGGGAGACAGCTCATGACCAATTGGCGGATCAGGGATTTCCATTCGGCCGATCTTGACGGGATCCTGCACCTCTGGGAATCCCTCAAGGCCACCAACGTCGAGCCGGTCTACGCCCTCTCCGAGGTGCTCGCCTCCTGCGAAAAGGACCACGCCGTCGTCGCTGTGCAGGGCGAGCAGGTGGTGGGCGCCGCCGTCGGACGCGCCGCCCACGACCAGGGCTGGATCGTTTTCCTGGCCACCCTGCCCGATTACCGGGGCCGCGGCATCGGCACCTCGCTGCTGGCCTCAGTCGAGAACCGGATGGCCCCGCACGGGCTCAACAAGCTCTCGGCCCTGATGCCCGAATCCGAAACCCGGGTGGAGGCCTTCCTGAGCCGCGGCTTCGCGCTGAAGAAGAACCTGCGCTACTTCGAGCGGAAAATCCCGGTCCAGCGCCAGGAACTCGAGCCGCTCAGCCAGCTCGGCGGCCGGATCCTGGCCCGCGACCTCTGGGAAAACGTGGCGGGCATGCGCAACGAGAAGGAACTGCTGGAACGCCGGCTGGTCCTTCCCCTCGCCGAGGCCGACCTCGCCGACGAATACGGGGTGGTGCCGCCCCGGGCGGTGGTCCTCTTCGGCCCGCCCGGTACGGGCAAGACGACCTTCGCCAAGGCCATCGCGTCCAGGCTGGAGTGGCCGTTCGTGGAGGTCTTCCCCTCCCGGCTGGCCTCAGACCCCAAGGGGCTGGCCGGTGCGCTGCGCGAGACCTTCCTGGAGATCGCCGAACTCGAGCACGCGGTCGTGTTCATCGATGAGGTGGAGGAGATCGCCTCCCAGCGCTCCGGCGAACCGCCGTCGCCCCTGCAGGGCGTCACCAACGAACTGCTCAAGATCATCCCGGCCTTCCGCGAACAGCCCGGCCGGCTGCTGGTCTGCGCCACCAACTTCATCCGCGCCCTGGACTCCGCATTCCTGCGCCACGGCCGCTTCGACTACGTCATCCCGATCGGCCTGCCGGACCGCCAGGCCCGCGAGGCCATGTGGCAGCGCTTCATCCCTGCCACCGTGGTGGACGACGTCGACGTCGAGCTGCTGGTGGACCGCACCGAGGGGTTCTCCCCCGCGGACATTGAGTACGCGGCCCGCAGCGCCTCCCAGCGGGCGCTGGAAAAGGCGGTGTACGACGACGGCGGCGCGGCGTCCGGCGGCAGCGCCTCAGTCCGCGAAGCCGTCCGGAAGGGTCCGGCCACCCAGGACTACCTCGACGCGATCGCCGACACCCGGACCACCGTCAGCGCCGAAGTGCACCAGCAGTTCCTGGAGGACATCGACGACCTAGGGCGCGTGTAGGGGAAGCAACGCGGGGTCAGTTGCGGCCCATGTTGGGGCTCTGCATGGGCGCCAAGTGACCCCGCGTTGCAGTCATCGCCGAGCCGTCATTGCCTAGTGGAGGCAGCGTGATCCTGTTTCTCACAATTGTGAGCGGCCTGGCCTGGACCGTGGTCTACGTCGATGCCATCCGGATCGGTTTCAAGGACCGGAGCTACGCGATCCCGGCCGCCGCGCTGGCCCTGAATTTCGCCTGGGAGGCCATCTACGCCATGCGCTCCATCGCGACGGGAATCACCGCCCAGGGGGTCTTCAATATCGCGTGGGGACTGGCCGACGTCGTGATTGTGTACACCTTCCTGAAGTTCGGCCGCTCCGAGCTGCCGGGCTGGGTGACGCGGCGGCTGTTCATCGGCTGGGCGCTCCTGCTGGGCTTCACGTCCTTCGCGGTCCAGCTGCTGTTCGTCGTCCAGTTTGGCTGGGACGACGCGGCCCGCTACGCGGCGTTCCTGCAGAACCTGCTGATGTCCGGGTTGTTCATCGCCATGTTGGCCGCCCGGGGCGGCACCCGCGGCCAGACCCTGCTGATCGCCGTGGCCAAGTGGGTCGGCACCCTCGCGCCCACGATCGCGCTGGGCTGGTACGGCAACTCGCCCCTGATCCTGGGCGTGGGGGCGCTCTGCAGCGTCTTTGATCTGGTGTACATCGGTTTGCTGTGGCGGGCCCGGCAGCCGGGAGCCGCTAGAGGGTGACGACGATCTTGCCCTTGGCGTGGCCCTGTTCGAGCGCGGCGAAGGCTCCCCCAATGTCCGCGAACGGGTAGGTGCGTTCCATGACCGGCTGCACGTGGCCGGCGTCGACGAGGGCCGCCAGAGTGCGCAAATCATCCCCGCTGGGGTGCATGAACAGGTAACGGTAGCTGGCCTTCGCCTTCCGGGCGCGGCGGCGGATGCCCATGCTCATCAGCCAGAAAGCGGCCGTGATCATCGGCGGCGAGCCCAGGTCTTTCGTCGCGGTGAGCGGCTCGGGAACGCCGGCGATGGATACCACCCTGCCGCCGGACTTAAGAATGCGGAAGGAATCCCTGAGGGTCACGCCGCCGACCAGGTCCAGGACAGCATCGAAATCATGCAGTACCGCGGAGAAGTCCTCCCGGTTGTAGTCGATGACGGCGTCCGCCCCCAGCCGGCGCACCAGCGCCTCGCCGCGGGCCGATGCCGTGGTGGTGACCTGGGCGCCGAGATACTTGGCGAGCTGGATGGCGAGTGTTCCCACCCCGCCGGCGCCGCCGGAAATGAAGAGCCGGGTGCCGCGGCCCACGGCAAGTTCATCGCGGAGGGCCTGCAACGCCGTGAGCCCGGCCAGCGGCAGTCCTGCGGCCTCGGCGAATCCGAGCGACGCCGGCATGGCGGCCACCAATTCCTGCTGCACGCACACCAGCTCGGCGAAGGCTCCAAGCCTGGCCTTGTCCACCCGGGCGTAGACGCGGTCGCCGATGGAAAAGCGGTTGGGCCCGGGTCCGATTGCATCCACCGTCCCGGCGAGTTCGCAGCCGGCCACGATCGGCAGGCGGACATGGCTGATGGGCCGGAGCGCGCCCCGGCGGAACTTGAAGTCCACCGGGTTCAGCCCGGCCGCGGCGACCTTGATCCGGACGTCACCCGGGCCGGGCTGGGGAACCGGAACATCCCGGAGTTCCATCGCGTCCGGGCCGCCGTAGCGTGTGAGGACGTAGGCGCGCATGCTCAGTCCCGTGCGGACCCGGTGTCGCCGGCCGGAGCATCGCCCGGCGCAGCTTCCGCGTCTGCTGCAGCGGCCATTGCCGGGGCATCTGCTGCTGCCGTATCTGCTGCCGGGGCGTCATAAGAGAGGAACTCGTAGTCCGTGTCATCCGCCTCGTCGAGCATGTCGTCGAGTTCGTTCAACAGCCAGGGATTGATCCGGGCCAGGATTTTCCGGGTTTCCTCGACGGGAACGGCGGCGTAGAGCACCGGGCGGGCATCGTCGTAGCGGGTGACCGGGGGCTTGTCCGGCCACTTCTCGGCCAGCGCCTTGACCCGTTCGGGCAGCGAATTGTGCGCGTTGTCGGCAATCTTCACAAGCGTGGCGTCGTGGTCCTCGGCGATGTACCGGATGCCGGCCTGGTAGTCGTCCGGATTCTCATGCAGGCGCTTAGTGACCCGCTCGATGATGTCCGCGGCACGCTCGGAGACCCCCATGTCCAGCAGTGCCTGCCGCGTCATCGGGGTGTCCTCCGCGATGTCGTGAAGGTACCCGGCGATCCGGATGTCGTCGTCGAAGTCCGCCAGGGCGTCCCCGACGGCGAGCACATGTTCCCGGTATGGCCGCTTGAGCTTATCCTTCTGGCGGTTGTGGGCCACCTCGGCCAGGACCTTGGCTGTCTCGACGGTGAAGCGGGGCTGAGGGTGTGCAGGCTCGGTCATGAATCCAGCCTACGCGCCGCGGCTGTCCGTCCCTGCCCGGAGGCCGGTTCCCGGATGCGCCCCCTTGTGCGCTCCCGGTACCCCGGGCCACACCCAGGGCTCGCGGGGCAGAGCCGCCGGGTCGAAGGCGGCGAGGACATCGTCGAGGCGGCCCGGCGGGAGGCCAAGGGAGTCCAGCAAGGTGTCCCGGACCTGGTCCGCGCCCAACCCGGCCAACGTCAGGTCGGCCAGCGTGACGGCGCCGTCACGCTTGGCCAGCCGGACGCCGTCGGCGTTCAGTACCAGCGGCACATGCGCATATTCCGGAACAGGCATATTGAGCAGCGACGCCAAATATGCCTGCCGCGGCGTGGACGGCAGCAGGTCATCGCCGCGGACCACCTGGTCGATGCCCTGCGCGGCGTCGTCCACCACCACGGCCAGGTTGTAGGCGGTCACGCCGTCGTTGCGCCGGAGCACGAAGTCGTCGACCACCCCGGTGTAACTGCCGTGGAGCACGTCCCGCACCGTCACCTCGGCCACGGTGGAGCGGAGCCGGACAGCCGGCGGCCGGGCGGCCCGCTTGGCCTCGCGCTCGGCGCCGCTGAGGTTCCGGCACGTTCCCGGGTAGGCGCCCAGCGGAGCGTGCGGTGCCGAGGGGGCCTCCTGGATTTCGCGGCGGGTACAGAAGCACTCATAGGTCAGGCCGGCCGCCGTCAGCTCCGAAATCGCCCCGTCATACAGGTGCTCACGCTCCGTCTGGCGCACGACGCCGCCGTCCCAGTTCACGCCGATCGCCGCCAGGTCGCGGAGTTGCTCGGCCTCGGCGCCGGCCCGGGCACGGTCCAGGTCCTCCACCCGCAGCAGGAACCGCCGCCCCCCGGACCGGGCGAACAGCCACGCCAGGATGGCCGTCCGGAGGTTGCCCACATGCAGTTCGCCGGAGGGACTGGGGGCGAAGCGGCCAGCTGAGGTCATGGGATAAGCCTATGCGGAGCAGCACAAGAGCCCCTCAGCTACCGATGACTTCGGGAAATCCGGCGTCGGTGGCTCAGGGGCTCTTGCCGCGAGTGCGTTGTGCGGAATGACGATGCGTGAACAAGAGTCAGTCAGCGGCTGGTTCCTTGCGGGAGCCTCGTCCGGGGTCCGGGTGGTGTGCCGGGATGTCCGTAGCCTTCGGGATCGTGGCGGTGGCCTCGTCCCCTTGTTGTCACCATTTGAGCAGAAGCCCTACAGTTGGTGCAACGGACCGGCCCCAGAGCAGTCAATCTGATCAACCACAGCCCGGACCGCGAACAGGAAGTGGTCATTTTGCAGGAGCTCGACGCGACGGACCGGCGGATCCTCGCCGCGCTGGACGAAGATCCCCGCGTGCCGGTCATGGTGCTGGCGCAGAAGCTGGGCCTGGCCCGCGGCACCGTCCAGTCCCGCCTGGAACGGATGTCGGCGTCGGGCGCGCTCCGGCCGAACAGCAGCCGGGTGCTGCCGTCCGCCCTGGGCCGCGGCGTGGCGGCCGCGGTCAGCGCGGAACTGGACCAGAGCCACCTCAACGAGGCAATCGCCGCCCTGCGCAACATCCCTGAGGTGCTCGAATGCCACGCCCCGGCCGGCGACACCGATCTCCTGATCCGGGTGGTGGCCAAGAGCCCGGACGATCTCTACCGCGTGTCAGAGGAAATCCGGCTGTGTCCCGGAATCGTCCGGACCTCAACGAGCATGTTCCTGCGCGAGGTCATTCCCTACCGGACCACGGGACTGCTCGGCGCCTGAGCAGGCGGACGCGTCTAGACCGGCGGCCCGGCGTTGGCCTTCAGGTTCTTCATGACCAGCGTTGACGTCAGTCGCTCGACGCCGGGCAGCGAGGTCAGTTCACTGTCGTAGAAACGCTGGTAGGAGGGCAGATCCTCCGCAATGACCTTGAGCAGGTAGTCCGGCGACCCGAAGAGCCGCTGGGCCTCGACGATGTTGGGATTGCCGGCCACCCGGCTCTCGAAGATCTCCATGGTGGAACGGTCCACCTGGCGCAGGGTCACGAACACGATCGCCTCGAAACCGAGCCCCACCGCGGCCGGATCAATATCCGCCCGGTAGCCCCGGATGATCCCGGCGGCCTCCAGATCCCGCAGCCGGCGATGGCACGGAGCCACGGTCAACCCCACCTTGGCCGCCAGGGCCGTGGCAGTCATCCGGCCATCCGATTTGAGGTAACGCAAGATACTTCTGTCAATGGCGTCAATCACGCAATTATCTTACCCAATTGCGGTGTTTCTTCAGTAAATAAGCGAGCACTTCCCGGCCGAATTTGCCTAGAGTTTTTCTTGTACCCGCCACGGGGTGCCGCATTCCTGGAGCCCGCCATGAACCCCCAGCTTTTCCTCGCCTTCCTGGTTGTCGCCGTCGCCCTGGCATGCACCCCCGGCGTCGACTGGGCCTATTCGATCGCGGCCGGGCTCCGGCAGCGCAGCTTCGCGCCCGCCGTCGCCGGTCTCTGCGGGGGCTACGCCCTCCACACGGCGTTGCTGGTGCTGGGCCTGGCGGCACTGCTCGCCGGGATGCCCGGCGTGCTGGGCTGGCTGACCGCGGCGGGCGCCCTCTACCTGCTGTGGCTGGGCTTCAGCACCCTGCGGTCCTGGCGCGGGGCCAGCTTCAGCACCGGCACCGCTGCTCCCGGTGCCGCCACACCCGCGAGCCAGTTCCGGGTCTTCCTCCAGGGCATGGGCATCAGCGGGATCAACCCCAAGGGCCTGCTGTTCTTCGTGGCCCTGGTGCCGCAGTTCGTCAGCCCTGACGCCGCGTGGCCGGTCCCGGTCCAGTCGGGTCTGCTCGGGCTGACCTTCATCCTGCTCGTGGGCGTCATCTACAGCTGTGTGGCACTCCTGGCGCGGAAACTGCTGCAGGCCAGGCCGGGCGCAGCGCGCCAAGTGACGCTGGCCAGCGGGATCATCATGCTGGCCCTGGGCGCCTTGCTGCTCGCCGAGCAGATCGTGCCCGCCCTCAGCGCAGCCATGACGCACGAGTGAGGACGCGAATCCGCCCTGGGGCTACTTGCGCTGCATGTACCACTCGGTGAAGGACGACGCGCGGCCGTCCGCGGTCAGTTGGATGACCCACAAGTTGTCATAGCTCCGGCTGTTGCCGCGGTACGTCGTCAGGCCCTGCACAAACGCCCGGCCGCCGTCGACCCCCAGCAGCTTCCATTCAAACATCCAGTCATCCGGCTCATCACGCCCGGCAAGCCAGTGCTCCACGATATCGTCCCGGCCCTGCCACGGTTCGGCTTCCTGGGGGCTGGTCGCATAAATGGCGTCCTCGGTAAACAGCGCCCGGATGTCCTCCGGATCGTTCGTCGTCCACGCTGTGATGTAGTGCTGCATCCAGCGCTCCACCGCATCTCTCATGCCTCGTTTGTACTCCCCGCCCCAGGGGCCCGCAAGAGTAGTGGATACGTGGATTTGGCCGCGATCGGGCGTGGAAGCCCGTCAGTCGTCGTCAGCGCGCCCGTACTCGCGGTCCCAGAGTTCGTGCATTTCGGCGTCTTTGCGGATGGCTTTCACGGCCTCCAGCTGTGCCGGTTTGTGGCGCTGCCAGTCCCGGCCGCCGAGGGTCTTGCGGCCCGCCTCGAGGAGGAGCAGGGCGGTGTCCGTCAGCGCGTCGCTGCGGAGGGTGAAGTCAGTCTTCCTGCGCCGCAGGACTTCCTGCAGGGCCGAACGGGAAGCGGTGTAGGCGCCGAGCCTGCGCAGCGACCGGGCACGCACCAGCAGCAGCGCCGCGGACAGATCGTCCGCGTTCAGCAGGCCCTCGGTCTCTGCCACCACGTCGACGTCGCGTCCCAGCTCGGCCTCCAGCGAACAGCGCGCCAGGGCGAGCGGCAACGACGGCGGCTGGCCGGCCAGCGCCGCCAGCGCCGCCTCCGTCTGGCCGGTCTCGCGCAGGGAATGGGACAGCGCCAGGAACACGGCCTCCTCGGAGAAGAGCACCGGAACCTCAATCCGCTCGGCCACCTCCACCCTGGTGACCACGCCGGCCAGGTATTCGCCGGCGTAGCGGTTGGCGTCCTCGTCGTTCCGCAGTCTCAGGCCGTGCTGCAGGAGTTCGGACGCGCGCAGGTGCCCGCCGTGGGCGTACGCCAGCAGCCCGGCCATGAGGTAGCACACCCCCGCCCAGCCGGGGTAGGAGCGGGCCAGGGTTATCAGGCGGTCAGGATCGGTGCTGCCGAAGACGGCGGAGTGCACGGCTTTCATCCTCTTGGCGGAGGTCCGGCCCCCTACCCTGCCCAGCCGGGGCACCCCGCCTTCGGCGGCCAGCGTCCCGGGTGCCCGGCCCGCCATGAGTCCGGCCACCGCGCCGCCCACGGTGCCGGCCAGGCCGCGGACGGGTGTCCGGACCACTACCTTGCGGAAGGGCGTCAGGTCGCGGGTGTCCGTGTACGGCCTACGCTGGCCGTCGGGACTTTCGCCGTCAGCAAGCTGGCCAGCGGGAATGCGGCCGTCAGGAATTTGGGGGGCGGATTCGCCAAGTCCGGCGCTCATTCCCCCATGGTAGTAGGCTCCGGCAGGCCGCTGCTAGGCCGCCGAGGCCACCCAGAGGCCGATCACCCAGGTGCTCGCGGCGAGGCACGCGAGGCCGAATTCCACGATCATGCCCAGGCCCGTGGCCTTCAGCGCGGCCCAGCTCGAGGCCACTGCGGTGCCGAACACGCGGGTGCGCTGCAGCTCGCTGAGCAGGAGCCCGGCGGCGAAGCCCACAAAGAGCCCCACCACGGGGATGACGAACATGCCGGCCACGCCCAGCACGAGGCCCACCACCACGGAACGGCTCGGGATGCTGTGCTGCTTGAGCTTCCGGCCGGTAAGGACGGTGCTCGCGGCCAGGCCGGCCAGAACGAAAAGCATCCCGATCCCGAAGACCACCCAACCGGTGGTCCCGGCGCCGCCCCACAATGCCCAGGCAAGCAGGCTCGCCCCGATCAGGATGCTGCCGGGCAGAACGGGAATGATCGTCCCGGCAACGCCCACCACGATGGCGAGGCCGCAGAGCACTGTCACGACAATCTCGGGGTTCATGGCCCCAGTCTATGGCCGGGCCCGGGGCTGCCGTTGACGGCCCCGGGCCCGGAATGCCGGCGCCTAACTTCCGGACGGAGGGCTGGTTGATTCCCGCCGAACGACAGCGGCGGCGCTCCCCCTCAGGGAAGCGCCGCCGTCGTCGTCCGGTGTCGGATGCCTTCTGACGCGGTCCTGCTACTCGGCGGCCACCGCCGCGGCGACTGCGGCGGAGACGGCCGGGGCCACGCGCGGATCCAGCGGGCTGGGCACGATGTAGTCCGCGGAAAGGTCGTCCTCGGCCAGTTCCGCGATGGCCCGGGCTGCGGCGAGCTTCATGGCCGGCGTGATCCGGCGGGCGCCGGCGTCGAGGGCGCCGCGGAAGATGCCGGGGAAGGCCAGGACATTGTTGATCTGGTTCGGGAAGTCGCTGCGTCCGGTGGCGACGACGGCCGCGTACTTGCTCGCGACCTCCGGCAGGACTTCCGGGTCCGGGTTCGACAGGGCGAACACGATCGAGCTGTGGTTCATCAGCTTGAGGTGCTCCTCGTCCAGCTTCGAAGAGGAGACCCCGACGAACACGTCGGCGCCGAGCAGCGCCTCCCCCGGGCCGCCTGTCACGCCACGAGGGTTGCTGCGGGCGGCGAGCTGGGCCTTCTTGCTGGCCGGATCGGCGGCGATGTCCGCGCGGTCCTTGTTGATGGTGCCGCGGGAGTCCAGGAGGACGACGTCGCCGATTCCGGCCGTCAGCAGGATTTCGGCGACCGCGATCCCGGCGGCCCCGGCGCCGGAGACCACCACACGCAGGCTGTCGAGGGTCCGGCCGGTCACCTTGGCGGCGTTGGTCAGGGCGGCGAGGACGACGACGGCGGTGCCGTGCTGGTCATCGTGCATGACCGGGCAGTCCAGCGCCTCGATGAGTTTCTCCTCTAGTTCGAAGCAGCGGGGCGCGGCGATGTCCTCAAGGTTGACGGCGCCGAAACTGGGGCGCAGCCGGACAAGTGTCTCGATGATTTCGTCGACGTCGGTGGTGTTGAGGACCAGCGGGATGGAGTCGAGTTCGCCGAAGGCCTTGAACAGCGCGGACTTGCCCTCCATCACGGGCAGCGAGGCGCTGGCGCCAATGTTGCCCAGCCCCAGCACGGCCGTGCCGTCGCTGACCACCACCACGAGGCGCTGGGCCCACGTGAGCGTCTTGGCGAGCTCCGGGTTGGCGTGGATGGCGCGGCTGACCTGGGCGACACCGGGCGTGTAGGCGATGGAGAGGTCGCGCTTGCTGGCAAGCGGGACGGTGCTGGAAATCGACAGCTTGCCGCCCTCGTGGGATGCGAAGATTTCCTCGTCGCTGAGCACGGCTACTGGCTCAGCCGGGGAGGTGGAATCGGCGGGAATGATCGTTTCAGTGGACACGTCGTTGTCTCCTGGGGCTCACCGTGGGCGCACGGCTCATGGAAGCTCAAGCAAGGATGCTCAAGTTGGTCTGGCAGGGGCGGCGGCGACCAGAGGTGGCGGTCGCCGGTGTTTCCCCGATTTGCCGGCATCAGCCGGCTCCGGTCCAGCAATGGTAAACAGGGCATCGCGCCCGTTACGCCCGCGGGGAGCGTTACCCACCCGTGGTGAAACGTTTCTTCTCCAGAATATGTGACCCGGATCACGCGCGGGAGGGCATATTCCCGGCCGCTGGTCTAGACCAGTTACGCGGCCTGCGGGGTCCGCTGCAGGAGGGAACAGGCCTTCTTCAGGTCCTCCTCCGCTTCGAAGAGGGACAGCCGGCGGCAGCGGACGGCCTGGACCAGGCCCGTAACCGTCAGCAGCAGGACCCGGGCCACGGCCGGGTCGCCGCACGCCGCCGTGACTGCCTTCTCGGCCGTCGCATCGATCTCGCGCAGCAGCCGCGTTGTGTCGTTGTCCTTGACGTAGACCGCCCGGTTGAGGGACTGCTCCACGGCGGGCTGCATCAGGCGCATGTGGAAGATCTCCATCACCACTCCCGCGAGGGCCTGGGCCGCGACCTTGCCGGCCGCCGGCGAGCTCCCCGCGAGCAGTTCGCCCAGTTGCTTGCGGTACAGCGCCAGGACCAGCTGGGTGGCCGAGGGGAAGTAGCGGTACAGCGTCCCCAGTGGCACGTCCGCCTTGGCCGCCACCTCGGACAGGACCACGGAGTCCAGGCCCTTGCGGGCAAACCCCGCGGCGACATCTAGGATCCGCACGTAACGGAGCCGCTGCCGGGGCAGAGTGGGTGGAGGGGCCATCGGTGGAAGATCTGAGTGAAAATCAGGCATCAGCAGCGTTCCGGGGGTCGTTTTTCTCGGCAGCCGGGCGCGATCCGCCCACCGCGCTGCCGCGGCAATTGCCGTCCACTATACGCCACGAATCCGGGCGCCCGGCGAGGAGACCGGGGCTCCGAGGCCCCCTGCACGGAACGCGGGCGGCTCAGTCCACGCCCTTGATCTTCACCACGAACACGGCCCCCAGAAGCCCAATCACGGCGGCCGCCACGTACAGCGCCACATAGCCGCCCCAGAAGGCAACAAAGGGGTACGCGATCAGCGGGGCGAGCACTTGCGGCAGCGAGTTGGCAATGTTGATGACGCCAAGATCCCTGCCCCGGTTCAGGGCCGTGGGCAGCACCTGGGTAATGAGGGCAAAATCCACCGCCAGATAGCAGCCGAAGCCGATGCCGAGCACGGACGCGCCGACCAGCGCACCCGGCCAGGTGGGCGCGAACGCAAGAATGAGGGAGGCTGCGGCGATCACGGCGGAAGAGATGATGACCAGCGGCTTCCGGCGGCCCAGGCGGTCGCTCAGCCGGCCGCCGACCACGCTGGTGATGATCACCATGACCGCATACAGGCCTGTGAGGATCAGGACGCCAAACTCGGGCTCGATACCCTGGGTTTCGCGGACGCGGACGGCGTCGTTGAGGAAAAACAGCAGGTAGAGGGTGATCATATGGTTGCCGATGTTCACCAGGAGCCGTGTCAGCCAGGCCCAGGCAAAATCCGGATGGCGGGCCGGGGAAATCCAAAAACCCCGCACAAAGCCGCCCAGACTGAACGGCGGACGGGCCTGCGCAGGCAGCGGAACGTCGTCGTTCTTGAAGTAATAGAGCACGACGCCGGCGAGCAGCGCCACCGCGCAGACAACATACCCCGCGGCGAAGTTTCCGGCGACGGCGGCGGCGATCACCGCCCCTGCCAGGATTCCCGCTGTCTGGCCCATGGCGGCAAGGCCGCCGACGGTGCCGCGCTGGGGTACCGGCACGCGGTCCGGGATGGCCGCCGTGATGGCCGCATAGGCGCCGTTGCAGCCGGCCTGGACGAGGCACCAGAGCAGCGTCATTGCGGCAACGCCCGGGGCGCCGGCCAGCGCGATCAGGGCCGCGGCACCCAGGACGGCACCGAAGAGCACCCACGGCACCCGCCGCCCCCGGCGCGCGGTGGTCCGGTCGCTGAAGGCGCCGAAGAGGGGGTTGGCCACCAGGGACACGGCCGCGCCCGCACCCGTCACGAGGGCGAGGATGGCTTCCTTGTCCGGTTCGCTGAAGGCTGCCGCCTGTTGGCCGAGGAGCACCTGGAGCGGGCCGAAGAATGCCGCGTTGATGCCGACGTTGACCAGCACCACCCCTGCCGTCCAGACAGGCCGGACGCGGCGTTCGGGTTCGGCGAGCGCCGGCGCGGTGGTATCGGACATGCTCATGGCTCCCCCTGGAACTGATGATCAGGCATATGTATCAGTGCGCAGCCAGACTACCGGGACTCCGCAGATCTGGGCGCAATGTGCGAGTCTCGGTCATGAAACACGCTGCCAACCCGCTCTGCCACGCCATCCGGTTAACACTCAAGGAGTCACTGTGAACGCTTCCGCCCTGAATACCGCAGACCTTTACGACGAGCGCGGCGGGGAGCTGGAATCCGTCTCGGTGCAGTTCCAGTCCCTGGGCGGGCACACGCATTTCAGCGGGCCGGTCCGGACTATCCGCTGCTTTGAGGACAACGCGCTGGTCAAGTCCGTGCTGGCCGCTCCCGGCCACGGCTCCGTCCTGGTGGTCGACGGCGCCGGTTCCCTTCGCACCGCACTGATGGGGGACATGATCGCGGCGAGCGCCGTCGCGAACGGCTGGGCCGGCGTCGTTATCAACGGTGCCATCCGGGACCGGCTCGCCATCGCGGGGCTGCCGCTCGGGGTTAAGGCACTGGGCAGCAACCCGCGCAAGAGCGCCAAGGACGGCGCCGGGGCAATCGACGTGCCCCTGGAAATCGACGGCGTGGCCATCCGCCCCGGCGTGATGATCTGGTGCGATCCGGACGGGATCCTGGTCGAACGCTAAGGACTTTCTTCTCCCCGAGGTAGTGGCAGGAACAATTCAGCCAGTAACATAGTTACTGAAAGCAACTATCCGCTTAATCCCCCACTTCACCTTGGAGCAGTCATGTCCAAAACCACCTCCGTGCGCGCCGCGGGAGAGGTCCTGACCCACCGTCAGACCATCACCGTCATGGTGGGACTCATGCTCGGCATGTTCCTGTCTTCGCTGGACCAGACGATCGTGTCCACCTCGATCTACACGATCGCCAACGACCTCGACGGCCTCTCCCTGCAGGCCTGGGCCACCACCGCCTACCTCATCACCTCCACGGTGAGCACGCCGCTCTACGGCAAGCTCAGTGACATCTTCGGGCGCCGCCCGCTGTATCTCATCGCCATCGTGATCTTCCTCGCCGGTTCGCTCTACGCCGGCTCGGTCCACTCGATGACCGAGCTCGCTATTGCCCGCGGCATCCAGGGCATGGGCGCCGGCGGCCTCCTGGCCCTCGCCCTGACAATCATCGGCGACATCGTGCCGCTCAAGGACCGGGCCAAGTACCAGGGCTACTTCATGTCGGTCTTCGGCATCTCCTCCGTCCTGGGCCCGGTTATCGGCGGCGCCTTCGCGGGCACCGAAACCATCCTCGGGATCGACGGCTGGCGCTGGGTGTTCCTGATCAACATCCCGATCGGTCTCGCGGCCCTCACGGTGGTCTTCATGTACCTGCACCTCCCCGCCAAGCACGTGAAGCAGAAGATCGACTACTGGGGCGCCGCGGCCATCACGCTGGCCATTGTGCCGCTCCTCCTCGTGGCCGAACAGGGCCGCACCTGGGGCTGGAGCTCCGCGAACTCCTACCTCTGCTACGCACTCGGCGTCGTGGGCATCATCGCGTTCCTGCTGGCCGAACGGCACGCCGCCGACTACGCGCTGATCCCGCTCCGGCTGTTCCAGAACATCACCTTCGGCCTGTCCTCGCTGCTGAACTTCATCATCGGCATCGGCATGTTCGGCGCCATCGCGATGCTGCCCATGTACCTGCAGCTGGTCAAGGGCCTGACCCCCACCGAGGCCGGCCTCATGATGATCACTTTCACCGTGGGCATCCTCACCGGCTCCATCACAGCGGGCCGGACCATCTCGGCCTCGGGCACCTACCGGATCTTCCCGATCCTTGGCACCGCAACGCTGACGGCGGCCGCCGTCGTCATGGGCCTCTCCCTCGGCGTGGACACCCCGCTGTGGGTCCCCGGCGCCATCGCCGTGTTCTTCGGCCTGGGACTGGGCTTCTGCATGCAGCCCCTGACGCTGGCCATGCAGGTCTCCGTGCCCTCGAAGGACATGGGCGTGGGCACTTCCTCCGCCGCGTTCTTCCGTTCCATGGGCGGCGCGGTTGGCACGGCAGTGTTCATCTCGATGCTTTTCAGCCTCGCGGCGGACAAGATCGCCACGGGCATGAAGGACGCCGCGCAGAATGCTGACTACCTCAAGGTGCTCAAGGATCCGGCCGTGGCCGCCGACCCGGCCAACGCCCAGCTCTACGACTTCTTCAAGAACGGCGCCAGCAACGACTCGCTCAACGACACCAGCTGGCTGCACACGGCCAACTCGACGCTCACCCGTCCCATCGTCGAGGGCTTCGCGCAGTCGATCGACGCGGTCATGCTCACGGCCGCCGTGCTCACCGGCATCGCCTTCCTGATCACGTTCGCCCTGCCGAACAAGAAACTCACGGACCCGAAGGCGGTTGCCCGGGAGGGCGCCGTGGCCGCCGCCCACTAGGCGGTCCCGAGGTCTGGAACACGACGACGGCCGGCAGTCTTGTGGACTGCCGGCCGTCGTCGTCTGTCCTCAGCCGCAGCAGCGGCAAAGTGTATGTTTCGTCTCACTTTCCAGTGGTTGTGACAGGGGGCACGCGGGGGCGGGTGTAAGACTGGGTAGTTGCGGCGAAGGCCGTGGACCGCGAACTGCCAAGGGAGCCGTATGACCACCACCCATGACCAGACCGCCGCCAAGATCCCAAAAAGGGTCATTTGGCTGGCCGTAGCGGGCGCCGTCGGCGGCTTCCTCTTCGGCTTTGACTCCTCCGTCGTCAACGGCGCCGTCGACGCGATCAAGGACGAGTTCGCCCTCAGCGAGGCCGTGACCGGCTTCGCCGTCGCCGTGGCCCTCCTCGGCTGCGCGGCAGGGGCCTACCTGGCCGGCAAGATCGCCGACCGCTACGGCCGGATCCCGGCCATGAAGCTGGGCGCGCTGCTGTTCCTGGTCAGCGCCATCGGCACCGGGTTCGCGTTCGGCGTCTGGGACCTGATCTTCTGGCGTCTGGTGGGCGGGCTCGGCATCGGCCTGGCCTCGGTGATCGCGCCGGCCTACATTTCCGAAATTTCCCCCCGCCACGTCCGGGGCCGCCTGGCCTCGCTGCAGCAGCTGGCGATCACCACCGGCATCTTCGCCGCCCTGCTCTCAGACGCCGTGTTCGCGACGTCGGCCGGCGGCGCGGACCAGGCCCTGTGGCTGGGTTTGGAAGCCTGGCGCTGGATGTTCATGGCCGCCGCCGTCCCCGCGGTCGTCTACGGCTGGATCGCCTTCACCCTGCCCGAATCGCCGCGGTTCCTGGTGTTCCAGGGCAAGGACGAGGAGGCCCTCAGGGTCTTCAAGTCGATCGCCCCGGACGAGGACTCGGACCGGCACCTGCGCGACATCAAGAAGGCCATCGACGAGGACAAGCTTGCCGGCCAGAAGGGATCCCTGCGCGGCAAGGCCCTGGGCCTGCAGCCGGTGGTCTGGATCGGCATCATCCTGTCCGTGCTGCAGCAGTTCGTCGGCATCAACGTGATCTTCTACTACTCCACCACGCTGTGGAAGGCCGTGGGCTTCCAGGAAAAGGATTCGCTCACCATCTCCGTGGCCACCGCCGTCACCAACATCCTGGTCACGCTCGTGGCAATCGCCCTGGTGGACCGGATCGGGCGTCGTCCGATCATGCTGGCCGGCTCCATCGGCATGGCCCTCTCGCTGGGCACCATGGCGCTGGCCTTCGGCTCGGCCACCGGGTCCGGCGACGCAATCTCGCTGCCCGGGGCGTGGGGCCCGGCGGCGCTGGTCGCCGCCAACGTGTTCGTCATCAGCTTCGGCGCCTCCTGGGGCCCGCTGGTATGGGTGCTGCTGGGGGAGATCTTCCCGTCCCGGATCCGCGCCCGGGCCCTCGGCCTGGCCGCGGCCGCGCAGTGGATCGCCAACTTCGCCATCACCCTGAGCTTCCCGGTCATGGCCGCGGCCTCCCTGCCGCTGACGTACGCCATGTACGCGCTGTTCGCGGCGGCGTCGTTCTTCTTCGTCATGTTCAAGGTCCCGGAGACCAACGGCATGTCCCTGGAGCAGGCCGAAACCCTGTTCGTACCCAAGGGATCCGCAAAGGAAGCCGCCAAGGAATCCGCGAAAGAGTCCGCCAGGGCCTGAGCCGGCGCTTCTGTGAGGCCCGCCGCGCCTTCAGCGTTCCGACAAAGAACGCCCATGCTTCCGAGGAAGCATGGGCGTTCTTTGTCACCTCAGCGGGTTCTGCACAACACCGGGCGTTGCTACACCACGTGCGGCTCGTGCGCCGCCAGGTAGCGGCGTCCGCCGAAGACGACGGCAATGGCGGCCACCATGGCCAGCGCGCCGGCGAAGAAGGGCACCTGCGGGCCGAAGTGCTCGCCCAGCTGCGCGGCGGCAAACGGTGCCAGGGCGCCGCCCATCCAGCGCACAAAGTTGTAGCCGGCCGAGGCCACCGGCCGCGGCGAGTCGGAGACGCCCATGGCCAGCTCCGTGTAGATGGTGTTGTTGATGCCCAGGAGCGCCCCGGAAATAACCACGAGGACGACGACGGCCGGCACCGAGTGCCCGGCGGCCAGGCCCAGTCCCACAAGGTCGAGCATCAGCAGGACGAGCGTGCCGGTGAGGACCCGGACCGCTCCGAAGCGGTTCTGCAGCACGGGGGCGGCAAACACTGAGAAGACCGCGACGGCCACACCCCAGCCGAAGAACACCCCGCCGATCCCGTAGGCGTCCATGCCGAGGATGAAGGGCGTGAAGGCGAGGACGGTGAAGAAGCCGTAGTTATAGAACAGGCCGCTGGCCGCCGTCGTCCGCAGCCCCTTGTGCCCCAGGGCCAGCAGCGGATCCCGGAGCCGGACTTTCCGCTCGGGCAGCGGCGTCTTGGGCAGCAGGGCAATGAGCGCGATGAACGCGGAGGCCATCAGCACGGCCGTACCGAAGAACGGGGCGCGCCACTGCCAGCCGCCCAGCAGTGCGCCCAGGAGCGGGCCGAGGGAAATGCCCAGGCCGAGCGCGGCCTCGTAAAGGATGATCGCGGTGCCGGCGCCGCCGCTTGCGACGCCGACAATCACGGCCAGCGCCGTGGCCACGAACAGGGCGTTGCCCAGCCCCCAGCCGGCGCGGAAGCCAATGAGCTCAGCCACGCTGCCGGACGTGCCGGACAGGGAGGCGAACACGACGATGACCGCCAGCCCGATCAGCAGCGTCCGCTTCCCGCCGATCCGGGAGGAGACGTAGCCGGTGATCAGCATGGCGACGGCGGTCACCAGGAAATAGCTAGTGAAGAGCAGCGACACCTGGCTCGGCGAGGCGTCCAGGTTCTTGGCGATCGCCGGCAGGATGGGGTCCACCAGCCCGATCCCCATGAAGGCGAACACCGCCGCGAGGGCCGTGGCCCACACCGCCTTGGGCTGTTTGAGCAGTGAGGCCTTCTCGGCCTCGAGGGTTACTTCCGCTGCCGGCAGGGTGTCGGCGGGCTGGCCGTGCATGGGGGCACTCCTAAGTGATTGGAATTGTTGGGTGAAGATCAGGCCAGGAGCGTCGCGTTGATCCTGCCGATGACCGGGAGGGCGGCCGCGAGGGCGGCGCGGTCTTCGCCCGAAAGGGACGAGAGGACGCCGGCCATGACGGTGTTGCGGCGCTCGTTGGCGGATGCGACGGCGGCGAGGCCGGCGTCCGTGAGGGTGACCCGGACGGCGCGGGAATCGTCGGGGTCCGGCTCGCGCCGGGCGAGGCCGGCGCGCTCGAGCTTGATGATCTGCTCGGTGGCACTGGGCACCTTGACGCCCAGGTTCCGGGCGATTTCGCCTACCCGCACGCCGCCTGCGGCGGGCCCGGCGTCCAACAGCATCTTGAGCATGCTGAGCTGGGCGGCGCTGAGTTCGCCGTCGGCGTCCAGGCGGCGGACGAGGTAGATGCTGTGGCGGAGGGCCTCGCGGAAGTCCTCGGCGAGAGCGAGGAGGCCGGGGTCAGCCGGTTCACTGGCGTTCATAGTTAGGTAGCCTAACAGTTAGGCAACCTAATGGTCAAGGACTCTCGTTGCCCTATCACTCCCGGGTGCTAAAACCGTCGGATAGCAGCCAAAAGTGATAGGGCAACGGGGGTGTGAGGGGCTTAAACACGCCGACGCCGGAACTCAGGTGAGTTCCGGCGCCGGCCCAGCTAGGGCGTTGATCAGACGACCGCCTTGGCCTCCTCGATGAGGGAGGAGACGGCGGCAAAAAGCGGGTGGTCCGCCGGCAGGCCAGTGATCTTCTCCGTGGCCTCGTCCGGCGTGGACGCGGAGAGGATTTTCGCCAGCTCCACGGCCTCGGCGTCGGCCGGATCATTGAAACGCAGGGCGGCGGCGATGGCCCCGAGCAGCGCCTCGGGGACAATTCCGCGTTCGGCCAGCTCGGCAGCGGGACCGATGAAGCGCTCGTGCCGGCTGAGTTTGCGCAGCGGCGCACGGCCCACCCGGGTGACGGTGTCCGGCAGGTGCGGGTTCGAGAAGCGGCCCAGGATTTTTTCCACGTACGCCTCCTGCTCGGCCCGGTTGAAGCCGTGCTTGGCCACCAGCAGCTCCTTGGTTTCGTCCAGGACGGCGCGTACATCGGCCGCGACGTCCTGGTCGGCCATGGCCTCGGAAATCTTGCCCAGGCCGGCCTCGAATCCGAAGTAGGCCGCCGCCGCGTGCCCCGTGTTGACGGTGAACAGCTTCCGCTCGATGTACGGTGCGAGATCGTCCACGAACGTCGCGCCCGGGACCACCGGCTCCTTCCCGGCGAACGGTGTACGGTCGATCACCCACTCATAGAACGTCTCCACCGTGACGTCCAGGCCCTGCCCGGCCTCCTGGTTCGGCACAATCCGGTCCACCGCCGTGTTGGCAAACACGGCGGCCGCGTCCAGGGCGCCCGCGGCCGGATCCCACTGGGCAATGACCTCGGACTTCAGGATGTCCGTGGCGTTGATCGCGTTCTCGCACGCCATCACCTGCAGCGGCGCCAGCCCGGCGGCACGGGCGGCAATCCCCTTGGCGATCACGGGCGCCACGAACTTCAGGATGTGCGGCCCCACGGCGGTGGTGACGATGTCCGCCGTCGCGATTTCCGCGACGACGTCGGCTTCCTGGGTGCCGGAGTTCAGCGCCCGAAAGTTGTTGACCGTACGGACAGCGGGGTTCTCTCCGACTTCGTGGACCTCGTAGCTGTCCGCGGCGGCCAGCTCGGTGATGAGGGCGTCCGCGACGTCGGCGAACACCACCTCATACCCTGCGTCGTGCAGCAGCAGGCCCACGAAGCCGCGCCCGATGTTTCCGGCTCCGAAATGAACAGCCTTCACTAGGAGTTGACCTTTCCGAACAGGGCCAGCACTTCGTCAACCGTGGTGGCCGCCTCGAGCTGGGCCACCTGGGCCTTGTTGGTGAAGACCTTGGCGATTGAGGACAGGATGTGCAGGTGTTCGTTGTTGACGCCGGCCACACCGACGACGAACTTCACTTCCTTGCCGTTCCAGTCGATGCCGTTCGGGTAGCGGATAACGGAGACCGCCGACTTCATGATGTGGTCCTTCGCGGCGTTGGTGCCGTGCGGGATGGCCAGGAAGCTGCCCATGTACGTGGAGACGGATTCCTCGCGTTCGTGCATGGCGTCCACGTAGCCGGAGTCGACGGCGCCGCGGTCCAGCAGAAGCTGCCCGGCCTCGTCGATCGCGGCGTCCCGCGTGGTCGCGTGGCCGTTGAGGACGACGCTTTCGGCCACCAGGATGCCGGCGGGACCCTGCTCGGCTTCTGCCTCGGCGGCAGCGGGGGCGGTGCCGGCGGCGGCCGCGGCAGGGGTCGTTTCCGTGGTGCCGGCTTCCGTGTTGCTGGCCTCGACCAGTTCCACGATCTCGTCGTACCGCGGGCTGTTCATGAAGTTGTCCACAGAGACATGCACGGCGCTGGCGGTCGCGGGCTTGGCCCGTTCGGTCAGGTCCTGGTGGGTGATGACGACGTCGTACGTGTCGGTGAGGTTGGCGATCGCGGAGTTGGTGACCTTGACGTCCGAGAAGCCGGCGGCCTTGATCTTGTTGCGGAGCACCGAGGCGCCCATCGCGCTGGAACCCATGCCGGCGTCGCAGGCAAAGACGATGTTCTTGATCGGGGTGGCGAGGACGGCGACGCCGCTGGCACCCACGCCCTCACCGATCAGGGCTGCGGACACCGAGCTCTTCTTGCCCTTCAGGGCCTCCATCCGGTGGGTGGCCTGATCGAGGTCGTCTTCGGCGGGCGCCTTGCTGGCTTTCAGGACCACCGAGGCGATCAGGAAGGACACCGTGGTGGCAAAGAGGACGGAGAGCGTCACGCCGACGTAGCTGTCGCGTGCCGTTGAGGCGTAGACCGCGATGATGCTGCCCGGGGCTGCCGGGGACCGGAGTCCGGCGCCGGTGACCACGAGCGTGAAGATGCCGGTCATGCCGCCGCCGATTGCGGCGAAGATCGTCATCGGCTTCATCAGGACGTACGGGAAGTAGATCTCATGGATACCGCCGACGAACTGGATCACGGCTGCGCCCGGCGCGGACGCCTTGGCCAGACCCTTGCCGAAGAATGAAAAGGCGAGCAGGATGCCGAAGCCCGGACCGGGGTTGGCTTCGAGCAGGAACAGGATGGACTTGCCCTGCTCGAGCGCCTGCTGCGTGCCCAGCGGGGTGAGGATGCCGTGGTTAACGGCGTTGTTGAGGAACAGGACCTTTGCGGGCTCGATGAAGATGCTGGTGAAGGGCAGCAGGCCGTTGGTGACCAGGAATTCGACCACGGCGCTGGCGCCATTGCTGAAGGCCTTCACGATCGGGCCGACCACCAGCATGCCCACGACCGCCATGGCAGCGGCAACGATGCCTGCCGAGAAGTTGTCGATCAGCATTTCGAAGCCGGGCTTGACACGGCCTTCCCAGATCTTGTCCAGCTTCATCATGATCCAGGCAGTGAGCGGGCCAAGGATCATGGCGCCGATGAACATGGGGATGTCGGTACCGACGATGACGCCCATGGTGGCCACCGCGCCCACCACGCCGCCGCGCACGCCGTAGACCATCCGGCCGCCGGTGTAGCCGATCAGCAGCGGGAGCATGTACGTGATCATGGGCCCGACAAGCTTGCCGAGCTCCGCATTGGGGAAGAAGCCGGCCGGGATGAAGAGCGCCGTGATGAAGCCCCAGGCGATGAAGGCGCCGATGTTGGGCATGATCATTCCGGACAGGAACGTCCCGAATTTCTGGACGTGCACGCGCATGCTGGTGCGTGGTTTCGCAACTGTCTCTGTTGCCATGTGAGTTCCTAACCGTCGTTCCCGCTGCATTGCAGGATGGTCCGATAATTTCGCCGAGCTAGCTGGTGGAGCTGTTGGAGATCCGGTGGAGCCATTCGAGGAAGAGCTTGAGTTCCGAGCTGGAGAGCTGGTCCGAGTGGGACGCCTGGAGTGCTGCGTTCAATGCGATGGCCGCCACAACCACTGAGGACTTTCCGCTGTCCACAGAACCGTTGTCCCGGGCCTGCTCGGTGGAAACCGCAAAGATCATGGCGTCGCGGGTCATGGCGGAGAGCTCGAGGTTCCGCTCCGGCACCTTTTCCGCGATCAGCATGAGGGTCATGCCCACATTGGCCGCCAGGATGGACCTGGCCGCCTCCTTGGGCGGGACGTTGAGCTGGCCGGAGACAGCCGCCTTGTTCAGCATTTCCTCCATGAGGGCCTCGGCATCGGCGACGATGGCCGGGCGGCTCTCAGGGCGGATATTGCCGAACATGACGAGGTACAGTTCCGGCTGTTTCAGCCCGAACTGGACATGGTTGTCCCACATCCTCCGGATGTCCTCCAGAGGTTGGCCAGAGGGCGCGAAGTCACGTTCGCCCGCGACATATTCGTCGAAACCTGCTGCGACGACGGCGTCGAACAGCCCTTCCTTGTCACCAAAGTGGTGGTAGAGGGTCGGTGCCGTGACACCGGCCAGCTGCGTGATCTGGCGGGTCGAGACTGCGGATCCGCCGGAGTTGGCCAGCAGCTCGGCGGCCGCACGCAGCAGCCGGGCCTTGGGTGGTAGCTGGCCATCGATACTCATAACCGCTACCCTAGCACCTATAGCAACGCTATATGAACTGCATCACATACAATTTTTCCAGGTGCCGTGACCCGCCCGCTGCCGCAGCCGTCAGCCGCAGGCGCAGATGATCAGCAGGGTCGCTGCGGCACCTGGTTTACCGGCTTAGTGGCCACTGGCCTACGACAGAAAATGAGGACCTTCAGTGCAGAACTTCCCAGGAGTAGGCGTTAGCCCCGGCCGCATCATCGGTACCGTCCGGCAGATGCCCAAACCGATCAGCGAACCGCCTGCCGGAGAGCAGCTTCCCGCCGGCGTCACGGCGGAGGACGCGACGGCGGCGCTGAAGGCCGCGGCGAAATCCGTCCACGACGAACTGAAGGCCCGGTCCGAGACCGTCTCGGGCGACGGCAAGGCCGTCCTCGAGGCCACGGCCCTCATGGCCACCGACACCATGCTGCTCAAATCCGCCGCCAAACTGATCGGCCGCGGCACCTCCGGGCAGCGGGCAATCTGGGAAGCCGGCGCCTCGGTCTCGGAGATGCTGCACAACCTGGGCGGCTACATGGCCGAGCGCGCCACGGACGTCCTGGATGTCCGCTCCCGGATCGTGGCGGAACTGCGCGGGGTCCCCGCGCCGGGCATTCCCGTGTCCCCCACCCCGTTCATCCTCATCGCCGAGGACCTGGCCCCGGCCGATACCGCCACCTTGGATCCGGAAAAGGTCCTGGCGCTGGTCACCGCCGGTGGCGGCCCGCAGTCCCACACCGCGATCATCGCCCGCTCGCTGGGTCTGCCGGCCGTGGTCGCCGCCGTCGGGGTCGACGAGCTCGCCGACGGCACCGAGGTGTACGTGGACGGTGCGGCCGGCCTCATCACCGCGAACCCGGACGAGTCCCAGCGCGCGGCCGCAGCCCACTGGGCCGCCACCGCCTCGCTGCTTGCCGCCTTCGACGGGACCGGCACGACGGCGGACGGCCACCTCGTGCCGCTCCTGGCCAACGTCGGCGGCGCCAAGGACGCCGTGGCCGCGGCCGGCCTGAACGCCCAGGGCGTGGGACTGTTCCGGACCGAGTTCTGCTTCCTGGAGCGGGACACTGAACCGACCGTGGAGGAACAGGCCGCCGCCTACCAGGGCGTCTTCGACGCCTTCCCGGGCAAGAAAGTGGTGCTCCGCACGCTCGACGCCGGCGCGGACAAGCCGCTGCCGTTCCTGACCGACGCCACCGAGCCCAACCCGGCCCTTGGCGTCCGCGGCTACCGGACCGATTTCACCACGCCGGGGGTCCTGGAGCGCCAGCTGCAGGCCATTGCCCTGGCGGAGAAGGCATCCGAGGCGGACGTCTGGGTGATGGCCCCGATGATTTCCACCGCTGAGGAGGCGGCCCGCTTTGCCTCGCTGTGCGCCGCGGCAGGGATCAAGACGCCCGGCGTCATGGTGGAGGTCCCGTCGGCGGCGCTGACGGCCGAGGCCATCCTCCGCGAGGTCGGCTTCGCCAGCCTGGGCACCAATGACCTCACCCAGTACGCCATGGCGGCCGACCGCCAGCTCGGCCCGCTGGCCGCCCTGAACACCCCCTGGCAGCCGGCCGTACTGCGGCTGGTGGGCCTGACCGTGGAAGGTTCCGCGGCCGAGGGCCACAACAAGCCGGTGGGCGTGTGCGGCGAGGCCGCGGCGGACCCTGCCCTCGCCGTCGTCCTCACGGGGCTGGGCGTCACCACGCTGTCCATGACGGCGCGTTCCATCGCGGCCGTCGCCGCCGTGCTGAAGACCGTCACCCTGGCTGAAGCCCGGGAGCTTGCCAAGCTGGCCTTGTCCGCGCCGAGCGCTACCGAGGCCCGGGCCTGGGTGCGGGCAAAAATGCCGGTCCTGGAGGACCTTGGGCTGTAGCTGCTGCCGCTAGGATGCACTCATGGCACTGATAGCCCCCCGGGTGACGGCCGGCCTCCCGGCCGAGGATGCGCAGAACCTCAGGTACGCCCTCGACGGCAGCCACGACATCACGGTGTTCGTGGACGGCACCGTCCACCGGCTGCCGCCCGCGGCGCGGGACGCCGTCGTCGATCTGCTGGACCGCTTCAGCCGCGGCGAGGCCGTGACGGTCAGCAGCGTCGAGGAAATGCTGACGACGTCCCGGGCCGCGGAGCTTGCGGGGATCTCGCACACGTATCTGCGGAACATGACCGACCGCGGCGAGATCCCGGTGGAATACCGCGGAACGCACCGCCGGATCCGGTTGGCCGACATCATGGCGTGGCTCGAAACGCAGAAGAAGAACGGTGCGGGCGCCGGGACGCCGGCCGGCCAGGATGACGAGGCTGCCAGTGCTTCATGAAGCAGTGATAAGGATCAAGCAACGATCCCGGTCCGGCGCGGAAGCACTGATATCCCGCGGGTTAAGCTTGGAATGTGGGTAAATTCAGAGGGTGGCACATCGTGGCAGGGATCGCCGCCATGCTGCTCGCTGGCATCTTCGGAACCGCCATGGGCCTGAACAACACCGCCACGTATCTGGCAAGCGGCGTCGCTTTCGTAGCGGTGTCGCTCTGGGTGGACAGCCGGATTTCCCGCCGCCGCAGTGCCGCCGGCATCGCCCGCCCCGGCCCCGGCCAGGACCTTGGCCAGGACCTTGGCCACGACGCTGGCCACGATGCGAAGCCGGCCCTCGACGCCGACCCCTCCAAGCGCGAGGGCTAAGCGCGCCGCTAGATTCTGGGCCGGCCAGCCCAGCGCCGCGCCTTGAGCCCGGCATGCAGTTCCAGCCGCACCATTCCCTTCAACGGGTCCACGCCCAGCAGCTGGCGGATCCGGCCGAGCCGGTTGTAGATGCTGCTCCGGTGCAGGTGCAGTTTGGCCGCGACTTCCTGGACCGAGCCGTCGTTGTCGTAGAACAGCTCCAGCACGGGCAGCAGCTCGTGGTTGCGGTCATGGTCCTCGAGGAGGCGGAAATACACGGAACCCGCGTCTGCCCAGGCTCCCGCGCCGCCGCCGGCCGAGGCCAGGAGCTGGTAGACGCCGGTGGCCCGGCAGTCGACGAGCTCGCCCAACTGGGGATCCACCGCCGCGGCCTGGGCCGCCTGCCGTGACTGCCGGTAGGCCTCGGCCAGTTCCCGAGGCTTGGCGAATCCCTCGGACGTGCCCAGGATGATCCGCCGGACCGTGCGCCCGGAGCGTTTGGCGAGTTCGAGTTGGTAGTGGACCAGCACCTGGGCGTGGTCGGCGCGTCCCGTGGATTCCTTGAAGAGCACCACCGCGTGGGTCTCCGTGCCGGCGCTGAACAGTGCGGCGTCCACCCCGATGGTCGCCTGCAGCGCCGCGGAGCGGTGAATGAGCGTGTCGGCGATGGGATCCGAGCCACCGGCCCAGCCATCCGCGTCCAGGACGGTCACCAGCTGCCAGGGTCCCTTGCCCTGGACCTCTTTCCAGCCCGCGACGGCCGCCGCCGCGTTGGCCTCGCCGGCGCACGCGGCCAGGAACTCCTGTTCGCGCCGGCGCCGGAACTCGGACTCGGCCGTATTGGAATCCAGCAGCAGGGTGGACAGTTGTTCCAGCTCCGGGGCCACGTCCGGCAGCTGGGCGAGGACGGTCGCGGCGCTGGGTTCCTCGGCGTCGAGCTGGACCCACAGGTACCCCACCCGGAAGCCCCGCACCAGCAGCGGCACGCACACGCGCCCGAGCATGCCGAGGTCCGCGTTGGCCGGCACGACGACCGGCCGGACCGCCGTCGCGATCCCGTGGGAGAGCTGCCACGCGATGACGTCCACGGGGACACGCTTACTGAGCAGGAAGTTCACCCGGACGCGGTCCGCATGGGATTGGTTGGAACTGTAGGCGAGGAGCAGACCGTCGAGGTCCTCGAGGGAGAGGCCGCGGCCCAGCCGCTGCGCCACCTGCTCCACGAGCTGCTCCACGTCCTGCTGCTGCATCCTGCCAGACTACTGCCCCCGCCCGCCGCACTGCGAATGCAGCCGGGACGGACACGAGCCGACACCTGACGCCCGCTCCATCGACAAATGTCTATCCCATGTTTTGAAAAACCCCGGAATGACGCGGCGGGCGCCCAATGCCCGGCGGCGGCACCTGTCGCGTGCCTCACAGCGGGATTTATTCTGGAAGTACGAATCCCCCGCTCATCCAGGCCCACGAGGCCACCACCTACTGGAGCTAACAAATGATCATCGGCGTACCCAAAGAGATCAAGAACAACGAGTTCCGCGTCGCCATCACGGCGGCCGGCGTCCATGAATTCCGGACCCACGGCCACGAGGTCCTCGTCGAGCGCGGCGCGGGCCTGGGCTCCGGCATCACGGATGAGGAATACGCGATCGCCGGTGCCGAGATCGTCGCCGAAGCCGACGACGTCTGGGGCCGCGCCGACATGGTGCTGAAGGTCAAGGAGCCGGTCAAGGCCGAATACCACCGCTTCCGCAAGGGCCTGATCCTCTTCACCTACCTGCACCTGGCCGCCGAACCGGAACTGACCCAGGCCCTGATCAACTCCGGCGTCACCGCCATCGCCTACGAGACCGTCCAGGAGGGCAGGTCCCTGCCGCTGCTGGCCCCGATGTCCGAGGTTGCCGGCCGGCTGTCCGTGCAGGTCGGCGCCACGTCCCTGATGGCGCCGGCTGGCGGCAAGGGCGTGCTGCTCGGCGGCGTCCCGGGCGTCCGTCCGGCCAAGGTCGTTGTCCTCGGCGCCGGTGTTGCCGGCACCAACGCTGCCGCCATGGCCCTGGGCCTGGGTGCCGACGTCACCATCCTGGACATCAACATCAACCGCCTGCGCGAACTGGACGCCCAGTACCAAGGCCGCCTGAAGACTGTCGCGTCCAACAAGTACGAGATCGAGAAGTCCGTGGTCGACGCCGACCTCGTGATCGGTTCGGTCCTGATCCCCGGCGCCAAGGCACCGAAGCTCGTCACCAACGAGCTCGTGTCCCGGATGAAGCCCGGCTCCGTGCTGGTCGACATCGCCGTGGACCAGGGCGGCTGCTTCGAGGACACGCACCCCACCACGCACCAGGAACCGACGTACAAGGTCCACAACACGATCTTCTACTGCGTCGCCAACATGCCCGGCGCCGTCCCGAACACCTCCACGTACGCGCTGACCAACGTCACCCTGCGCTACGCCGTCTCGCTGGCGAACCTGGGTGTCAAGGCTGCGTTTGAGCGCGACGCCGCCCTGGCCGCCGGCCTGAACATCGCCGGCGGCAAGGTTGCGCACCGCTCGGTCTCCGAGGCGCACAA
This sequence comes from Arthrobacter sp. 01L42, assembly GCF_056400005.1. Taxonomy (NCBI): domain Bacteria; kingdom Bacillati; phylum Actinomycetota; class Actinomycetes; order Micrococcales; family Micrococcaceae; genus Arthrobacter; species Arthrobacter sp. 01L42. Next base: position 42,621 of record NZ_JBFTSL010000023.1, on the reverse strand, counting down.
CCTGCCCCTCGTCGCCGACTGGCACGAGCTGGTCTCCGCGTAGCCAACACATCTCCGCGTAGCCAGCACTTCATCGGCTGCTCCTCCCCACCGGCCCCCTCGCCTCGCAAGCTCGGCCAGGGAACCCTGCCGGTGTGGGCCCAAACCGCCCTTTTTTGGACACCCAGAAGGGCGTTTTCGGAGCAGCCGATGGCTGTTTAAGCCCGCACCGTGCCGAGAACCTAGGCCAGGGACCGGGCCTGCTCGATCAGCTGCAACACCTGGAGCGGGCCCGCGGGGTCGACGGGGACGGGCAGCGACGAGCTTGCGCCGCCGTCGGCGATCTTGGCGGCCAGGATCCGGTAAAACTCGGGGTAGGCGCCGCGCTCGGTGGGCAGCCGGTCCAGGTGCCCGTCGCGCCCCAGCAGCCCGGCCCAGTCCGGATCTTCCACGCCGTAGTCGGCATCCAGCGGGCTTCCCCCGGCCAGGATGTACGGCTCCTGCGGGTCCACGCCGTGCTTGGTGAAACCGCCCTCGCTGCCCAGGATGCGGTAGCGCGGGCCCTGCTGGGCGCACAGCATGTTCATCCACAGGTGGCTGGTCACCCCGGAGCTGTGCCGCAGGACCAGGAAGACGTCGTCGTCCGCCTTGGCTCCGGGCCGCCGGGCCGCCAGTTCCGCGTGAATGAGCGTGGCCGGCCCAAAAAGCTGCACGGCCTGGTCCAGCAGGTGGGTGCCGAGGTCAAACAGCACCCCGCCGCCGTCGTCCGCCGTTGCGACCGCCTTCCATGCTTTGGGGACGTCGGGCGACCATCGCTCGAAGCGGGACTCAAAGCGGCTCACGGTGCCGAAGGCTCCGGTGTCCATGAGGGCTTTAACGGTGAGGAAGTCGCCGTCCCAGCGCCGGTTCTGGAACACCGTGAGCACCCGGCCCAGCCGCCCGGCCAAGTCGATGAGCTCCTGCCCCTCGGCGCTGCTGACAGCGAAGGGCTTGTCGACGACGACGTCGAGGCCGGCTTCCAGCGCCGCTTTCGCGAGTGGGTAGTGGGTGGCGGGCGGCGTGCCGAGCACCAGCAGGTCCAGTTCGCCGGCGAGCTCCAGGATATCGGCCGGGGTGTCGACGATCCTGGCCGCCGGATAGCTGTGTGCGGCGGCAGATCTCCTGGCGGCGTCGGAGGTGGCAATGGCATCGAGCGAATAGGCCGGGTTTGCGGCGATGAACGGGGCGTGGAAGACGCTGCCCGAAAGGCCGAAACCGGCGACGGCGGTGCGGATGGGCCGGGTTGAATCGTTGCTCATGGTGCCAAGGCTACCGGCTGGGCATGCACCGGGGCGCCTGTCCGGCAGGGCTTAATCGAACAAGGCCGGCGCCGCCCGGATGATTCCAGGGGCACCGGCCTCGGCCGTGCTGCTTGTTAGTGCGTGGTGCTTGCCGGGACTAGCTCTTCTGCCAGCCGACGACGCTCCAGTCCGGGGTCTGGAACAGGGCCGCACCGTAGTTGGCCAGGCCCGTACGGGCGAAGTAGATCTGCGGGCCGTTCATGATCACGCCCATGGAGAAGTACTTCTCCATGTGCTTCTTCTCGACGTCCATGGCGGCCTTGTTGCGCTGGGCGTCGTCCTGGATGGAGGCAAGGTCCTTGATGGCCTTGTCCAGTTCGGCGTCGCCGAGTTCGTTCTCGTTGGTCTTGGAATCGTAGAACTGCTTCACGCCGGAGGTGGCGTCGGCGCCTACCGTGTAGCCGCTGATGGTGAGCTGGAAGTCGCGGCTGCCAACCACCTTGCCGAAGTCGGCGTCACCGCGCTGGTCGATGCCAACGTCCATGCCGGCCGCCTGAAGCTGCTTCTGGAGCGTCTGAACGGTGGCGAGGCCGGTGGGGTCGTCACCGAAGTTGGTGATCTTGAACGACGCCGGGACGCCGTCCTTTTCCATGATGCCCTTGGCGTTGGCCTTGTAGCCGGCCTCGGTCAGGACCTTCTTGGCCGCGTCGGCGCCGGTTTCCTTGACCGGGTAGTTGTCCTGGTAGTACTTCGAGAACGGCATCAGCATCATGGAGCCCGAGCTGTTCTCTTCCCAGTTCAGTCCGCCAAAGCGGACGGCGCGGATGGCGGGGCGGTCCACGGCGGTGAAGATTGCCTTGCGGACTGCGACGTCGGTGAGCGGGGCCTTGAGGGCGTTGAGGTTCAGGCCGCCGGCGAAGAGGCGCTGGCCGCGGCGGACCTCGGAGTTCTTGGAGCCTTCAAGCTGCTTGTACTTCGTCAGCGTGCGGCCGTCGGCCATGTCGATTTCGCCGTTCTTGAAGGCGGCGATCTCGGCGCTGGCCTCCAGCTGGCGGAAGATCACCTTGTCCAGGACCGGCTTCTCGCCCCACCACTTGTCATTCGGCACGAGGGAGACAGTCTTCGCGGCGGAGTCAAACTTGTCGACCTTGAACGGGCCTGCCATCCACTCGGGGTGCAGTTCGCCCGTGAAGCCGGTGTTGAAGATTTCGGGAGTGTTCACGGTCTGCGGGATGAAGCCGCCGAACATGTCACTGAGCGGGTACACCGGCTGTGTGGTGGTGACAACGACTTCCTTGTCGCTGCTTCCCGCCTTGACGGAGTCGATGAACTCGTAGGCCCCGGAGCTGACGATGTCGATGTCCTTGTTCTGGCCATTGAGCATCTTCCACGTGTTCTCGAACGTGGCGGCGTTGATCGGGGTGCCGTCGTTGTAGGCGGCCTTCGGGTTGATCTTGATGGTGATGGTCTGCTTGCCGTCTTTGACCTCGCTCTTGAAGTCTTCGCAGAAGTTCTTGTTGAGGTTGGCGGTGCCGTCGAAGTCCAGCTTCCAGCAGCCCACGTAGCCGGCCTCGTCGATCGGGTAGTGCAGTTCGGTGTTGTCCGCCGAGTTGCCCGCGTTGGAGAAGCCGTTGAAGTCCGGTCCGATGTTGCCCAGCGGCAGCGTCACGGTACCGCCCTGCTGCAGGTCGGCGGCCTTCTTGGCGTTGACGCTGACCAGCTTGCTCAGGTCGCCGGAGGCATCCTGTGCCTTGGCGCTCTGGGCGGTGGTTGAGGCGCCACCGCTGCCGCAAGCGGTCAGCGCGAGGGCTGCCACGACGGCGGTGAGGCCGCCGATCCTGGTCCGATTTTTCATGTGATCCCCTTCATTTTTTCATGCGAGTGTGATGCGTGGGTTCTCGGGTGGTGTGCTGGTCCGGTGATTCAGTGGTTTTCGTGGACAACCAGCATGTCCGCGTCCAGTTCGCCGTCCGGGTAGAAGCAGGCGAACTGCTGGTCGGTGGCGGACGCTTCGAGGGCCGGCTCCAGGGTCAGGCACTTCTCCTGCCTGGCCGGCGGCAGGGCCGCGAACACGGGGCAGCGGGTGGCGAAGTTGCAGCCTGCCGGCGCTTCCAGCGGCGAGGGCAGGTCGCCCTGGAGGATGATCCGCTCGCGGGTGCGCTCCAGCTCCGGATCCGGTACCGGGATCGCGGAGAGCAGGGCACGGGTATAGGGGTGGCGGGGGTTGTCGAAGACGGCGTCGACGTCGCCGATCTCCACGATCTTGCCCAGGTACATGACGGCAACGCGGTTGGAGATGTGCCGGACCACGGAGAGGTCATGGGCCACCATGAGGTAGCTGAGGCCGAGTTCGGCACGGAGCTTGTCCAGGAGGTTGATGACGCCGGCCTGCACCGATACGTCGAGGGCGGAGACGGGCTCATCCAGGACCACCAGCCGGGGGTTCACCGCGAGGGCGCGGGCAATGCCGATGCGCTGGCGCTGGCCGCCGGAGAACTGGTTGGGGAACCGGTTGACGTGGTCCGCCTGCAGGCCCACCAGCTCCATGAGCTCCATGATCCGCTTCCGGATGGCAGCCTTGGGCATGCCCAGGTTTTCCATCGGCTCGGCCAGGACCTCGTAGACGGTGAAGCGCGGATCCAGTGCCCCGGTGGGATCCTGGAACACCATCTGCAGTTCCTTGCGCATGGCGCTCTTGGCCCGGGCGTCCGCGGCCTGCTTGTTGCTCAGCCCGCCGATCACCACCTCGCCGTCCTGGTCCTTGTGGAACTCCATGATTTCCAGCAGGGTGGTGGTCTTTCCGCAGCCCGACTCCCCCACGATCGAGAAGCACTCGCCCTCACGGATATCGAAGCTCAGCCCGTCCACGGCCTTCACCGTGCCGATCCTGCGCTTGATCAGGGCGCCCTTCATCAGCGGAAAGTGCTTCCTGACGTCGCGGAGTTCCAGGACAGTCTTGCGTTCGTGCCGGGGAAGGCTGTCAAAGCGGGATACCGGCACGGCCGGGACGGCGAAAACCGTGTGGACATCGACGTCGGCGAGGGCCTCGCTCTTGATGCACGCGGCGCTGTGCCCGGTGCCGGGCGCCACCGCCCGAAGGTCCGGTTCGCCGTCGAGGCAGGCCTCGCTGGCCAGCGGGCACCGCGGCGCGAACGAACAGCCGGTGGGCGGCTGGGTGAGGTTCGGGGGGATGCCGTCGATCGGCACCAGCGACGATTTTTCCGCGACGTCCACGCGCGGGACCGCACCGAGCAGGCCCATCGTGTAGGGCATCCGCGGGCTGTAGTAGATGTCATCGACGCTGCCGGTCTCCACCGGCCTGCCCGCGTACATCACCATGATGTCGTCCGCCATGCCGGCGACCACGCCGAGGTCGTGCGTGATCATGACGACCGCGGCGCCGGTCTCCTCCTGGGCGGCGTGGAGCACCTCGAGGACCTGCGCCTGGATGGTGACGTCCAGCGCCGTCGTCGGCTCATCGGCGATCAGAACCCGCGGGTTGTTGGCGATCGCGATGGCGATCATGACGCGCTGGCGCATGCCGCCGGAGAACTCGTGCGGGAAGGCCTTGAGCCGGTCCTTCGGGCTGGGGATGCCGACCAACCCCAGGAGTTCGACGGCGCGTGCCTCCTTGGCCTGCTTGCTCATGGTCGGGTTGTGGACGGTCAGGGCCTCGATGATCTGGGTGCCGACCGTGTAGACCGGGGTCAGGGAGGACAGCGGGTCCTGGAACACCATGGCGAGGTCGCTGCCGCGGTGGCGGCACATGGCCTTGTCGCTGAGCCCCAGGAGCTCCTTGCCCTGCAGCCGGACGGAACCGGTGATTTCCGCCGTCGCGGGCAGCAGGCCCATGATCGCCATGGACGTGACGGATTTGCCGGAGCCGGACTCGCCCACAATGCCCAGCGTCTTGCCGGGCATCACGTCGAAGTCGACGCCGCGGACCGCGTGCACCACGCCGTTTTCCGTGTTGAAGCGGACGTTGAGGTCCCGGACGGAGAGGACCGCGCTCGTGGGGGCGTGCAGCCCGGCGGCGTGGAGGCGCTCGGCGGTCCCTTGCGCGGTGTCCCGTGCGGTGGTGTTGCTGGTCATTTGCTCTTCTTCTGTGTCTTGCCGGTGGCGCCGCCGGTGGCGTGGCCAGTGGCCTTGCTCCTCTTGGCGCGGCCAACGGAGCTGGAGCTGGGGTCGAACGCGTCGCGGAGGCCGTCGTTCATCATGGCGAGCGAGCCGGTCAGCAGGAACATCACGATCAGGGGCGCCCAGAACATCCACGGAAAGGTGGAAACCTGGGAGGTCGACTGGCCGATCAGGACGCCCAGGCTCACGTCGGGGACCTTGATGCCGATGCCGATGAAGGAGAACGCGACCTCGGCGAGGATGGCGCCGGTGACGCCGCGGGTGACTTCCAGGACCAGCAGGGAGCCGATGTTCGGCACGAGGTGGCGCCAGACGATCCGGCGCGGCGGGATGCCCATGTACTGGGAGGCTTTGACGAAGTCACGCTGCATGAGGGAGAGCGACAGGGACCTGATGAGGCGTGCGGTCCCCATCCAGCTGAAGACCAGCAGAACGATGATGAGCAGCAGCCAGCTCGGGACGGTGTTCTTCAGGCCGTTGGCGCCGCCGCTCGTGGCCACCGCGACTACCAGCAGGGCCGGCATCATGATCAGGGCTTCGAGGATGAACAGCATGACCTTGTCCACCTTGCGGCCGAAGAACGCCATGGTGCAGCCGTAGACGGCGGCGATCAGCACCGAGACGAGGCCGACGACGACGCCGATCAGGATGGAGACCCTGGTGCCCTCGACGGTCAGGGCGTAGAGGTCGATCCCGGCCTGGGAGGTGCCCAGCAGGTGCTCCGCGGAGGGCGGCATGCCGATGTTGAAGGGGTCGATGGTCTCCTTGTCCCAGCTGCCGAAGAAGCCGCCGATGAAGGAGAAGAGGGTCAGGGCCAGGAAGATGGCGAGGCCGGCGACCGCTGTCCGGTTGCGCAGGAAGCGCCGCAGGATGATGCGCGACTTGCCGATCACGACCTCGTCGTCGCCGAACTTTCCTTCGTCCAGGACGGCGGCTGGGTCAATCGTGTTGAGGTTGGTCATGATTACTGCACCCGCACTCTCGGGTCCACGAGCGTGGTGGCGAAGTCGGCGAGGATCGCTCCGACCGCGAAGATGACGGAGCCGTAGGCGAGGGTCGCGGTGGCCGCGTTGACGTCCTGCAGGGCAATTGAGTCGATGGACCAGGACCCGACGCCGTGCCAGGCGAAGATTTTCTCGGCGAAGAAGCCGCCGGCGAAGATGGCCGGGATGGTGAACGCAATGCTCTGCGCCACGGGGATGAAGGACACCCGCAGGGCGTGCCGGCTGATGGCCTGGTTGCGGGTCAGGCCCTTGGCCCGCGCCGTCCTGACGAAGTCGGCGTTGACGTTGTCCAGCAGATACTGGCGCTGGGCGATCTGGTATGCGCCCCAGCCCACAATCGTGATGGCGAACGTGGGCACGGCGTAGTGGGCGAGCATGTCGACGAACTGGGCCCAGCCGTCGCCGTCCAGGCCCGGGGTGGAGATGCCGGTGACAAAGAAGACCCGCTCCCCGACCGACTCGTTGATGTTGATGGCGCCCAGCTGCACCAGGAAGTAGGCGATCGGTGCGGGGACGATGTACATGAGGTAGCTGTACGAGGTGATGGCCCGGTCCGAGGCCTTGTACTGCCGGGCCGCGGTGAAGACGCCGAGGGCGACGCCGATCACGAGGGTCAGGATGATCGAGGCCAGGAAGAGCCGGGTTGAGATCCAGACCCGGTCGCCGAACTCGGCGTTGATGAAGGCACCGTTGGGGCTCCGTCCCCAGTCCCAGCGGGTGAGAATGGCGGTGAGCCAGTCGACGTAGCGCTCCCACGGGTTGAGGGTGGGATCGAGCCCCTTGAGCCGGAAGGAATTGACCACCTGCTCGGGCGTGGGCCGCGGAATCCGCTCCTGCTCAAGCAGCGCCGGCTGCAGCGTGCTCACAGCCAGGAGATAGCCGGCACTGGTGGTCAGGAAGATCATGAAGACATACGTGAGCGCACGTTTGGCGAGATATCGAAGCATGGAGCGGCTAGTTCTGGATCGCCGTTGCCTGAGCAGATCCGTGCGTCACGGCTGCGGCCGCACGGGCGGGCCCGCCTGTGCCAGGGACAAGATTATTCACAACGTCGATCCTTCCGTCGTCCCCATCCGGCAGCGGGTTCCGCAGCCGGTTCGGGAGTATGGGCCAGCTGGTTTCCGGCCGCCCGCATGCCTTGCGGCTGAGCCCTTGTGGGCTATGTTGCGGGTCACATTCCAGAGGAAGCTATCACATTAGCCGGGCTCCGCCGGGCTCTCACGGGCCGCGACACGGCGGCTTCGCTACAGATCGTTATGAATAACTCCGTGGAATGGATTTGGACCACGGAACCGGCTGCGCCGCTAGGAGCCGCACACTACGCGCGTGACAAGCTCCCGCCAGGTGTCCGCAAGGCGCTCCGGCGCAATCCCGTGCACGCCGACGGAATGAAGCAACAGTTCCGGCTCCAGCGACGCCCCGAGGGCCGACGCCATGACCCACGGGTCCGCCGTCACGCCGGCTTCGCGCAGCAGCATCTCGAGATGACGGCGCCAGAGGACGGCCGGCGGGACATCGAACCTGTTGTAGACCGAGGCGTCGGCGGCCCGCGCCAGCTCCCCGAATTCCAGGATCCAGTCAATGCGGGCGGCGCCCACGGCGATCAGCCGCTCCAGGGGCGGCGCGCCGGGACCTACCGGGGGCGGACCAAACATGAACCGGCCCTGGAATTCGGCCTCGGCGTCGCTAAGGAGCGCCATCATCAGCCCGGCACGGCTGCCGAACCGCCGGAAGACCGTCCCTTTTCCAACTCCGGCGCGCTGCGCCAGCCGGTCCATGGTGAGGGCGTCGGCGCTGGATTCCTCAACGATTTCCCGGGCGGCGCAGAGCAGGAGCTCCCTGTTGCGCATCGCGTCGCTGCGCGCTGATTCTGCGGCGGGCGCGACGGGGCGCCCTGCCCCGGACTGGGCACCGGGACGGATCGGAATGAGGCTCACACCGCTGATTCTAGCGCCCCGGAATATAACCGGACCGCAGTCCGTTTAGGATGGGTGAAGGCCCCCAAAGCCTCACGATCCACCAGCCGCCGGAATCACCCCGCGGCGTGATGCACAGGAGTACACATGTCCAAGAAGACCATCCTCACTCTCGTCGGCAGCCTTCGCGCCGGCTCCACCAACCTGCAGCTGGCCGAGGCCATCGCGCTCAACGCCCCGGAACAGGTGGACGTGGTCATTCACGAGAGCCTGGGTAACATCCCCTTCTACAACGAGGACATCGACGTCGAAGGCCAGGTGCCCGCGGCCGCCGCCGCCCTGCGGGCCGCCGCCAACGAGGCCGACACCATCCTGCTGGTCACGCCGGAGCATAACGGCACCGTCCCGGCATCGCTGAAGAACGCCATCGACTGGCTGTCCCGCCCCTTCGGCGCAGGCGCCCTGTCCGGCAAGCCCACCGCGGTTGTCGGAACCGCCTTTGGCCAGTTCGGCGGCGTATGGGCCCAGGACGAGGCCCGCAAGGCCGTCGGCATCGCCGGCGCCCAGGTCCTCGAAAACGTCAAGCTGGCAGTCCCGGGCTCGATGGTCCGCTTCGCCGAGGTTCACCCCAAGGACGACGCCGAAGTTGTCGAGCAGATCAAGGGCGTGTTCGACGCGCTGGCCGAGGCTCCCGCTGCGGAAGCGGCGTAAGCTACCGCACCCCGCACTCCGCTCCAGATACCTCCCGGGCCCCCGGCAGCACACGGCTGCCGGGGGCCTCGGGCCGCCCGGAGCAGCCCGGTCGCTTTCGGCCCGGGCATCATTTGGAAACAATCGTTTCCCCCAAGACAACACGGGTAGTATCCTTGGGTTTGTGACCCACGAAACACTTGATGCCGCCGCAGCAGTACTTCCGGCCGAGGCCATTGACGCAATCGAACGTGCGGCTACGTCCGCCCACCGCCACGAGATCCTGTTCTCGGAGCGCGCAGCAAATATCAAACAGTCGGCGGTCCGGGATGTTTTCGACATCTCGATGCGCCCCGGCCTCGTCTCCCTCGCCGGGGGCAGCCCCTACCTGCAGTCCCTGCCGCTGGAACGCCTGGGTCAGACCGCCGCGAAGATCATCGCCGAGCAGGGGATGACCGCCCTGCAGTACGGCGGCGGCCAAGGCACTGAAGAGCTCCGCATCCAGATCTGCGAGGTCATGGCGGCAGAGGGGATCCTGGACGCCGACCCCGCGAACATCGTCATCACGGCCGGCTCGCAGTCCGCGCAGGATGTGGCCACCAAGGTTTTCTGCAATCCGGGCGACGTGGTCCTCGTCGAGGACCCCACCTATGTCGGGGCCCTCAACACCTTCGAGGCCTACCAGGTGGAGGTCGAAACGGTGCCGATGGACGGTGACGGCATCATCCCTGATCTGCTGGAGGCAAAGATCGCCGCCCTCCAGACCGCGGGCAAGAACGTCAAGTTCCTCTACACCATTCCCAGCTTCAACAACCCGTCCGGCATCACCCTGTCCGCGGAACGCCGGCAATCCGTGGTGGATATATGCCGTCGCGCGAATATTCTGGTGCTGGAGGACAACCCCTACGGCCTGCTCCGCTTCGACGGCAAGCCGCTCATCCCCCTGCGGGCGGCCAACCCGGATGACGTCATCTACATGGGGTCCTTTTCCAAGATCTTCGCCCCGGGCCTGCGGATCGGCTGGGCCCTGGTCCCGGCCCACCTGCAGCGCAGGTACTACCTGGCGTCGGAGGCCGTCACCCTGTGCCCGCCGACGCTGAACCAGATGCTGGTGTCGGCCTATCTGCGCGACTACGACTGGCGCGGCCAGATCGAGACGTATCGGGGGCTGTACCAGGAACGTTGCGAGGCAATGCTGGCCGCTTTGGCCGACTACATGCCGGAGGGACTGACCTGGACGCGCCCCGAGGGCGGCTTCTTCGTGTGGGTCACGCTGCCCGACGGCGTGGATACTTACCCGCTGCTGAGGAAGGCCATCGACGCCGGCGTCGTCTTCATTCCGGGAGCGGCCTTTACAAACTCGGACGACCCGTCGAACAAGATCCGGCTGGCGTTCAGCGCGGTGCCGCCCGAATCGATCCGCGAGGGTGTGCGGCGGCTCGCGCCGGTCCTGCGGGAAGCCCTGGCCGCCCTGTAGCGTGAACACCGGCAGGATCCATGCGGGGCCTCGACTGGGGCGCGCTGGGGCCAGTTGATCGGCCAGGCACACTAAACAGCATTACTCGTTGAAAGAGGAGCGGTCCATGACCGGAATAATCGTTGTCGGCGTCGACGGCAGTGAAACTGCACTGCGGGCGGCGCACACCGCGCGCGACCTCGCAGTTTCCGTGGGGGCGACACTTCATGTGGTCAGCGCCTTTGACAGCGACAAGACACAGGTCTTCGGCAGCGGCAGTGACCAGTGGATCGTTTCCGACGCCGGCAACGCGGAAACGGTTGCGCGCTCGGTCGCGGAAGGCCTGCGCCGCCCGGACATCACCGTCACCTACGCCGCCGCGCGGGGCAAGCCGGCCGAGGCCCTGATCCGGGAAGCCGAACGGACCAGTGCCTTGATGATCGTGGTCGGCAACCGGCGCATGAGCGGAATCGGCCGGGTCTTGGGGAGCGTTGCGAACAGCGTGGCCCACAACGCCCCCTGTGACGTCTACATCGCCAAAACCGACGCCGACTGAGGCGCTACCGCTGCTTCGGTGCCATTGCTGGCACGGCGGCTTGGCCGGTGTCTGAGCCTGCAGACCCAAGCATCCGCCGCAGGATCTTTCCTGAGGCGGATTTCGGCACGGCGTCGATGAACTCAACCTGTCGGATTTTCTTGAACGGCGCCACCCGGGCCGCCACGAAGTCCATGACGCCCGCCAGGTCCAAGGCATCGCCGTCCGCGCCCGGCTGGCGGACCACGAACGCCTTGGGCACTTCCTGGCCGTCGGCGTCGAGGGAGCCGACCACCGCGGAGTCGGCGATGCCGGGGTGGGTGAGGAGCAGCGCCTCCAGTTCCGCCGGGGCGATCTGGTAGCCGTTGTACTTGATCAGTTCCTTGAGCCGGTCCACGACCGTCACCACCCCGTCCGCCCGCACCGTGGCGATGTCCCCGGTGCGCAGGAAGCCGTCCGCGTCCAGGGTGTCCGCGGTTTCCTGCGGCCGGTTGAGGTAGCCGAGCATCACATTCGGCCCGCGGCACAACAGGTGCCCCGGCGCGCTGGTCCCTTCCGCGGGAACCGGGATCTCCTCCCCCGTGGCCGGGTCCACGAGGCGGCACTGCATGTTCGGCACCGTGTACCCCACGGAACTGACGGGGGCCCTGAGCCCATCGCGACTTTGGCGCGGAATGAGGTGCGATACCGGGCTCATCTCGGTCATGCCGTAGCCCTGCAGGACCTGGCAGCCGAGGCGTTCGGCCAGGCGCTTGCCAAGTTCGCCGTCCAGCGGCGCCGCACCGGAAAGGGTGGTGTGCACCGAGCCGAGGTCGTACTCGGCAACGAGCGGGTGCTTGGACAGCGCCACGGCCACGGGAGGCGCGATGAACAGGTAGCTGCACCGGTGGTCCTGGATGATCCGCAGGAACTCGGGCAGGTCGAACCGGGGCATGGTCACAAGCCTGGCCCGCTGGCGCAGCGCGAGGTTCAGCAGCACGGTCAGCCCGTAGATGTGGAAAAACGGGAGCAGCGCCAGGACCCGGTCTTCGGGGCCGACGTCGAGCAGACCCCTGGCCTGTTCCACGTTGGCGACCAGGTTGCGGTGGCTGAGCATGACCCCCTTCGGCCGGCCGGTGGTGCCGGAGGAGTAGGGCAGCACGGCCACATGCGTGGCGGGATCGAACGAGACGCGGGGTGCCGGTGCGCCCGTGGCGAGCAAGTCGGCCAGCGAGGGGTGGCCGTCGGCGCCGTCGAGCACCACGAGCCGTGAGGCAGGGATCCCGGTCCTTTCGGCGGCCTCCCGGGCGGCCGGCAGCAGCGCCGATACGGTGAAGAGCCAGTCCGCGCCGGCGTCGGTGAGCTGGGTGGCGATCTCGTCGGCCGTGTACAGGGCGTTGATGGTGGTGACCGTTGCGCCTGCCCGGAGCAGGCCGTGGAAGACGGTCGCAAAGGCGGGGACGTTGGGACACAGGATGGCGGCCACGCCGTGCACGCCCAGGCCCTGGGCGGCGACGGCACCGGCGAGGGCGTCGATCTGCCCGCGCAGCGCCCGGTAGGTGGTCTCCGCACCGCTGGCGCCATCGACGACGGCGACCCGGTCCAGGTCCTCCTCTGCCAGAGCGCCGAAGAGGTAATCGTAAATGCCGAGGTTGGGAACATCGACGTCGGGGTACGGGCTTGAAAACACGCAACATCTCCTTTGATCCGCTTCCGCCCGGGCTGTCGGCGGCTGGTGCCACTCTAGTGCCGGGCGTAGCCGCGGGACAGGAGGGCGCGGACTTGGCTGTGTCCGGTCGTGGCGTGTCCGGACTTGATGAGGATCACCCTCTGTCGTGGGCAGCCTCACCGCCCAGCGGGCCGCCCGGCGCGGACCGGCTCAGTAAAATGGGAGGTGCCCTGCGATGGTGCGGACGTCCGAGAACCCACCTACCAAGGGAGCCCCATGATCACTCTTCAGCGCCGCCAGCTGGTTGGCCACGACATCCTGCTGGCCCGGCACGGCAACCACATCAGCGCCATGCGCGTGGACCGCGGTGCCGGTCGCGTTGTCGCGTTCCTGGACGACGGATCGACGGACAGCGCACCCAACCTGATTGCCCCGGGACTGCGCATGCCCGACACCTTGCGCAGCGTGTTCCGGGAGGACTGGAAGTTCCTGACGGGAATCAGCGCGTGCTGCGCGGGGCTCGCGGGCCTGATGTTTGCCGCCTCGGCCGCCCTCGCCGGCATGAGCGGCGATCCCGCGCTGGTCCAGATCCTGACCGCATACTCGGGAAACTGAGCGGCCCGGGCCAGGCTGGCCGTCACTGAGAAACCGCAACGCTGAGAAACCCCAACACTGAGAAACCGCAACGCTGAGAAACCCCAACACTGAGAAACCCCGCCGCTGAAAGGTTCAGCGGCGGGGTTCTGCGGTTTCGCGGCCGGTTTCGTGGCCGGTTTCGCCGGCTAGTCCAGCAGCAGGGCCGGCTCTTCCAGGATGGCGGCGACGTCGGCCATGAAGCGGGCCGAAAGGTCGCCGTCCACCACGCGGTGGTCGAAGGAGCCGCCGAGGGTGGTGATCCAGCGCGGAATGACTTCGCCGTCCAGGACCCAAGGCTTTTGCTTGATGGTGCCGAACGCCACGATGGCGACCTCGCCGGGGTTGATGATCGGCGTTCCGGTGTCGATCCCGAGGGCGCCGATGTTGGTCACGGTGAGCGTGCCGCCGCGCATCTGGGCAGGCTGGGTCTTGCCGGCCCGCGCCGTCGTGGCGAGCTCGTTCAGGGCCAGGGCCAGTTGCTTGAGCGAGAGGTCCTGGGCGTTCTTGATGTTCGGCACCATCAGCCCGCGGGGCGTGGCGGCCGCGATGCCCAGGTTCATGAAGTGCTTGACGTGGATCTCCGCGGAATCGCTGCCGTCCGGGTTGTCCACCCACGTTGCGTTGACACTCGGGTTTCGCGCCGCGGCCCAAATGACCGCCTTGGCCAGGATCAGCAGCGGGGAGACCTTGATGCCTTCGAAGTCGCGGGAGGCCTTGAGGCGTTTGACGAATTCCATGGTGCGGCTGGCATCGACGTCGACAAAGATGCTGACGTGCGGCGCGGCAAACGCGGATTCGACCATGGCCTTCGCGGTGGCTTTGCGGACTCCCTTGACCGGGATCCGCTCGATCCGCTGGTCCTGCGGGCGGCCGGACTCGCCCCAGAACGAGTCCGCCTTGTCCACCTCGGCGTCCCGCTGGGCCTGGTAGCTCACCAGGTCCTCGCGGGTCACTTCACCGCGGGCGCCGGTAGGCACGACATCGGCCAGGTTGATCCCGAGGTCCCGGGCGATCTTGCGGACCGGCGGCTTGGCCAGCACCTTGCCGACCAGGCCGCTGATGGCACCGCCGAAGGTGGGGCGCGCCTCAACGGAGCCGGCCGGGCCCGCGGCCGCGTCGGCAGGGCGGCTGGCCGCGTCCGGGTTGATCCATATGTCGTGGGCCTCCACCCCCACCTGCTCCACCACCGGGGCGGCAGCGCCGGTGGCTGCCGCGGCGGACGGGGCGTCGTGGCCGGCTGCCGCAGGGGCGGAAATCCGCCGCCGGCGCTTGACGGCGTCGGCCTTGGGGCCGGAGCCCACGAGCGGCCCGCCGGCCGGGCGCCCGGCTGGTTCGCCGGCGTCGGAGTCATCAGCCGGAAGCGTGCCGTACATGGGCGCGGCGGCAGCCTGCTCCTGGGCTACAGGCGCCGGGGCGGGTGCCGCAGCGGCCGGCGCCGGGGCGTCGACGGCGTCGCTCACGCTGATGATCGGCGTGCCGACATCCACCGTGACTCCCTCGGGCACCAGCAGTTCCGTGACGGTCCCGGCGAACGGTGAGGGCAGCTCCACCAGGGATTTGGCCGTCTCGATCTCGCACAGGACGTCGTTGACGGCCACGGTATCGCCGACCTTGACCTTCCAGGCGACGATTTCGGCCTCCGTCAGCCCTTCGCCGACGTCGGGAAGGTTGAACTTGTTGAGCGTCATGGGTCCTCGTCAGTACGCCAGGGCGCGGTCGAGCGCCTCAAGGATGCGGTCGATGTCCGGCAGGTAGTCTTCTTCGACCTTGGCCACGGGATAGGGCATGTGGAATCCCCCGACGCGGATGACGGGGGCCTCCAGTGAATGGAACGCCCGCTCACTGATCCGCGCGGCGATTTCGCCGCCGATGCCGCCGAATGTGGGGGCCTCGTGGGCCACGATCAGCCGGCCGGTTTTCCGGACCGAGGCCGTGACGGTGTCGAAGTCGATCGGCGAGATGGAACGGAGGTCGATCACCTCGACGCTGTGGCCGTCCTCGGCGGCGGCCTCGGCCGCTGCGAGGGCCACGGGCACCAGCGGGCCGTAGACGACGACGGTCGCGTCGGTGCCCTCGCGGAGCACATGCGCCTTGAAAGGGTCAGCGGACGCGCCCGGGGTCTCGGTGTCGACCTCGCCCTTGAGCCAGTAGCGGCGCTTGGGCTCGAAGACGATCACGGGATCCTGGCAGTCGACGGCCTGCTGGATCATCCAGTAGGCATCGTGCGGATTGGAGGGGGTGATGATGCGCAGCCCGGCCGTGTGGGCGAACAGTGCCTCCGGCGATTCGGAGTGGTGTTCAATGGAGCCGATGCCGCCGCCGTACGGAATCCGGATGACGACGGGAACGGTCAGGTTGCCGTTGCTGCGCGAGTGCATCTTGGCCAGCTGGGTGGTGATCTGGTTGAACCCCGGGAACACGAAACCGTCGAACTGGATCTCGCAGACCGGCTGGTAGCCGCGCAGGGACAGGCCGATCGCGGTGCCGATAATGCCGGATTCGGCCAGCGGGGTATCCACCACGCGGTCGGCGCCGAATTCGGCGATCAGCCCGTCGGTGACCCGGTAGACGCCGCCAAGGGCCCCGATGTCCTCGCCCATCAGCAGCGAGCGGGGGTTGTTGTTCAACGTGGCCCGCAGACCCTCATTGATGGCTTTCGCAATGGTCATGGTGGTCATCAGCGGGCCGCCCTGTCTGTCTCGGCTGTGCGTGCCTCATCGGCGGACGCCTCATCGGCGAACCCTGCGCTGTATTCCTCGAACCAGGCCAGTTCCTCGGCCACCAGCGGGTGGGCCTCCACATAGGTGTTGGCGAAGGCAGTCCGGATGTCCGGGGTTTCGAGGTCGTGGGTGGTCTTGCGGACATAGGCGGCGAGCTCGTCGCCGTCGGCCTTGACCTGCTCGAAGAAGCTGTCATCCGCGAGGCCCTGGGCCCGGAGATACTTCTCCAGCCGGGCCAGCGGGTCCTTGGCACGCCAGAGGCTTTCTTCGGCGGATGCACGGTATTTGGTGGGGTCATCGGCCGTGGTGTGCGCCCCGACCCGGTAGGTGAACGCCTCGATCAGTACGGGACCATGGCCCTCGCGGGCCCGCTCCAGCGCCCATTCCGTGACGGCGTGGACGGCGATCACGTCATTGCCGTCCACCCTGATACCGGGGAAGCCGTAGCCTTTGGCGCGGTTCGCGAGCGGGATGCGGGTCTGCACGGAGCTTGGCACGGAGATGGCCCAGTGGTTGTTCTGGCAGAAGAAGACCACGGGCGCCTGATAGGAAGCGGCGAACACCATGGATTCATGGACGTCCCCTTCGGAGCTGGCGCCGTCGCCGAAATACACCATGACGGCGGCGTTCGGCTCCACGGCCTGTCCCGCCTCACCGCTGGCGACGGCGTTGGCGGCCGCCAGTTTCTGGTCCCGCTGGATGCCCATGGCGTACCCGACGGCGTGCGGGGTCTGGGCGGCCAGGACCAGCGTGTAGAGGTGGAAGTTCGTGTCCTTCGGGTTCCAGCCGCCGTTGGAGACGCCCCGGAACTGGCGCAGCAGCTCGGCCAGGTCCACGTTCCGCGTCAGGGCCACGCCGTGCTCGCGGTAGGTGGGGAAGATGTAGTCCTGCGGCTGGCTGGCCCGTCCGGAGCCGATCTGGGCGGCTTCCTGTCCGGTGAGCGGGACCCACAGGGCCAGCTGGCCCTGCCGCTGCAGGGCGGTGGCCTCCACGTCGAAGCGGCGGATCTTGGCCATATCCGCGTAGAAGCCGCGCAGGGTGCCCGGGTCCAGCTTCTCGGCGTATTTTGAGAAAACCGGGTCCGAGCCCAGGGTGCCGTCCGGGTCCAGCAACTGCACCATCGGCTCGGCCGGGGCACCCAGTTGGGCCTCGGCCTCCGCTTCGAGCTGGTCATCCATCCCGGTTCCGTCGAACTCGGTAGAGGGCAGATGTGTGGCGCCCATACCGTCTCCTTGCTTGCCGCATCCGAATGCGCCGCAATCGCTGGGATATATGCCGGACCAGGAATACATTCCAGGTCCGGCATATATTTTGGCTTACTGGTCCTTACTTTATCCGCACGGGGCGGCCTGAGCGCGCAGTGTTAAGCGCTAGGAACGCCGCGGCGGTTTTGTATAGATCGCACAGAGCTCCAGGAAACGGGTGTTGGCTTCCGTTTCGCCGATGCTGACCCGGACGCCCTCGTTGCCGAAGGCCCGTACGGACAGCGCCCGTTCCGCCGCCAGGGCGGCAAATTCCGCGCTGTTTTCGCCCAGATTGAGCCAGACAAAGTTGCCCTGGGCCTCCGGGACGAACCACCCGAGCTCACGCAGTCCCGCCGTGACCCGGTCCCGTTCGTCCACCAGGCTTTGTACCCTTTCTACAACATCGGCGAAGTGCTCGAGCGACGTCACGGCCGCCGTTTCCGCGATCTGGGACACGGCGAAGGGGGTGGCACTGACGCGCAGGTGCTGCGTCAGTTCGGGCCTGGAGACGCTGTAGCCCACACGGAGTCCGGCGAGGCCGTGCGCTTTTGAGAAGGTCCGCAGGACGACGACGTTGGGGTACTTGCGGTACATGGCGATGCCGTCCACGGCGTCGCCGGCGCGCACGAATTCCTGGTAGGCCTCGTCGATGACCACCACGACGTCGGCCGGAACGGCCTGGATGAAGCGCTCCGTTTCCTCGGCCGTCAGGATGGGTCCGGTGGGGTTGTTGGGCGTGCACAGCAGGATCATCCGGGTCCGCGCAGTCACTGCGGCGGCCATGGCGTCCAGGTCATGCCGCCCGTCGGATGTCAGCGGGATCCGGACGCTCTCGGCGCCGGCCAGTCCGACGCAGATCGGGTAGGCCTCGAACGAGCGCCAGGCGTAGATGACCTCGTCGGCCTTGCCGTCGTCGTTCTGGCCGGCGAAGGTGGTCAGCAGCTGGTTCAGGGCGCCCAGGCTGCCGGCGCCCGTGACGATGTCCTCGGCGGGAACATCCAGGAAGCGGGCGAGCGCTTCACGCAGCCTGCTGCAGAGCGGATCGGGGTAGCGGTTGAAATCGGTCTGCGCCGCGATGGCCTGCTGCACTGCAGGGATCGGGGGCAACGGGTTCTCGTTGGAGGACAACTTGTAGCTGGTCAGGCCTTCCACGGGGACGGGGGGTTTTCCGGCCGCGTAGCGGGGGAGGAGGTCTACCACCGGACGGGGCCTGATGCCCCCGGCCGGATTCTCTGATGAAGTCATGCCAACTAGCCTACTTCGGGTCGCTGCCGCAGTTGCGGGAGCCGATTGCTGTCCGTAGGGGATAGCCGTTGCTGACATGGGGAATATGGTCCCTGCCGTCGCCGCCGGGCGTATGACAGCATGGGGCCATGCGCTCAATCATCGTACGAGTCATCATCAACGGGCTGGCCCTTGCAATCGCCTGCTGGATCCTCACCGGGCTGGATATTTCCACCCAGAGTGACGGCACCATCAGCATCATCTTGGGCTACCTGTTCATCGGCTTGATCTTCGGTCTGGTCAATGCCTTCGTCAAGCCCATTGTCAGCCTCCTCTCGCTGCCGATCACTATCCTCACCCTGGGCCTGTTCACCGTGGTCATCAACGCCGCGATGCTCTACTTGACCTCCTGGATCAGCAGCTACACCACTGTGCACTTCACGATCGACTCGTTCTTCTGGACTGCCGTGTTCGCCGCCATCATCATCAGTCTGGTGTCCCTCGTGGCGAGCTTCCTTCCTGCCCTCGATCGTTAGAAGCGCCCGTGCCGCGCGGCGTGCCCGAAGTGGTTGCGGGCGTTGCCCGCGGTTCCGGCCGGGCCTCGCGCCGGAGCGAGAACCTGGTCACCGACGCCGCCCCGCCGGTCCCCACCACTGCGGCCAGTGCCGCGGTGGAGTCCTGCAGGGTGTTGTCCCGGCTCGCGGAGACGAGCGCGGCCCCGTCAGCGTAATTCTCCAACCGGTGCCCGGGACCCAGGCCGAAATCCTGTGGCGGCGGCACCGCCAGCGGGTTGGTGAGGGTCACGGTCACCCGGTCCCTGGTGTCCGGGTTCGCCAGTCCGTCCGCCCCCGGCACCCAGTCCTGCTCATGTTCGAGGTGCAGGCTGCGGATCCCCGGCGCGGGGCTGATCCCGCCCACCGGCGAGCCCGCGGTCAGCACGAACTTGAGGTCGTACTCGGCCAGGACAGCACGGTCCTTGCTGAGATTCATCGCGTGGATCCCGCCCTGGCTGTAGCCGACGGCCACGACCTGATCCCCGGCCGCGGCCCCGGCCTGCCGCAGCGCCTCCCTGATGGCCTGGGCCGTCGACGCCGAGTCATAGCCCAGGGCCTCGGCGATTCCGGCGGGGTCAAAGGGGTTGGTTCCTTCCGGCAGGGCGCCCTGCTGGGTTCCGGGGATGATCACCACCCACGCTGGCCGGGAACCGCCGTCGACCTCGATAATCTCGATCCGGCCGCCTTGCTCTCCCACTGCCCCGGCCCGCCGCAGCAGCCCGGCCGGTGAGAGGTCGACGTCGGCCGTAAACGTCTCCCGGCCCACGATGCTGACGGGGCGGGGCTTGAGGAACACGAGCCCCGGCGCTTCCGAGGCGTCCCGCACCAGGCGGCGGATGTCAGTGGGCCCGGCCAGGGCGCTGGCCACGGCGGCCAAAGGCCAGGGCAGGCCAAGCAGCACGGCGAGATTCCGCGGCGCCATGGCGACCCAGCCTTCAACAGTGCCGCGCACCCCGGGCAGGGCGAAGGGCTCCGGTGCTGCGCCGTACTCGGAGCCGTGCAGTCCCATGCGCAGCAGCAGGGCATTCCGGGCTTCGGCGTATTCGTATTCGCGGTGACTGGTGCGGACGTCGTCGCCGATCCGCTGAAGCTGGGACCGGACGCGTCCGACCTCCCGGCCGGCCTCCCCCACAGCGATGATGGCGTTGCTGCCGCTGGTGTAGGAGTCGGACTGGTAGGGAAAGAGTGCCCGCCGGACGGTGTCGGCCTCCGCCTCAACCATTTGCAGCTGCCGCACCAGCCCGTCCAGTGCCGCGGCACCCGCCAGCAGCTCCTCAAACTGGAAGCTCACCCCGCCGATTCCGCCCCGGATGAGCAGGCTGCCGTCGCGCGGCGGCGCGGAAACCCCGGGGCCGCCGCCGGAGCCCGCCGGAGTCGACTCGGCCATCAGGGTCCCATCCGGTCCGTGGGCTGCGCCACGTTCCGGGCATGCCGGAGCACCACGGCAACAGCATCGAGCAGCGCATCCCGGCTTCGGTGCAGCGCCGCCGCGTGCAGGGACAAGGCCGCACGGTAGGCGCGGCCGGCCGGTGACTGCCACGACTGCAGCTCGAGGCGGGCGAGGGCGGCGAGCACCGCATCAGCCTCATCGGCGCACCGCGCAACGCGCGCAGCAAACTGCTGGACTTCATAACTGCGCGAAGCGCACTCAAGGGCGTCGGCGGCCGTCACGCCAAGAACCGCCATGTCCTGCACCGCCATGTCCTGCACCGCCACACTGCCCGCCGGTCCCGGTGCTATCCCGTTGACCGGCCTCATCCCGGCCTCACCCCGGCCTCATCCCAGTGACCTGTCTCATCCAGCTGCCCATGAACCGACGCTAGCGGGCTGGCCCGTGCCCGTGAAGAGAGCCGCCCGGCTATGTGGACAACGTCCCGGACCGCCATGCACTGCAAGCCGGCCATGTCATCCGGCAATGTCACAAGTACGGGGGCGCTTAAGGCCCGGCGGCACTTCGTGAAAGAATCGCCATATGCCTGAAACTGCCGCCACAGCTGATACCCGCACGCCGTCCGGACGCCTGGCCCTCGCCGCGTCCGACCACCAGATCGCGCTCGGCCCGCTGGATGGCCGCTACCAGTCCGCCGTCGCGCCGCTGGTCGACTACCTTTCCGAGGCTGCCCTGAACCGCGACCGCGTGGCTGTGGAGGTCGAGTGGCTGATCCACCTGACCGGCAACAGCGTCCTGCCCGGGGCCGGGCCGCTCACGGCGGAACAACAGGAGCAACTGCGTGCGATCGTCACGGAGTTCGACGCCGCCTCCGTCACCGAACTCGCAGAGATCGAGGCCGTTACGGTCCACGATGTCAAGGCCGTGGAGTACTACATCGGCCGCCGCCTGCCCGGCATCGGAATCGATCACCTGACCGCCATGGTGCACTTCGGCTGCACCTCGGAAGACATCAACAACCTCTCCTACGCCCTGGGCATCAAGGGGGCCGTGGAGGACGTGTGGCTGCCTGCGGCCCGCGCCCTCGTCGGCCAGATCAGCGCCATGGCCGGGGACAACCGCGCCGTGCCGATGCTCTCCCGCACCCACGGCCAGCCCGCCACGCCCACCACGCTGGGCAAGGAACTGGCAGTCATCGCGCACCGGCTCAACCGGCAGCTGGACCGGATCGCCCGCACCGAATACCTCGGCAAGATCAACGGCGCCACCGGCACCTACGCCGCCCACGTCGCGTCCGTCCCGGGCGCCGACTGGGAGCACGTCGCCAAGGGCTTCGTCGAAGGCCTCGGCCTGACCTGGAACCCGCTGACCACCCAGATCGAAAGCCATGACTGGCAGGCCGAACTCTATGCCGACGTCGCGCGTTTCAACCGCATCCTGCACAACGTCTGCACCGACATCTGGAGCTACATCTCGATCGGGTACTTCGTGCAGATCCCGGTGGCAGGCGCCACGGGCTCCTCAACCATGCCGCACAAGGTGAACCCGATCCGTTTCGAAAACGCCGAGGCCAACCTCGAGATCTCCTCCGGCCTCCTGGACGTCCTCGGCTCCACCCTGGTCACCTCCCGCTGGCAGCGCGATCTCACCGACTCCTCCTCGCAGCGCAACATCGGTGTGGCGTTCGGCCACTCGCTGCTCGCCATCTCCAACGTTGCCAAAGGCCTGGACCGGCTCAAGGTTGCCGAGGACGTGCTGGCCGCGGACCTGGACACCAACTGGGAAGTCCTCGGCGAGGCCATCCAGATGGTCATGCGCGCCGAGGCCATCGCCGGCGTCGACGGCATGGAAAACCCGTACGAACGGCTCAAGGACCTGACCCGCGGACAGCGCGTGGATGCCGCCCGGATGCAGGAATTCGTTCAGAGCCTCGGCCTGTCCGCCGACGCCGAAGCCCGCCTGCTGGCGCTGACCCCGGGCAAGTACACGGGCATCGCGGACCAGCTGGTGGATCACCTCAAATGAGGCTTCTGCTCATCCGGCACGGCCAGACGCCCGGCAATGTGCTGGGCCAGCTGGACACGGCGCACCCGGGGCCCGGGCTGACCGAACTCGGCGAGCGTCAGGCCGAGACGTTGTCCCGCGCATTGGCGAACGAGCGGATCCTTGCCCTGTACGCCTCCACCCTGGTTCGGACGCAGATCACAGCGGCACCGCTCGCCCGGGTGCACGGGCTGGAAACCGAGGTGCTGGAGGGCCTTCACGAGATCGAGGCCGGGTCGCTGGAAAAGCGCACCGACCACGAATCGCA
Source organism: Arthrobacter sp. 01L42 (assembly GCF_056400005.1). NCBI lineage: Bacteria > Bacillati > Actinomycetota > Actinomycetes > Micrococcales > Micrococcaceae > Arthrobacter > Arthrobacter sp. 01L42. The sequence goes on along the minus strand of NZ_JBFTSL010000023.1, from coordinate 19,897 downwards.
CAAGCAGTACATCGGCACCATTTTTTCGTGGGCGGACGGCGAGCTGGACCGCCGGATGCCTGCCGGTCCCAGCGGCCGGGACTTCTTTGAGCGCTACGACGCCGCGATCGCCAAAATAGCGGGACGGACAAACGGGGCGGGGGGCTCAGGATCCGTGGCCGTGGTCAGCCACGGCGCAGCCATCCGGGTGTGGGCCGGCCTGCGGGCGGACAACATCGAACCGGACTTTGCCATCAGGCATGTGCTGGACAACACCGGAATCGTGGCGCTGGAAGGCGATCCCGCCAACGGCTGGGAACTCATCCACTGGGACGACAGTCCCGTGGGCGGACTGGCACTGGCGGATCCGACGGCGGAGGATCCCACCGGCCGTCCGGCGTAGCGGGCCCGTCCGTCCCCGGCGGGCGAACAGGCCGTCCCTGCGGGGCGTACCGGGTCTGGACTGCTCACGGGAACGCGGCGATGATGAAGACAGGCGTGGGGACAGGATGGTCGGCCGCGGCATGCGGTTGAGACCGCGCAGTGGAGGCGCAGGGGCATGTCACGCAAATCGGTACACCCGGGGCATGCGCCCGGCCACGTTTTCCCTGGCTTCGATGACCAGTTCCTCGCGGCGTACTACGAGCACGCTGCGCCGGAGGACCTCCAAGGCTACAGTCCAGAAAACCTGGAGCAGCGCTCCAGGCACCATGCGGAACTAGCGGACGGCCGTCCGGCAGGCACGGCGGCCGTCGACATCCTGAACGAAAGCGACGCCAGCGTCCTGCTGGTGGTTGCCGACGCCATTCCGCACCTGATCCATTCGCTTACTGCGGAGCTGGCCCGCCAAAACGAGTCCATCCGGTTACTGGTGCATCCCAATTTTCTGGTGCGGCGGGATCCGCGGACTGATCGGTTGGTGGAGGTACGGCATGGGTCCTCGCAGTCCGGACCGACGGGCCCAATTGCTGGCGTCCCGGGCGCCGCGGCGACCGGCACGGTCCAGGACCCGCCGGGGTGGAGATCCGAAACGTGGGTGGCGGCAGAGATAGGCCGCCTGCCGGGGTCACGGGCCATCGCGGAGCTCATCGCCAACGTGCGGCGTGTCCTGGCGGACGTCCAGTTGGTCGCTGATGACACCCCAGCCATCCACGCCCGTCTCGCCCGCACCATCAACTCCTTGGACCTGCTGCCCGCCGGCACGGTTCCGGCTCCGGAGCAGCTCGGTGAGCTCCTGGGCTGGCTGGACCGCGGCAACTTCATGTTTCTGGGATACAGCGAATATGAATACTCGACGGCGGAGGGCCCGGATGTTGTGTCGTTGCTGCCCGGAGCGGGGCTGGGCCTGCTCAGGGACGGGCGGCCGGAGGCCCGCCAGCCTGTTACGGGGCTGCCTCATTCGCAGGTCCTCACCATCTCCATTTCGGATCTGAGATCATCCGTCCCCCGTCCGGCTTACTTGGATGAAATCCTCGTCCGGACCTTCGGTAGCGCCGGGAAGGCCACGGGAGAAGTCAGGTTTGTGGGCCTTTTCGCCCCGGGCGCCACGGGCCGGTCCGTGCGGCGCATCCCGCTCATCCGGGACAAGGTACGCGCCATCCAGGAGCGCTTCGGCTTCACCGAGGCCTCCCACCCTGGCAGGCAGCTCCTCACCGTCCTCGAGTCCTTCCCCCTGGACGAGCTGTTCCACCGGGACCTGGATGAACTTTCCGGGCTTGCCCGGGAGATCCTGCGCCTGCAGGCCCACCACCAGACACGGGTGTTCCTGCGCGCTGACAGCTACGGGCGCTTCATGACCGCGCTGGTGTTCCTCCCCCGGGCCAGGTACAGCACGGCCGTCCGCCTCCGGATTGAACACGAGCTTAAACAGGCTTTCTGGTCCTCCTCGCTCGAGTTCGAAGTCAGGCTTAGTGAATCCCCGATGGCCCGCGTGTTCTTCCGGATACTGTTGCCCGCCGGCGGGATGCCCGACGTCGATCCCGCTGAAGTGGAGCGGAGCGTTGTCAGCGCAACGCGGACGTGGGCCCAGGGCCTGGACGAAGCGCTCCGTGACAGGTTGCCGTCGGCGGAGGCCAGCCGGTTGTCGGCGCTGTGGTCCGCCGCTTTCCCGGCCAGCTACCGGGCTGATTTCGAGGTCGAGGACGCGGTCGAGGACATCAATACGTTCGAGCGGTTCGATCTCGACGGCACGGGCGGGCGACCGCTGAACGATCCTCAGCTGGCCGTTTATGTCCGCACCGACGCCTCCCCGACGCTGGCCGAAGACGCACGGATCCGGCTTTACCTGACCACCGCCCACAGCCTGACGCGGATCCTGCCGTTCTTCCACAACCTCGGACTGGAGGTGCTGGACCAACGGCCCTTCGATGTGGTGCGCGGGAGGGACCGGGCCTTGTTCCTCTATGACCTTGGCGTCCGCTACCCGGCCGGCGTGGATCCGTCCCGCACCAGCGGGCTGCTGGGGGATGCCTTCGGAGCTGCCATGCGTGGGGACTCAGAATCGGACCGCTTTGACGGCCTCGTCCTCCGGGAGGGCATCGAATGGCGCCAGGCGGCAATCCTGCGCAGCTATGCCAAGTACCTGCAGCAATTGGGCACAACGACCTCCTACGGCTTCATGGCCGATACCCTGCTGGTCAATGTCCGGGCAACCCACGCGCTCCTGGCATTGTTCAGGGCCAAGTTCGATCCCGAGCTGGAGGCGGCACGCCGGTTCGGGGACACCGACGCGGCTCGGAGGGATCTGCTGGCCGCGATCGACGACATTCCCGTCCTCGACGCCGACCGGCTGCTGCGCACCTTCATGAACCTGGTGGAATCCACGCTCCGCACTAACTACTTCCAAGCGAAGCCCCACCTGAGTTTCAAACTGAACCCTTCCGCGATCGCGGGTGCCCCGCTTCCCCGTCCCAAATACGAAATCTGGGTGTACTCGCCCCACGTGGAAGGCGTCCACCTGCGCTTCGGGGCACTGGCCCGGGGCGGGCTGCGCTGGTCCGACCGGAGCGAGGATTTCCGCACCGAGGTCCTTGGCCTGGTCAAGGCGCAGAACGTGAAGAACTCGGTGATAGTGCCAACCGGCGCCAAGGGCGGCTTCTATCCCAAACAGTTGCCGGACCCGGCCATGGACCGCGACGCCTGGCTGAGGGAGGGCCTGGAATGCTACCGGACCTTCGTCCGCGGGCTGCTGGACATCACCGACAACCTGGTCACCACCGCCCACGGCGAAACAGTGGTGCCTCCGGCGCGAGTGGTGCGGCACGACGTCGACGACTATTACCTCGTGGTGGCGGCGGACAAGGGAACAGCGTCATTTTCGGACGCTGCGAACGCGGTGGCCGCGGAGTACGGCTTCTGGCTGGGCGATGCCTTCGCGTCCGGCGGGACCGTGGGCTATGACCATAAGCAGATGGGCATCACGGCCCGCGGGGCCTGGGAATCGGTGAAACAGCATTTCCGCGAACTCGGGATGGACTGCCAGGCAGAGGACTTCACAGTTGCCGGCATCGGCGATATGGGCGGCGACGTCTTTGGGAACGGGATGCTCCTCTCCCGCCACATCCGGCTGGTGGCGGCTTTCGATCACCGCCACATCTTTCTTGACCCGGCGCCGGATGCGGGGGCCTCGTTCGAGGAACGGCGGCGGCTCTTTGCCCTCCCCCGCTCATCTTGGGCGGACTACGATCCAGCACTGATCAGCGTGGGCGGTGGTGTCCATTCCCGCCGGGCCAAGTCCATCAGCATCACTGAACAGGTCAGGAGCTCTCTGGGCCTGGAACCGGGCACCGTGTCCCTGCCGCCACACGCTCTGCTTCAGGCCATCCTCCGGGCGCCCGTGGACCTGCTGTACAACGGCGGCATCGGAACTTACATCAAGGCCTCATCAGAGGCCAACACCGGGGTTGGCGACAAGGCGAACGACCCCGTCAGGGTCAACGGCAATGAGGTGCGGGCGAAGATCATCGCCGAGGGCGGGAACCTCGGAATCACGCAGCTCGGACGGATCGAGGCCGCCCTGGCAGGCGTCCTGCTCAATACCGACGCCATCGATAATTCAGCCGGCGTGGACTGCTCGGATCATGAAGTAAACATCAAGATCTTCGTGGACCGGATGATCGCGGCGGGAAAGATGCCGTCGCCGGAACGCGCCGGCTTCCTGCATTCCCTCACGGACGAGGTGGCCCGCCTTGTGCTGGCCAACAACGCGGACCAGAATGTCCTGCTCTTCAACGACCGGCACCTGGTGCGGGAATGGAGCCCGGGCTTCGAACGGACCATGGACTGGCTCGAGAACGCCACGGACCTTGACCGCAAGCTGGAGGGCCTGCCAAGCAACGAACAACTCAGGGAACGGCTGCGGTCCGGTGAGGGCCTGACCGCGCCGGAACTGTCGGTGCTGGCCGCCTACGCAAAGATCGAACTGGCAGCGGAGCTCAACGCCAGCGACCTTGCCGATGACCCGTGGTTCCGGCGCGTGCTCCGCGGCTATTTTCCACGCCAGCTGTCCGAACGCTTTGAAGCAGAGCTGGCGGACCACCCGCTGCGCCGCCAGATCGTGTGCACAGTGGTGGCCAACGACATGATCAATCTCGGCGGAATCACCTTCGCCTTCCGTGCCATCGAGGAAACCACTGCCACCGCCGCCGCCGTTGCCAGGGCCTTTGTGGTGGCGCGCGAGGCCTACGACCTGCCGTGGATCGTCACCCGGCTGGCCGCACTCCCCGCCGGATATCCCACCGAACACGTCGCCGAGGCGACGCTGCACATGCGCCGAATCCTCGACCGGGCCACGCGATGGTACGTGACGCATGACCATCGCGACCAGCCCGTGACCGCGGCCTTGGACAGGATCATGCCCACCCTGGAACTGCTGCGGACCCGAACATTGGACTACCTCCGCGGCTCCGACCTGGACCGCGTGGAAGACAGAGTCGCGCACTGGGCCGCCGTGGGGATGCCCCGGGAGCTGGGCCTGCGCGCCTCGGACCTGTTGGAGAGTTTCGGGTTGCTGGACATCTCCCTGATCTCCGAGCAGGTGCGCGAACCCATCCCCACTATTGCTGAACTGTACTACGCGGTGTTCCAGCGCATCGGCGCCGCGAACCTGCTGCTCAGCATCACCGACCTGCCCCGGCAGAGCCGCTGGGAGTCTCTCGCGCGGGCAGCCCTGCGCGACGATGTGTATTCCGCCGTAGCCGACATGACCGTCTCGGTAATGGCGACAACCCAGGGCCTGAATGCCACCGACGCCGGCACGTCCGATGCCGTGGAGCGCATCGTGGCCTGGGAACGCGGGCACCAGGAGCAGCTGGCACGGATCAAGGACACCTTCGCGGAAGTGACCAAACCGGGCCAAGTGGATATCGCCTCGATCTCCGTGGCGCTGAAACTCCTGCGGACACTGGTGCGCCGCTAGGCTGTGGCCGTCGCCACGTCGACCCGGAAAGTCGAGCCGGAAGCCGCAACTGCACTGCCATCCGCCCACAGTTCTCGCGACGCTTACCGGCAGGAAACACAGCCGAAACCGCTGGTGCCTAGCCTTGGACTGCATAACACTTCGGCGAATCGAGGCAGTGATGCAGACCAACCCGCGGCTCAACATCCGTCAGGTCACTTGGGCGAACCCCGTCGGAGCGGACCTGAGGGCAGCCCAGCAGGCGGAACTCGAGGCCCGCTTCGGCCGGCCCGACCACGAACCCGGCCCGCCGCCGTCGGAAGCGGACACGGCGGTGTTCCTGGTGGCGCACGACAAAGCCTCAGGCCAGCCGGTGGGCTGCGGCGGCCTTCGCATGCTGGACGCCACCACCGCTGAAATCAAACGCCTCTACGTACTGCCCTACACCCGTGGCTCAGGAGTGGCGAGCTCCATCCTCGCGGCCCTCGAAGCCCACGCCCACGCGCTGGGAATCACCACCCTGACTGCGGAGGCCGGCTCGGTGCAGACCGACGGCCGGCAGTTCTACGAGAACTCGGGCTTCGTTTCCGTGCCGAACTTTGGGCCTTATGTCGGCCTGGTGCACTCGTACTGCTACGCGAAGCCGATCGATTCGCACAGCGCCGCGCACACCGCCATGGCGTGAGGCCGCGCGCCGCCCCGGGCCGGCTGCGTCACACAACGCCGCCGGTCACGGAGTCGGCTAACCTCGCACTATGGAATCGGCCGACATCACCTTCCGTACCCGCAAATGGGTGCGGCCCGAGGACCTCAACGCCAACGGCACCCTGTTCGGCGGGAACCTGCTGAAGTGGATCGACGAGGAGGCGGCCATCTACGCCATCCTGCAGCTGGGCAACGGCCGGGCCGTCACCAAATACATCTCCGAAATCAACTTCGTCAGCTCCGCGGTCCAGGGCGACCTGATCGAAATGGGCCTGACCGCGACCCGTTTCGGCCGGACATCGCTGACCATGCGGGCCGAAGTCCGGAACATGATCACGCGCCGCAGCATCCTCACCATTGATGAGATCGTCTTCGTGAACCTGAGCCCGTCCGGCAAGCCAGAGCCGCACGGCTATACCGAGATCACCTACGACCGGGACCGGATTCCAACGCACCATCTGACCGAGACCCTGGACCAGGACTAGCCAAGCCCAGCAGCGCGTCCCGCACAGGCTGGCCCCGCTCCGCCAGGGCCAGCCGCATCCCGGCCGACGACGCCCACCGCAACGCCTGCGTGCGGAGGTGGCGCGCACGGTTGTAGGCGCCCAGGGCCTCGTCCACGGGCCGGGTATTGAGCAGCGCCGCCAGGGTCACGGCATCGACCAGCGCCTCGCAGGCACCCCGGCCAAGGTTGGGTGTCATCGCGTGGGCGGCATCCCCGAGCAGTGCCACCCGGGCGCGGACATAGCTGCCAAGCGGCGGCGTCGTCCAGATCCGCTGCACCAGGGTTGTTTCCGGTTCCGCAGCGGCCAGGACGTCGCGGATGCCCGGGGCGTAGCCTGCGTAGCGGGCGCGGGTTTCCGCCAGGACCGCGGCGACGTCGAGGCTTCCGTGTCCCGCCCCGGAGCGGAACGCCGCGTACCAGTTGGTCCCGGCCGCCGCGGGACCAATCCCGAAGAGCTGCCCGCGGCCCCAGTATTCGCCCGTGTGCCCCCGCCACAGCGATCCGGGAACCACGCCGCGGACCGCGAGGTAGCGGGTGTACCGGGCACCGGAGCGGGCACCCCAGCAGCTGCGGCGCACCGCGCTGTGGACACCGTCAGCGCCCACCAGGAGGCCGGCAGGACCGGGTCGGACGACGTCGAGGCGGCCGGACACCCGGCGCACGCTGGCCGGGACTGCACCGTCGAGGAGCCGGACGAGATCAACCCGGGAGACGCCGATCAGCCCCGTCGCCTGCGCTGATGTCCATGCCCTGCCGGAGGCCGCCCGGACGGTCATGCCGTCGATCACCGGGCTGGCCTCCCTGACGGCGTCCAGGATGCCCAAGTCGCCGAGGGCGCGCTGGGCCGCGGGCCACATGGCCAAGGATGTCCCCACGGTCGGGAGCCCGGACCGCTGTTCGGTGACCGTGACCTCGAAACGCGCGGGATCCAGCCGGGCTGCAAGAGCCAGCCCGGCGATGCCGCCGCCGACGATGGAAACAGCCTGCGGGCGGGGCCGATCATGCGGTTGTTCGGTCAGGTCCAGAAGTCGTCTGCCTTGGCGGTGTCCTCGAAGAACTCCCGCCCTTCCGCGATCTGTCCGTCGCGAACCACGAACGTGATGACGGTAGGCATGTCCAGGGTTTTGCCGTTGGCTTCCCCGTGGGTTTGCTGGATCGCGACCGTGTGGTTTTCCCCGCCGACGATGTCCTCGACGTTGGCTTGGAAGTGACCTTGGGTGCGCGCGCCCAGTTCACCGAAGTACGCCAGGATCGCGTCGCGGCCCTGTTTGGTTCCGGATAGCACGCCACTTCCGGCAACGTGCCAGACTGCGTCCTCCGCGAACAGGTCGCTGAGGGTCGCCATATCCCCTGCGTTGAAGGCCGTGTAACCCCGCCGGACCAGTTCAACATTCTCTGCGGTTCCCATTATCGGACACCTCTCCATCGTCCTTGTCGGGTCGTGCTGGGACGGTTCAAGGCTAGTCCTGGCCCCGGTGCCTGTCGACGGAAAATATGAGCCCCGCCGGGCCGCCGGTCTAGCGGGCCCCCGGCCAGCCGGTGTAGGCCTCCGCGAGGTAGGCGCTGCCGTGGCGGGAGGACACCACGGACTGGAGCTCGCCAAGCTGGCGGGCGCGGGAGAAATCATCGGCGCAGGCCGGGGTGTGCAGCATGGAAGTCATCCAGTAGGAGAACTGCTGGGCCTTCCACACCCTGTTCAGGGCGCGGTCGCTGTAGGCGTCCAGGAGCGCGGCGGAGCCGGTGGCGTAGAAGCTGTCGAATCCCTCGAAGAGGACCTTGACGTCATGCAGCGCCAGGTTCAGGCCCTTGGCCCCGGTGGGCGGCACCGTGTGCGCGGCGTCCCCGGCGAGGAACAGGTTGCCGTGCCGCATGCGGGCGTGGACAAAGCTGCGGAATTTCAGGACCGTCTTGTCGATCACGGGCCCTTCCTTGACCTCGAAGCCGTTGCCGTTGACGCGGCTGCGGAAGGCGTCCCAGATGCGGTCCTCATCCCAGTTGTTGACGTCCTCGTTGGGGTCGCACTGGAAGTACATCCGCTGGACCGTCTCCGTGCGCTGGCTGATCAGGGCGAAGCCGTTCTCCGAGTTGGCGTAGATCAGCTCGTCGGAGCTGCGCGGCGCCTCGGCCAGGATGCCGAACCAGGCGAAGGGGTACTCGTGGAAGTACCACTTGCGGTGCGCCTCGGGAATCTGGAACCGGCAGTGGCTGCGCGAGCCGTCCGCGCCGGCGATGAAGTCGGCCTGGAGCTCGTACTCGACGCCGTCCGCGCCCGTGAACCAGACCTTGGGCTTGGCTTCGATGTCGTGGATGGTGGTGTCCGTGACGCCGTAGCGGACATCGCCGCCGTCGGCCTTCCGGCGTCCGGCGAGGTCCAGGAACACGTCCGTTTGCGGGTACAGCCACACCGACTCCCCGACGAGGTCCTGGAAGTCGATCCGGTGGCTTTCGCCGTTGAAACGCAGTTCGATTCCGTCGTGCCGGTCGCCGTCACGCAGCACGCGGTCGGAGACACCGCTGTCGACGAGCATGTTGACCGAGCCGTGCTCAAGGATGCCGGCACGGACCGTCTCGGAGATCTCCTGGTGGCTGCGTATCTCCAGGACGGTGGATTCGATGCCGGCCTTGGCCAGCAGGTGGGACAGCATGAGTCCGGCCGGGCCGGCCCCGATGATGGCCACCTGGGTGGTGATGACTTTTCGCTGTGCCATGTGCGTCTCGCTTCGTTGCGGGGTCCGGGCGGTCGGGGCCGGGGCCGTTTTCGTCTTCCGGCTAACAGTGTGCTCCCCCGGGGGTGATACGCGTTACATGGATTCCGCTGAATGGAATACAGGATTCTCGCGGGGCTCTCCCAGCCGCCGCCCGATCCCCCGCGCCGCCGTCTGGAGGGCGGGAACAAGCGCCTGCAGGCGCACCTCGCGAAGGGGAACAACGACGCCGAGGGCCGCCACAGCGTGCTTCCTGCGGTCCAGCACCGGAACCGCGATCCCCCACGTGTCAGGGTCCACGACGCCGGCCAGCTGGGCATAGCCCCGGTGGGCGGCCTCGCCAAGGAGGGCGCGGAGATCCTCCAGTGCCAGCCGGTCGGTCGGATCGCTGAATCCCTCGAGGTACTCGGCCTGGACGGGGCGGGGCTGGTTGGCCATGAGCACCAGCCCGGCGGAGGACACGTGCACGGGCATCCGGCCGGCCACCTGCGCCCGGTTGGCGACGGAGCCGCGGCGGGACAGCCGCTCCACAAAGAGCGCTTCCCGCCCGTCCAGCACGGCGAGGTTCACGTTTTGATGCAGCACCTGCTGGATGTCCTCCATGAACGGCAGGGCTGCCTGGCGGAGTTCGAGCGTGGGGGAATTGCGGTTGGCGAGCTCCCAGAGCCGCAGGCCCAGGCTGACGGAGCCGCCGGGGCCGACGTCGAGCAGGCCATGCCCTGCCAACTGCCGGACGAGCCTGTGCGCGGTGGTCAGGGGGAGCTCCGCCCTCGCGGCAAGCTCCGAGAGCGGCAGCGCCGTGACGCCTTCAGGGAACGCGGCAATCAACCGCAGGACCCGGTCCACCACCGAGTCGCCGGAGTTCGAGTTGGCCACCATACCCCTTCCGTTGAATGGTTTTAAGTGTCCCATGCAACACGGTGCGGTGATACAACTCTCACAATGGAAAGAGGCCCCGCGAACGCCGGCCGGGGCACGGAATCACCTAAACACTAGCGCTGAGGTAACAATGTCAACGTCGTCATTGGACAAGTCGTCGTCATCGGGGGAGAAATCACGGTGGCCCGTGTGGCTCTGCTGGCTGGCCATGGTGCTGGACGGCTTTGACCTGGTGGTGCTCGGCACGGTCATCCCGACCCTCATCAAGTCTCAGGAACTTGGCTTCGACGCCGTTGGGGCGACGTTCGCGGCAACCGTCTCCCTGGTGGGTGTGGGGCTCGGAGCGCTCTTCATCGCCCCGCTCTCGGACCGCTTTGGCCGGCGGAACCTGCTGGTGGCCTGCGTGGCGTGGTTCTCCCTCTTTACGATCGCCGTCGTCTTCGCACCAAACGTGGCGTGGTTCAGCACGTTCCGGCTGCTGGCGGGGCTCGGCCTGGGCGCCTGCCTGCCCGCCGCCCTGGCGTACATGAACGACTACGCACCCGCCGGAACGGCCGGAAAGTCCACCACCCGGACCATGACCGGGTACCACGTCGGCGCCGTGGCCACCGCGTTCCTGGCCCTCATGGTCATTCCAAGCTGGCGGACCATGTTCGTGGCCGGCGGCCTGGCCGGCTTCGCCCTGGTCCCCTTCCTGTGGTTCAAGCTTCCGGAGACCCTCCCGCCGGTCCACCACATCCCTGCGGACGCCAAGTCCCCGGCCGGCAGCCAGGCCCGCGCGCAGGCCGCGGCCGCGCCCGCGGAAGAACGCGCCAGCTTCCGGGATTTGGGCCGAAAGCCCTACCCGCTGATAGCAGCCGGTGTGGCCGTTGCGTCCTTCATGGGGTTGCTGCTGGTCTACGGCCTGAACACCTGGCTGCCGCAGCTCATGGCCTCCGCCGGTTACAGCCTGAACGCCGGCCTCGCCTTGCTCCTGGTCCTGAACGTGGGCGCCGTGGTGGGCCTGCTGATCGCCGGCGTCTTGGCCGACCGGCACGGGACCAAGAAGATCGTCCTGCTCTGGTTTGGCCTCTCCGCCGTGTTCCTGGCCGCGCTCAGCATCCAGATCCAGAACGAAGTGGTGCTCTATGCCGCCGTCTTCGTCACCGGCGTGTTCGTCTTCAGCTCCCAGGTTCTGGTCTACGCCTGGGTCACCCAGCTCTTCCCCGTCCGCCTGCGCGGCACCGCTTTGGGCTTTGCCGCCGGCGTGGGCCGGCTGGGGGCAATTATGGGCCCGGCCGTCACCGGCGCGCTGGTGGCCGCCGGCATCGCCTACCCGTGGGGCTTCTATGTTTTCGCCGCCGCCGCGGTCCTGGCGGTGCTCGCCCTCGCCTTCGTCCCGCAGACCGTCCCGGCAGTGTCCCGCGCCGGCGCCAGCGTCGGGCACTCGTAGCCGTCAGTCGCGCCTAGGAGAAGCGCTCCGGGGTCCGCGCCTCGCGGCGGCCCCTGAGTTTGCGCCACGCGCCGGGCGCCAGCACGACGGCGATGCCGACGGCGGCGCCGATGATGGTCTCGACGATTCTGTCGCGGAGCAGGAGGCCGGGCGGCACGGGCGCCACGAGAAGCGTCGAGGTCAGGGCCAGCGGCGTGACGAAAACCTGCGCCAGCATGTACTGGCGCGCGATGAACATCTCGGCGCCGAACTGGCACGCGGCAATGACCAGCACCGTCTGCCAGGGCGTCGGCTGCAGGAGCAGGATGCCGGCGAGCAGCACCAGCCCCAGGGCTGTGCCCGCGATTCGCTGCAGGCCGCGGCTGACGCGGTGCCGGGTGGTGTGGCCCACCAGCGGAACGACGGCGGCCACCATCGCCCAGTAGTTGTGGCCAATGCCCAGCCATTCCCCGGCCAGGGTTCCCAGCGTTCCCGCCAGGCCTGCCGCCACGAGGTAACCCCAGCTTTCATGCCACGCGGTGCGTTTCTCCCGCGGAGTGAGGGCCGCCGGTCTCGGATTCACCCACGGGGTCCGGTGGCTCCGGGCCACCCGCGAGGACAGGCCGAGCAGCAGGGAGAAAGCCACGGTGACGACCGCCACCAGCATGGCCTGCCACAGCGGCGGCTGGTTGGGGATTGACGCGATGGCCGCGAACGCGAAGATATGGAACAGCGAACCGGAGGGGCGCAGGCGCCACCACGCGACAACCAGGGAGCAGCCCCACGCGATCACGGTGGTGGCCACCACGAGGACCCAGGTGGTGCCTGCCGCCGACAGCCCGGCCAGGGCGTCCACCCGCGCGGTGAGGGCGGCCAGGAACATCACCAGCAGCATCAGCCCGCCGCCGCGGACCTGCAGGGTCAGACGCCTGGCGTGCGGCTCGTTGCGGCCGTAGATGCCGGTGAAGGCGCCGAAGGAAGCGAAGATTGCCAGATCCAGGCGGTCCAGCAGCACCAGCGTGATCAGCGGAACAAAGACTCCCACGGCGCAGCGGAAGGCAACCTGGTGGTCCTTGTTGCCCGGCGCGATGGTGAACATCTCGGCGAACACCTTCACAGCGCCGGCCTCACAGCGAAAAAGCTCTTCATGGGCGGGTTCTCACGCATTTGTTCATGAGTTCAGGCGCCTTTCGTTGCAGCCGGAGTGTTACGACGGCGGCGCTGGCATCCAAGAGGGAGTTTACGCCGGAACGGCGCGGCGGCGGCATCGGAATCCGTTGATCGGGATCGGCCGGCTGCACCGCGAAGTGGTAGCGTCTATCGGTTGAATCAAGCCCGCAACGCACACCGGAGGTTCCCCATGCTCAAAGGATTCAAGGATTTCATCCTGCGCGGCAACGTGATCGAACTGTCCATCGCCGTCGTGGTCGGCACCGCTTTCACCGCCCTGGTCAGCGCGTTCACCGCAAACATCGTCAACCCGATCCTGGCTGCCGCCGGCGGAGTCGAGACCCACGGCCTGGGCTTCTACGTCTGGCCTGGCAACGACAAGACCTTCGTCAACATCGGCGCCGTGGTGACGGCCTTCCTGACCTTCCTCATCACCGCCGCGGTGGTGTACTTCATTTTCGTGGCCCCCATGAACCGGATCAACCGAATGGTCAAGAACCGGCTCAAGGCAGCCGAGCCCGAGGAGAAACCGATCCCGGCCGACACCGCGCTGCTGGCCGAGATCCGCGACCTGCTGGCCAATCTGGCCGGCCCGGACTCCGCCGCCACCCGCGCCCGCGTCGGGGAACACCCGGACGGGGAACACCGGGACGGGGAGTACCCAGACGGGAAGGCACACTCGTCCGAGCCGGTCGGAACCGCAAGCCGAACTCACGTCTGACCCGTCCTTGCCGGGCCCTCTGGCGGGCGGCCGGACCGGAGTGCTTTGATGTAGGGGCCCCGCCGCGCGAGCTTGGCTGCCAAGGAGGAACACCATGCCGGACCTTAGTTGGAACCACGAGCTGGTGGACCAACTGGACTGGCATTTTGCCAATCAGGCCCGGCCGCGGCTGGAGGGGTTGACTGACCACGAGTACTTTTGGGAGCCGGTACCGGGCTGGAATGTCCGCCGCAAAGACGCCTCAACACCCCCGGCCGCGCCGGGTTCGGGTGAATTCACCATAGATTTCAGCTACCCGGAGCCCGTTCCTGCTCCGGTGACAACCATTGCGTGGCGCCTGTGCCACATTCTGGTCGGCGTCCTCGGCGCACGCACGGCATCGCACTTTGGCGGCCCACCGTTGGACTACCAGAGCTTCGCCTACCCCGGCACCGCGGCCGGGGCACTGGCCCAGCTGGACGAGTACTACGGCCGGTGGATCCACGGCGTGAAGGGCCTCCACGAATCGGGATTGGCGGCACCCTGCGGGCCGGCCGAGGGACCGTACGCCGATGCCCCCATGGCAGCACTGGTCCTGCACATCAACCGTGAGATGATCCACCACCTGGCCGAGGTCGCCCTGCTCCGCGACCTTTACGCCCACCGCCACCTGCTCCTGCGCGGCCCGGAGGGTGGACCGGGCCTGTAACAGCACGATCACCTGGCCTGGCCCGGTCCCGGTCCCGGCGCGAAACCGTCACCCGGCGGCAACCGTGCCGAAACAGCCGGCCGGGATCATGGGAGCATGACGCGCACCTCCGCAGGCAAAAACCCTGCCAAAACCACCGGCAAAGCCCAGTCCCCGGCCACCTCCGAGTTGAGCTGCGAAGTGTGCGGCCAGATGCCCGAACCGACCAAGGCACGGCTGACCCTGGCCAATGTCGCCGTGATGCTCCCGATCGAACTGCTGGTGCACGCGGCGGTGGTGGAAACCCACCTGCCCTACGTTGCCAAGGTCCTGGTGCTGACCCTGACCGCGACCATCCTGGTGATCTGGGTGGCCGAGCCCTCGGCGGCCCGGATGCTCAGGGGCTGGCTGCATGCCCCGGCCCTGCGGCACCGCAAACGGCTCGACGCCGCACCCGCCCTGTGGCGGGCGCGGACCGTCCTGAAAGACAAGCCCGGGTCGCTGCAGAAACTGACGCAGGCCCTGGCCGCGCTGAACACGAACATCCTCAGCATTCATGTTCACCCCGTGGCCGGCGGTGTGCTGGACGAGTTTGTGCTCTCGGCCCCGGGCGAAGTCCGCGAAGCCGAGCTGCTCCGGGCGCTGCGGGCCGGCGGCGGAGCGGACCCGCACGTCTGGCCGACCACCGCCCTGGCCATGGCCGACGGGCAAACCGGCGCACTGAGCCTGGCCGCCCGGATCGCCGCCAGCCCGGAGGAGCTGCCGCTGGCTGTCGCGGAACTGCTGCGGGCACGGATCATCCCCGGACCGGCCGCCGGCAACACCGAGGGCCCACCCCAGACGGGCGGTGACGGGACGGTCCTGAAAATCCCTACGGCGTGGCACGGGCCCATCACGTTTTCCCGGCCCGGCGAGCCGTTTACGCCTGCCGAATCCGCCCGCGCGCACCGTTTGGCCGAACTCGCGGAGATCCTGGCGCACCGGCCGGCGGCGCGTTAGCCGGCACGGCCGGCCGGTGGCCCGGCTGGCCGGTGAAATAGCCGGCCGGTGGTTGGCGCGGGGTCAGATGCCTGTCATCCGGATGGTGAGGGCATCCTGCTCGACCGTGACCTTGAGGTGCTTGGCCTTGCCGAGCGGGTCGCCGTCGAGCTGGAATTCCTGCTCGTGGGCGAGTTCGATCTCGGCTGACTTTCCAGCGAAGTATTCCACCGACGCGTTCTTGGCGTTCCTCCGGCCGAAGACGCCGGCCAGCACATCCAGCCAGCCGAACCGGCCGATGGGGGCCAAAATCACGACGTCCAGGATGCCGTCGTCGATCTTGGCGTCGGGAAAGATCTCCACGCCCCCCATGATCTTGCCGCAGTTACCCACCATCACGCTGCGGATGCGGCGCCGTACCGGGTGCTCGCCGTCCATGCTGATTTTCGCCCTGATGGGCTTGCCCGGCAGGTGCCGGATGCCCGCCTCAACGTACGCGAGCCAGCCCACGCGGTCCTTGAGTTCGTCGACGGTGTTGGCCATGATCGCAGCGTCGTAGCCAAGTCCGGCCATCACCAGGAAGGTGGATTCCGTCTCGGCGTGGTCCAGCGTGGCTTTCACTACGTCCACCTTGGTGTCCGTGCCGCTCAGGACGTCGTAGCTGGCCGCCACTGGGTCGGTGATGTCGATGCCGAGATTGCGGGCCAGCAAGTTCCCGGTCCCCAGGGGCACCAGGCCCATCGGCGTTCCGGTGCCTGCGAGGACTTCCGCCACGCAGCGGACCGTTCCGTCGCCGCCTGCGGCGATTACGACGTCGACTCCGGCCTCCAGCGCCTCGCGGGCCTGGCCCAGCCCGGTGTCCTCCTTCGTGGTTTCCAGCCACAGTGGCTCCGCCCAGCCCTGGGTCTCGCACAGGCGGAAGAAGGAGGCGCGGAAGCTCTCACCGGGAGACTTCATGGGGTTGATAACCACGGCGGCGCGCCGGGACGCTGTATTGTCCGCGGTTTCCAGGGTCTCCGACGTCGCGGTGCTGTTCTCTGTCATGGCGTCCTTAGGGGCAATTCGGCGGAGGGTTCCCGAACTAAAATCCTAGCCGCAGTGCCCGCGTAACCTGCGCAGGGCTGGCGCGAATCGTGGACGTGCGCTCCGCAGGCTCACTAGACTGGACTTCGTGATGTGCCGGAGGCTGCGCTCCGGACGCCGAAAGCGGGGGCAGATGACTGAAACAGAGAATTACTCAGCGACGGCAGAATCATCCAGCGTCGATCCGCACGACTGGGGCCGGGCGATGGCACTGGCGCTCACACGGCTGGCCGAGCAGATCGCGCCCGGAGGCAGCGAAGACATCCATGCCTTGCTGGTGGGCAGGGACCTGCACTTGAAAATCGGTGACGAACCCGGTGGCGTGACGATCACGGTTTCGACAGAGCCCATCCCGGATCCCGCTGCCTGACGGTTCTCTTCCCAGGACGTACCCCTTCCCGGACGTACTTCTTTCCAGACGTACCCCTTCCCAGACGTCTGAAACGCGGTTCACCGGCCCGAGGTCAGGTCCTCGGAGATAATTTCCGCCGTGGCCAGCGCCGCCTCACGCACGGCCTTGAGGTAGGCGTCCGGTTCGGGCTGCGCGGATACCGTCTGGGCCTGCAGCGAGACGTTGATGGCCGCCACGACTTTCGGCCCGTCGTGGACGGGCGCCGCGATGGACATCAGGCCCAGCTCCAGCTCCTGGTTCAGCAGGCACCAGCCCTGGGCGCGAACAGTATCCAGTTCCGCCAGGAGGGCGGCCCGCGTTCCGATGGCTCCGGGAGTCAGGGGCCGGATCTCGGCGGCCGCGAGGTACTCTTCCAGCTTCGCCGTTGGGAGGGCCGCGAGCAGCACCCTGCCCATGGACGTGGCGTAGGCGGGGAAGCGGGTGCCCACCGTGATGCCGACCGTCATGATCCGCCGGGTGGACACCCGGGCGATGTAGGCGATGTCGGTGCCTTCGAGCACCGCGGCCGACGTCGACTCCCCCAGTTCGAGGGAGAGCCCTTCCAGATGCGGCTGGGCGAGCTGCGGCAGGGAGAGCCCGGACAGGTAGGCGTAGCCGAGCTGCAGCACTTTGGCAGTCAGGGCGAAGATCTTGCCGTCCGTGCGGACATAGCCCAGCTCCGCGAGCGTGTGCAGGAACCGCCGGGCGGTGGCCCGGGTCAGCTCGGTCCGGGCCGCCACCTCGGTCAGCGTCATCTTGGGGTGTTCCGTGTCGAAGGCACGGATCACGGCGAGCCCGCGCGCCAGCGACTGCACGTACTGGTCGCTGGCCGCGGGCGCGCCGCCGCTCTTGGCTGGCTCAGTCATTTTCCGCCTCTCGGTCCCGCATCACTTTAGCGGTGCCCACAGCTTGTCCGGCCGCAGGCCTGTCAGCTTGGGTCCGCCGCCCGGAGCGGCATCGGGACCATGGCCTGAAGTTCCTCGAGCGTGCAGCCGAAGGTCTCCCGCACCTGGACGCCGTCGGGTCCGGTCAGGAAGACGGCCCTGTCGGTGTAGACGCGGGTCACGCAGCCGATCCCGGTGAGCGGGTACGTGCAGGTCTCCACGAGTTTGGACACGCCGTCGCGGGTCAGGAGCGTCATCATGACGAAGACGTCCTTGGCGCCGGTGGCGAGGTCCATGGCGCCGCCGACGGCGGGGATCGCGTCCGGGGCCCCGGTGTGCCAGTTGGCGAGGTCGCCGGTGGCGGAAACCTGGAAGGCGCCCAGGACGCAGATGTCCAGGTGTCCGCCGCGCATGATGGCGAACGAGTCAGCGTGGTGGAAGTAGGACGCCCCCGGCAGCTCGGTCACGGGGATCTTCCCTGCGTTGATGAGGTCGCCGTCGATCTGGTCCCCGGTGGCCTCCGGGCCCATGCCGAGCATGCCGTTCTCGGTGTGGAGCGTGATGTTCTGCTCCGGCTCGAGGTAGTTCGAGACCAGGGTGGGCTGGCCGATGCCGAGGTTCACGAACGATCCGGGGACGATGTCGCGGGCCACGAGGCGGGCGAGATCGTCACGGCCCAGCGGCTTGCCGGACGTCTGGAGATCAGCCTGGTTGCCGGTCCGCAGACTCTGGTCATTGGTTGGGATGCTCATCTCAGGCCACCTTCACGATGCTGTTGACGTAGATGCCGGGGGTCACGATGTTTTCCGGGTCCAGTCCGCCGGTCGGGACGATCCCGGACACCTGGGCGATGGTGTGTTTCGCGGCGGCGGCCATGATGGGGCCGAAGTTCCGCGCGGTTTTACGGTAGACCAGATTGCCCCGGCCGTCCGCCGTGAGGGCCTTGATCAGGGCGACGTCGGCGTGGATGGGGGTCTCGAACACCTGCCACTTGCCGTCCAGGAAGCGGGTTTCCTTGCCTTCGGCGAGCATGGTGCCGTAGCCGGTGGGCGTGAAGAAACCGCCGATCCCGGCGCCGGCGGCACGGATCCGCTCGGCGAGGTTTCCCTGCGGGACCAGTTCGAGCTCAACCTCGCCGGCGCGGTACCTGGCGTCGAAATGCCAGGAGTCGGACTGCCGCGGGAAGGAGCAGATCATCTTCTTCACCCGGCCTTCCTTGATCAGCAGGGCCAGGCCCTGGTCGCCCTGGCCGGCGTTGTTGTTCACCACGGTCAGGCCGGTGGCGCCGCACTCCAGCAGCGCGTCGATGAGCTCGAACGGCTGCCCGGCGTTGCCGAAGCCGCCGATCATCACGGTGGAGCCATCCTTGATGCCGGCGACTGCCTCGCCGACGGTGTCGATGAAATTCAGCATCTGTCTTTGCCCTGTCCTCTATGCCGCATCGCGGGAAGTTACGTTTTCGAGCACGACGGCGAGGCCCTGGCCGACGCCGATGCAGATCGCGGCGACGCCCCAGCGCTGCCCGGAGGCCTGCAGGGAACGGGCCAGGGTGCCGAGGATGCGGCCGCCGGAGGCGCCGAGCGGGTGGCCCATGGCGATCGCGCCGCCGTGCCGGTTCACGATTCCCGCATCGATGCCCCAGGCGTTGATGCAGGCCAGGGACTGCGCGGCGAACGCCTCGTTCAGTTCGACCGCGCCGACCTGGTCCCAGCCGATCCCGGCCTTGGCGAGGGCCTTGTTCGCGGCCTCGACCGGGGCGTAGCCGAAGTACTGCGGGTCGTTGGCGTGCGCGCCGCGCCCGGCGATCCGGGCCAAAGGCTCCAGGCCCAGGATCCCGGCGGCCTTTTCACTGCCCAGCCACGCCGCGGACGCGCCGTCGGAGAGCGGGGACGCGTTCCCGGCCGTGACGGTGCCGTTCCCGGTCCGGAACACGGTCTTGAGCCCGGCGAGCTTCTCCGCCGAGGACCCGGGACGGATGCCCTCGTCGCGGACCAGGTCCGTGCCCGGGACCGGGACGACGAGGTTGTCGTAGAAACCCTCGTCCCAGGCCGCGGCGGCGAGGTTGTGGGAGCCGGCGGAGAACTCGTCCTGCTGCTCGCGGGTCACGCCGTACTTCTCCCGGAGCCGTTCGGTGGCCTCGCCCAGGGAGATGGTCCAGTCCTTCGGCATGGCCCGGTTCACCAGCCGCCAGCCCAGCGTGGTGGAGGCCAGGGTCAGGTCCCCGGCCGGGTAGGGCTTCTCGGTCTTGGGCAGCACCCACGGGGCGCGGGACATCGATTCGGCGCCGCCGATCAGCATCAGCTCGGCGTCGCCGGTGTTGATCTGGCGGGAGGCGATGATCGCCGCGTCCAGGGAGGACCCGCAGAGCCGGTTGACCGTGGTGCCCGGGACCGAGACGGGCAGCCCGGCCAGCAGGGTGCCCAT
>NZ_JBFTSL010000022.1:0-78659 GCF_056400005.1 Arthrobacter sp. 01L42 | reverse complement strand
CTGCTCCGCCAGCTCCAGGGCGCCTTCCTCCGCAAACCCCGGCACGGCCTGCAGCACCTGGAAATCTTCGCCACCACGGACCAGTTCGAACACCTGATCACCGTGATGAACACCGCCACCAACCCCCGCACCGGCCCCGACACCGGCCAAGGCACCGCCACCGGCAACACGGCGCAGGCCCGACCGGGCGAGGGCGGGGCGGGCGAGGGTGGGGCGGCGGCAGAGGGGGAAGCCGCCGGGTACAGCCCTGACGTCATTGAATCCGCCGGCGGCACGAGTGCTGCCGGCGTTGGCGCTCCCGGGGCCGTCCGGGCCAATACCGGCCCGGCGGATGCGCCCTGCGCGGCTGACGATTCCGCCACGGCCGAAGAGGACGCCTCGCGAGAGGACCCCGCGCTGCCGTCCCTGGACCTCCGCTCCCGGCCGCAGAAGCTGCTCGACGGCCTGGTCGGCGCGTGCAAAGCAGCCCTCGCCACCGGAGGGCTACCCGCCGCGGGCGGGCTCCGGCCCCAGGTCATGGCCACCATCGATTACCGGGACCTGCTCACCCGGCTCGGGACGACTCCCGCCGAAGCAAGCGCCCCTGCCAACACCGCACAGCACGGCACCGGGACGCTGCTGTTCACCGGCCCCGTCACCGCCGGCACCATCCGCAAAATCGCCTGCGACGCCGACATCATCCCCGTCGTCCTCGGCGGCGAGGGCCAGGTCCTGGACATCGGCCGCGCCTCCCGCATCCTCCCGCCCCACATCCGCAAGGCCATCACGGCCCGGGACCGGGGCTGCGCCTTCCCGCAATGCACGATCCCGGCCTCCTGGTGCGAGGCCCACCACATCACCTACTGGTCCCGCGGCGGAACCACCGGAACCGGCAACGGAACCCTGCTCTGCTCCCATCACCACCACGTGATCCACAAGGAACACTGGAGCATCCAGATGCGCACCGGCATACCCTGGTTCATCCCGCCACCCCACCTCGACCCAGCCCAGACACCCCGACGGAACAGATACTTCCGCCTGGAGTGACCCCGTGGCCGCCGCGTGACAGAATCTCGGACGGAGGCGAGCCGTGCAGTTCGGACGGCAGCCGGCTGGCCGCCCCGGGCAGCGGGTCGGACGTCAGCGGGCTGGCCGCCCCGGGCAGCGGCCCGGACAGTCGCAGCGGGCTGAGCGGCTCGCACGTCCAGGCCAAGGTCATGGCCGCGCGGGGGGCAACCCCGAGTCCTCAGTCCTGGGAGCCCCCGGAGCCCTCCGTCTTACGAGTTTTCCCGGGACGTGATACCAAAGCTCGGAGACTGCAGCTCGGTGAAGTTCCCGACGCTGGCACGCACGGTGCACTGGGGCGTGATCTGCAGGGCCGTCACGGTAAGCCCCGCGCTGTCCACCGCGAGCGCCCCGCCACAGCCGTCGGAGAACCGTACTCCTTTCTCGCCGCCGCTCACGGCGGCGAGCATCTGCGAGGGCTTGCCCGACGCGGGACTGACGTAGAGCGGGTTCAGCTCGTCGGCGCCGCCGGCCCAGACTGGCACGAGGGTGATCTTTAGCGGGCTGGGCGTCACGACGCGCGCCGGAGTACGCACCTCCACGCCCTTCAGCCGCTGGACGGTATAGGCCGTGCCCTTGACGGCAGGGTCCTGCGTCGCGGCCGTCGTCGCCTCGGACCCAGCCCGCAGCCATGCGTCGAGGGCCTGCTGGTCCGCGGGCGACACTGAAACCTTGGCGGTGACCTGGGCTGCCCCTCCGGCCGGGACCTCCAACCCCGAGACCTTCCAGCCGCACTCGACGTCAAGGCCGGTGATCGAGGCCTGATTCCTGCTCACCGAAGCCCCGTCCCACGTGACCGTCGGGCACGCTTCCCCATCGGCCAGGCCCGGGATCACCTCAAGGAAATCACCGGACAACGGCGCCTTCTGCGCCGCGTACGCGACAGTCAAGCGGACCTGACCGGAGGACGCCTCATAGGAGGCCTCCCGCGAGATTGTCAGGCCGGTTGGCAGCGCCGCGTCCTGAAGTTGCTTGGACACCTGGCCTTCCGCGGTGGGCCGCATTTGCTGACCTGGAGGGGCGAGGACAACGAACCCCACGACCATCGCGACGACGAGCAGGGTGGCGGCGCCCGCGAGCAGTAACGCTTTGCGAGTGCGCCAGAACGGGGTGGCGACCTGTTCCTCGAGCCGGGCCTCCGCCCGGGGCCGCACTTCGCGACGCGGGATTGGCCGGGCGATGGTGGCGCTGTCGGCCTCCCCGAGCTCGGGAGCCTTCCCGGCGTGGTCATCTGGCGAGCCTGACGCGAGGGCCGCGAGGTCCTCGTCCGTGAAGGCGCCCCGGACGACGGTGGCCGAGCGTTCGACGGCGTCGAAGTCCTCCGGGGCCTCGGTACGCGTGATCGGGCTGCTGCCGGCAAGGCGGGGTGCGAGACGCCGGAGCGTCGCCGCGGCCTCACTCGCCGTCGGGCGTTGGGCGGGGTCTTTGGACAGCAGCGAGTCGAGTATGTTCCA
Organism: Arthrobacter sp. 01L42; assembly: GCF_056400005.1. NCBI lineage: Bacteria > Bacillati > Actinomycetota > Actinomycetes > Micrococcales > Micrococcaceae > Arthrobacter > Arthrobacter sp. 01L42. The sequence goes on along the minus strand of NZ_JBFTSL010000022.1, from coordinate 76,161 downwards.
TACCGCGTCGTCCACGGGGATCCGTGGCGGGCGCGAGGAAACATGGCGGTACGCGACACTGAAGTCCGTCCCCGGCCCGGCGAAAGGAGTGCGCCCGGCGAGGAGCTCGTAGAGCAGGACACCCGTTGAGTACACATCGCCCGGAGGGCCGGACCGGCCCTGGCTGATGAGCTCGGGAGGCATGTAGTGCGGGGTGCCGATGAGACCGGTCGTCTGGCGGATCTTCTCGCCCACGACGTCGGAGATGCCGAAGTCGGAGACCCGTACGTCGCCCGCGGCGCACTCGGGCCAGGGGCGGGCGAGGAGCACGTTGTCCGGCTTAATGTCGCGATGGGTCACGCCTCGTGAGTGCGCGAAAGCCAGTGCGTCGAACACTTCGGCGGCGACGTTGAACGCGTCCACGGGACGCAGCGGGCCCGTCTCCTTGAGCGCGTCGCGCAACGAGCCTCCCGCGACGTAGTCCATGACGATGGCCAACCGCGCGCCTTCCACCACCATGTCACGCACCGTGACGATGTGCGAGTCCTGCAGGCCAAGCAGGACGGATCGCTCGCGGACGAACCGCTCTACGAGCGAGGGATCGTCGGCGTGCTCCGGGCGCAGGACTTTGGCGGCAAGCGTCCGGCCGTCGGCAGAGGTGACGGTCCAGACCTCGCCGACGGCGCCGGAGCCCACCCGTTCGCCGAAGCGGTAGGACGCTCCCAGAGCCTGACCCGTCTGTGCGAATTTCATACCGTACTCCCCAACGCTATCGATCTGATTCTTCAAGGCCCCCGGCCGTCCACTCGTTCGTCGTATGCGCTCGTAGCCGGGCTCAGCCCTCGGCGCTCATCGACTGGATCAGTGCCAATTGCCCGCCGACGCCGATATATCCACGCCCCGCACTCAGCGCCACGGGCGCCCTGCGCGGGAGTGCGGTGCCCAGCAGTTCGCCGTCGTAATCTACATCCGGTTGCAGCAGCACGCCCAGGCGGGATTTGCGGAGCGTCTTGGTCCAGTGACTGTACAGCCCGCGGAGATCCGTGGCCCGTCCGGCCGCGATGACGCACAGCCCCGGCTGCCCGGATGTCACAGTCCCCGCGATGGATTGATCGGTGTCCTCGAAGCGCTCTGCGTCGTCGATGAGCAGGAACACTGGGCCGCGCTCGAGGCGCAGGGAGGCCAGCAGGGCCGGCACTTCATCCGTGCCGACGGCCACGCGATCCAGATCGGCGAGGGCCAGGGGCGAGCGGCGATCGCAGATGCCCCACACCTGAGCCGGCCCGCGTGAGGTGCCCGCGCCACGCAGGGCTGCGGCCAGGGCCAGCAGCAGCGTGGACTTTCCCGACCGGGCGGGCCCGGCGACAAGCGCGTGCTCGCCCTCGTAGATTTCCAGGAACGCCGGCGAGAGGTCAGCCTCCTTTATTCCTACCGGGATGAGCCAGGGTTCGGCCTCCAGCCGGGGTTCCACCCCTAGCTCCAGCATGGTGACGTTGGAGGGCAGGCGCCGGATCGCCGGGGTCTTCGCGGGTGCGTGTGCCCAGCTTTGCCGCACGCGATCCACCGCAGCCTCGACCCCGATACCGGGCGTGGCCACATGCATCTGGAGCGAGGTGCGGGGATCCACGCAGCGCCCAGGAAGCGCCGCGGGGATTTCCTTGCCCCGGACGCCGAGCGAGGAGTAGTCGTAGTCGTCCGCCAGCCGGAAGAGCCACTTCTGCAGCGTCACCTCGTTCATGGCCGAGGGCACCGCCTTGGCGCGTGTGGTGGAGACCGCGAAGGACAGTCCCAGCGCCGGGCCGTCCGCGTACGCCCGGTACAGCAGCGCCAGCAGCTGCTGCCCTTCGAAATCCTGGAACTCGTCCCGCAGCGAGGCCAGGCCGTCCAGCAGCACCACGGTGCGGCGGTGCCTGCCAGGCTCGGCGCGGCGGCTCTCGAGCTCCGTGTGCAGGTGCCGCAGGAAACGGGCCTGCTGCTCCTTGGCACCGGCCCCGGTTCCCACATACGCCACGGTGTGCGGCAGGTGTTCCAGGGGTTCGAGTTCACGGGAGCCCATGTCGAGGATCATCAGGTCTAGTTCGGCCGGATCGGCGTCCTTCGCCAGTGTCAGCGCGATCGAGGCCAGTGTGGTGCTCGTGCCGGAGCCGGCCACGCCCATGAGCATCAGGTTCCCCACGGACATGTCCCATCCCGCCGCGGACTGGCGCTGCAGCTCCGGCTCGTCCACGACGGCCACCTGGACCGTGGAGCCTCGGACGGCGCCCACCATCGGCAGCGGGGGTGCGGGATCGGTGGGAGTGTCGGACGGCGCGGCGCGACGGCCGCCGTCCGGGAGGAATCCCTCCAGCTCCACACGCTCTCCCAGGGCCTCCGGCCAGACCTGCCGCGGCTGGGCGTACCCTGCCTCGGCGTTGGCTTCGACAACCGCGTCGATGAGCAGTTCGAGGTCGTTCTCGTCCACGCCCGCAGACCGTGGCGGCGCCGCCGCGGGCACGGGGACGCCGAACTGGCGTATCTCGCGCACGTCCACGGCGGCCCCGGCGCCGAGCTGCGCCCGTCCGGTCACGAGGGCCGTCTGCACGGGGGTGATGTCGTCCTGGCCCAGTTTCACGAATGCCCGGCCCATCTGGGCCCGGCCGATCGCCGAGGCGGCGGGCACACCGATGACGTTGTTGGAGTCGTCGCGGCTCTGCACCCGCAGGGCCACCCGAAGGTTGGTGTTCGCGAGGATGTCGTCGCTGACGACGCCCGCCGGGCGCTGCGTCGCCAGGATCATGTGCACACCCAGGGTGCGGCCCACTGCACCCACGCTGACGAGCGCTTTGAGCACGTCCGGGAAGTCCTTGGCCAGCATGGCGAACTCGTCGATCACGAGCAGCAGCCGGGGCATGGGCTCGGCCGGGTTCGTCGCCAGGTAGGCGTTCAGGTTGTCGATGCCCTCGCCGGCCTCTGCGAAGACCCGCTGGCGGCGTTCCATCTCCGCTTCCAGGGCGCGGAGGGCCCGGTCGGCGAGCTGCTCGTCCAGATTGGAGATCGTGCCGATGGTGTGCGGAAGGCGTTCGCATGCCTTGAAGGCGGCCCCGCCTTTGAAGTCGACGAGGATAAAGTTCAGGCGCGTCGGATCGTTGCGTGCCGCGAGGCCGGCCACAAGCGAGCGGAGGAACTCGGACTTGCCGGAGCCGGTGGTGCCGCCCACCAGGCCGTGCGGGCCGTCCTTGACCAGGTCCAGGGTCAGGGTGCCGTTCTCCCCTGTGCCGATCGGCGTGGAGACTCCGGTGGGAGCCTGCCACATGCGACGGATCGTGGTCGAGTCCGGGCGGTCGTAGCCGAGGAGCCCGGGCAGCCGCACAAGCGGGGGCAGCGAGGCCCCGGGCACGCTCAGCTCCGGATCGTCGAAGTGCGCCACGCGCATTGCGCAGCGCAGGGCCTCCTCCTGGTCCAGGCCCGCCAGGATGACGTCCTCCACGCGGGTCAGGTCCTCCGGCTGGTCCACAGTGGCCGCTGCGTCCGAACCGACCCTGATGATCGTGGTGCAGGAGGCCGGCAACTGTTCCTCCGAAGTCGCGATGACGATGCCCGCCACCCGGGACGGGCGCTGCTGCGGGCTCCCATGGGCCCCGGGCACGGAGCGGCCCGTGCCGAGCAGCGCGCGTGCCGGTGCGTCCCTGCCCTCCGTGAGGACCTCGGAGTCCAGGACCACCAGCATCGCTGGTGTGGGCAGCTCCTGCACTGCGTCCTTGAGCGTGCGCAGCATGGCCAGGCTCGCCTCGCGGTCCGCTGACATCCACCGCTCGCCCGTGCTGCTGCCGGCCTGGCGCGTGTGCGGCAGCCATGAAGCCCACTCCCACTCGTCAGCGCGTCCGGCGTCGCAGAAGACGCCGATGGTCAGGTCGGCTGGGCCGACGTGCACCGCGGCCTGGGCCAGGAGGGATCGCGCGAGCGCCAGAGTCCCCTCCCGCGGCCCGACGATACCCACCACACCGGCGTCGGTCAGGTCCACGAGCACGGGCGCGGCCTGAAGTCGCGCGGCCGCGAGGGAGTCCTTCACCTTCTCATCCAGCCGTGACCCAGCGGTGCGGTCCACCTCGGGCTTCCAGGGGACGTCACCTGTGCCGGCGTGCAGGGCCAGGAAGTCGTCCGCGTCGGCGCGGCGCTGCCACAAAGACGTGGCGGGGAGTGCGGGGCGCCGGACTACGGTCGCGGGATCGGGGATCATCCGATGGCGTCGTGCGGTCTCCGTCGCTGCGGCTTCGCGGATCTGCCGCTCGAATCCCTGGAGCGCCCCGGCGAAGCGCTCGTCCTCTTCTTTGAGGCCCCGGGCGTGACGGCGCTTTTGTTCGAACCACATGCCGACGGCCATGACCGGGCTGAGCATGGCGAACATCGCGAAGCGCAAGTCCCGCAGGATCAACACCATCGCCGCCGCCATCACGAGGGGCGCGAGCACCGTGATGTAGCTGAATTTGCTGGCCGGCGGCACGTCCTTGCGGCCCGGCGGGACCAGGGGTTCGCCCGCCGGGGCCTGCCCGGGGCGGGGAGGCCGGTTGAAGGGCGCTGTCGCCGCCGGCGTGAGGTTGTGCAGGCTGCCAGGCGCCGGGGCGGGCGTCTCGTCCAGGGACCGGCGCAGGAGGAGCACCGCGCCGCCCGCCGTGATCGTGGCGGTTTCGGTCACCAGGATCCCGTCCTCCCCCACCGGCTCGCCATTGACGAGGGTGCCGTTCGTGGACCCGCCATCGAACACCCGCAGCCCGTCCTCCTCCCGGCGCAGGCGGCAGTGGTCCCATGACGCGCTTTCGGTAGGAAGGCTCAGATCGGCGTGAGGGGACCGGCCGATGAGCATCTCTCGCCCGTGCGGAACGTCAATCACTCCGCCGGTGCTCTGGCCGCCGGCGAGCGTCACGCTCCAGCCGCGCACGCGCTGCGGAATCTGCCACGGCGCCCGCGAGATGCGGCTGCCCTCAAGGAAGATCAGCTCTGAGACGGGGGTGCTACCACGCACCTCGGCCTCGTTCACGAACACCGCCTCATCGGGTGCCAGGCGCGGGCCACCGGCGGCCTCTACGAGGTCTGTCAGCGTCGTGGCGGGCGCGGCGTGAGCCACGTCGCACTCAAAGCGACGCTCGTCCAGGTCGATCAGCACACGCACCGGGGCGCTCCTTCAGTGGTGGATGGTTCCCGCCCGCTCAGGGGCGAGCCGGGGGCAGGTGGTCAGGGGTTTGCCGGCGCCGGCACCCAGACGAGCCGCGGAGCGGCCTCATCCGGCGGGCGCAGGCCCAGGTCCTGAGGGGAAGCGTAGACCGGGATTGCCTCCGCGGTCAGCGCCGCGGAGCGCGAGAAATCCAGCGCCGGCCCGGCGAGGCCGTCACCAGGACCGAAGGACATGGTGCGCAACGCCGCGCCGACCTTGGACGGCTCGCCGCTTCCAGCCGACGCGGCCGCCCGTACGAGGGCGACGACAGCGTCGTGGCTACGAGAGTCCGCCGCCCATGCGTCGGCGGAGAACGCGGCATCGCCCGTCAGGTTCTTGACCTTCGGGTCACCGGAGGCCAGGCGCACGGCGGACAGGAATGCGGACATCCCGCGCCCCTGGGCGTCCTGCTGGAGCGCCGTGGCATCGCCGCCGGCCGGGGCAACGCTGACCAGCTGCCCGGAGGCGGCGCCGTCGAGCTCGGACAGCGTGGAGGCGAAGGCCGGGGCAGTGGCGCCGTCCGGAATGACCACGGGGACGGACACGTCGCGGGCCTGCAGGGCCTGGACCAGCCGGGCCAGCCGCTGCGGGGTGGCGGCCGAGACAACCACGGCGTCCGCGGGCTCGGCGACCCTCGTGGACCCGGCGCCCGCTGGGGCGTCCTCGGCAGGAGGGCGCAGCTGGTCCCCTGTTCGGATGGCGGCCTCCTGGGCCAGGTCCGTCACCGCGTCGAAGCCATCGAGGTTCAGCGTCTGTGAGATCCCGACGGAGGCAGGGACCTCGCCGCCGTCCCCGACGAGCAGCACCCTGTTTTTGCCGTTCAGCGCGGTGCGAAGGGCGGCCGCGACGGATGCGCCCGACGGCCTCGTGGTCCAGGTGGTCTGCGCGGGGTCCGATGGTTCGGCGTAGGGCAGGATCGCCGGGAGGCCGAGCTCCTCGGCGGTCTTTGCCGCGGCCCGGGCCGGCGCACCCGTGGTCGCCACGACGACACCCGATGCTCCCTGCGCGGCGAGCGCGTGGACGGCGGCGCGGGCGCCATCCTCCGTGCCGCGGTCGTTCTGGGCTGCGAGGGCGACGGTGGCGCCGCCCTTGGCAAAGCGCTGTGCGGCGACGATCGCGCCCTGTGCCGCCCGGTTGTACTCGGAGCCGGGCTCGCCGGACTGGCCCAGGGTGAGGACGACGCCGATGGAGAAGTCCTTCGGCAGGCCCTCGGCCTGGAGCGCAACGGGAACCGTCGCGGCTACCGGATCGGGCCGTGAAGCCTCCTTGGGACGGCTCAGCGCCACGGTCGTCAGGGCGATCGCAGCCGCGAGGACGACAGTGATGCCCGCGACGATCAGGGTCGTGAGCCCGGTGCGGGAGCTCATGCGGTGCCGCCGATCTTCAGTGTGTACAGGGTCTGCGACGTGGCGCCGGCCGGCACCTCGAGGTGGAACGGTGGCAGTTCGTCGACCGCGGTGAGTGAAGCCTTGAACTGCGCCTGGCGCAGGAGCAGCCCCGCCACGTCCCTGGAGCGGATATTGGCATAGCCCTCAGCGTTCTGCGATGCCAGTGCCAGCTGATAGTCAGCGGTGTCGGCTTTGGCGGCGCTTGTGGCCATGGAGCCGAGCAGGCCGGATCCGTTCACCGAACGGTCGCCCAGGTCGAGCATCACCTTGGTGAGGCTTGAGGACAGGAGGGCGCTGGCGCCCTCGACGTCACGGGTTGAGCCGGACGTGCTGGAGGCGATGTTCGCGAGCGAGGACTGCGTGCTCTTGTCCAGGGATGCGGCCAGCGCGTCGCTCTGCCCGCGCAGTTCGTCCCGCTGCTTATTCACCGTGCCCTCGGCGTCGTTCACCACCTCGTCCGAGGTGGACTTCAAACCGGAGATAGAGCGGTTGAAGGCCGTGATCACGGCGTCGGAGCCCGCGTCGCCGATCTCGGCGACCCGGCGCACTTGCTCGTCCACGGTCTTGTAGACCTCGGCGGCGGTCTCCGCCGAAACCTCGCGGAGGGACTTCTTGATCTTGTCGCCGAGCCCGTCCTGCTGCTCCTTGAGCTTCGCGAGCGTCGAGCCGACCCGGCCGGAGGAGTCGATCGCCTTACCAAGCGCGGCGTCCAGGGCAACGAGTTCGCGCTTGTTGCTGTTGACGTCGCCCGTGGCGGCGCCGTCGAGCGCCTTCGTGGCTTCTTTGATGGCGTCCAGCTTGGCGTCGATGTCGTCGATCGTCGTCCCCAAAGTGGTGAACGCCTGGCCGATCTCCTCGTCCGGGGCGGTGGTGTCGGTGGCCGCCAGGACCGCGTCCCAGGCGGCCGTCTGGGCCTGGATCCGATCGTCCAGAGGGTCCTTGAACCCCAGCGGCGGGCGCAGTTCCTGCGCGGGGTTTCCGCTTTCATCCGTGGGCTCGCACGGTGCGGACGTCAGGTAGGAACGCAGCCGCTCCGCTTGCTCGGCGGACAGTCGGCCCTCGCGGGGCAAGGCCCCGTCGGCCATCTTGCACAACTCGTCGGCGAGCCGCTGCGTTTGCTGCGTCATCGAGCCGTTCAGCAGCGAGCGGTCACCCAACTCGCCCCGGGCGTCCTGCGCAGTCTTCTTGATGTCGCCCAGCTTCTGCCGCAGGCCGTCGATGCTGCCGCGGACCGCAGCGGCCGCGTCCCGGGTCGCGGCGACGGAGGCCCGGGCGGACTTGATCGCTTCCTCCACGTTTGCGAGGGCAGTCTTGTAGTCTTCCGTGGTCTCCGCGCCGTCGAGGACCGCAGCGAAATCAGTGCGCACCTTCTCCAGCGTGACGGCGGCAGCCTCCTGATCCTTGATCGCGCCCTCGACCATCTGCGGCTGCAGGTCCGCCACGAGCTCGTCGCCCTTCTTCACCAGGCCCAGCAACGCGCCGGTGACGGTCACGGCAGAGCCGTAAAGGGAGCATGTCATCGAGCCCTGCTCCGCGCATTCCTCCGCGGTGGGGTCCTCGGGGCCCATGGTGGCCTTGATGGCGCCCGCCACGATATCCCGGCAGCCCGCACTCACCTTCGCGTAGGCGTCGAGCTGCGAGGCCATGGTCTGGATGCTGGAATAGACCGTGGCCGCCTTCCCCGATTTGGGCACCTCCGCGGTGCAGCCGTCACCGTTGATGGGAGCCGTCGCGGGCACGGCCGAGGTGTCGCCCAGCATCGCGTCCACGGCGGCGACGGTCAGCTTCAGCTGGGACGCGGTGGTGGACTGCGTTGACTTCGTCGCGGCCTCCAGGTCCGCGCCGAGAGTCTTCAGTTGCTCCTTCAGGTCCACCATGGTTGCGGCCAGGGCCGTGGAGTTATCGCGCAGCTCGCCCGCGGTCTTCGCACCCAGGGTCTGAGAGGTCTCCTGCAGGTTCTGCCGGACCTCGGTGATGGTGGATCCGGCCTTGGTCAACACGGTGTTGACGTCCGAGACCAGCGAGATGGTGCGGCGTTGCAGCCCCATCTCGGAGCCCGCACCGGAGGAGAACGCGCCGGCGAGCACGCCGTCCGCGCTGAGGTCGGTGTTAAGGCCCGGCTGGACCGCCACGTCGAAAGCAGGGACCTGAAAGTCCTTGACCTCAGCAACGAGGCGCAGCGTGGTGCTCGCACCTGAACGGGGTGGGGCCAGCACGGTGGCCCACTGCACCACGGTGGCACCGTCCTCGGTGCTGCTCAAGACGCCGTTGGTGCCCGTTCCGCCGTCCGCAGAGCCGGCGGTGACGTCGTCGGCCCGTACACCGGCGAGTTTCGTTGAGGCGGCGATAGTCAGCGGGGCGCCGACGAGGGCGGTATCGGAGCGGGTTTGGCCCGCGGCATCGTACTCGATGACCCGCGGCTTGACCGTGAGGTTCTCCAGTGTCAGGTCGATCTCGACCGGCCCGGTGTGGCCTTGAAGCTCGGTGAGGTCGGAGCCGGACTTGTCGCCGGCCCGGTACTGCAGGCTCACTCGCACCGGCAGTTCGCCCACCGCCTGGGCGGCGTCGTACTTCGTGTCCGCTGCGGAAGAGTCGCCGGCCGCGGACACAGAGATGGTGGTGCCTTCGATCGTCTCGACCCCGGCGGCCGGGGACATGCCCACGCGCACGCTCTGCAGGAGCTTGACCGGATTGGACACCGACTCCGGCTCGGGGGCCGGGCCGCACGACGTCGTCGCGATCAGCCCCAGGCCGGCAAGGAAGGCGCCCAGCGCCCGGCCGGGCGCGATGCGGCGCCCCGGGATGTGCTGGTGCGTGGTAGTCCGTCTGGACATGATCGTCCCCTCTTCCGTTCATGGTGCCTTCAGCATGATACGGGGTTTCACTCACGAATGGACTAATCGCGGTTTGCCTGTGTCATGCGCATGACTTGGGCGGTCATGTCCCGCCGTCCTAGTTTTTCTTTTTGTTGGATTTATTGACGTGTGTTGGTAGCGTCGGCACCGTCTGGTCGTCGGCGGTTACGTGTCCGGCGGAGAAGCGCTTGTCTCTTGGGAGGAATTTCTATGTCGCGTGTGTTGTCTACTGAGCAAGCGAAGGCTGCGATTGGGCAGGTGCAGTCGATCATTAACGGTGGTTTCACGGATCAGATCTCGGCGCTGGATGCGCAGGGACGAGTTTTGTCAGATCCGAATATTTGGGATGGTCCCCTGGCTGCGCAGTTCCGAGGTTCTACGTGGCCGGAGACGAAGGCTGCTTTGGACAAGGCCAAGGAGGAACTCGAGCAGTTGCGGGGGCAGCTGCAGAAGATTTCGCAGGACATCTTCTCTGCTGGCGGCGGCGCCTGAGCCTGTATGTGATTGCGTGAGGGCCAGGTAGTCGCGCCGCTCTGGTGAGTGGGCGGTTACCTGGCCGATGCACGTTTGGTGGTTTGTCTTTCTGTTCCAGTTCTTGTTCTGTGGGGGGCTTTGGTTGTGACCGATTTCGTTGAGGTGCCGCTGTTGCCGGCGTCGGATGCTTCTCATGGTGGGCGGTTCAGTTATGCCGTGGCCGAGGCGGTGCAGTCGGTATTTGAATCGGCGGCGTCGCGGGTTGAGGGGCAGGCGGGGTCGCGGGCTTCGTATGTTTCCACGGCGAAGACGGACTTCAAGGGCCATTTCTCGGACCTGTTCGCGGCGAACGCAGTAACGGCTGCGGGGGACGCGGCGGCCCTGGCCTCAGCATTGCGGGCGGTCGCCGGCTATGTGGGGCAGATGATCGAGGCCGGGCGTGATGAGGATGATCGGCGCCGGCGGAACAACGAGTGGGTCCGGGAGCACAACGACCGGAACGGCTTCGAACAGGCCAGGGACTGGTTTTTTGGTGAGTCGGAGCGGCCGAACGCGGATCCGGGTCCGGCCCCGTCGTTTGCTCCGGCCTCGGCGGCCCTGGGCTCACGGGAAACCCCGGCGCCCGGTGGCGGGTATGGAGGCGGGACGTCCTCGGCGCGGCCGGCTGATCTGCGGTCCTTCGCGGCAGGGTCGCGGGGCCTGGACGACGGTTTGGCGGCCGAGCCGGGCTCGCTGCACGGGCAAATGTCCTCGTTCGCGTCTGCTTGCTACTGGGGTTCAATAGACGCGTCCGGAGTGATCACCGCATACCGGCGGTACTTGCAGGCGAACGAGAACGACGCGAAATGGGCGGTGACGGTTGCGGATGCATTTGCCGCCGCCGGCGGCGAGGGGGCCGTGTCGAGTGTTTCAGACGCGGCGGTGAACGAGGCGCTCGCTGCGGCGGGAGTGAGTGCGACCCGGTCCTCGTTGGCGATTGATCCGCCCACGGCGGCCGGTGCGATGCCGACCAGCGGGTACGCCAATGATCCCGTGAACACCTCAACGGGAAACTTCATCGAGCCGGAAACGGATCTGGGGTTCGCCGGGGTTGCCTCAAACGTGGTGCTGTCTCGGATGTACAACTCGCTGGCGTCAGGTTTGGAGATGCCCGGGGTGTTTGGTCCTGGGTGGGCCTCGGTTCTGGATCAGTACCTCGCGGTCTCGGATGAGGGCTGCCGGTGGGTGATGGCCGACGGCCGGGCCGTGGACTTCCCCCGGGAGGGCACCGGCTGGGGCAGGGGCGTGGGAGAGAATTACTGGCTCACCCGGGAGCCCGCAACAACAGCTGACCTGGCGGAGCTGGGCTCCCTGCCTGACGGTACGGTCGAGCTCCTGGTGGTCCGGGACAACCAGGGCGCGTGGTGGGCTTACAGCCTGGCCGGAGTGTGGCTCGGTGCCGGGTCCGGGCCTGGCCGGACGGCGTCCGTTCTCCGGGAAGGGCCAGCTGACGCCGGCAGTGCCGGACTGGTGACCCGGCTGGCGCATGTGCGGGGCCGTTTCCTCGACGTCGAGTACGTGGACGGGCTTGTTGCCGTGGTGAGGGCCTCGGACGGGCGCCGGGTGGAGTACGCGTACGACGCCGCTGGCAGGCTGACGCGTGTGGAGACCGGGCTGGGGACGCGCACCTACCGGTGGAATGAGAAGGGCCTGATCGAGGCCGTGGTCTCGGCTGCGGGCGTTCTCGAGGCAGAGAACACCTACGACGTACACGGCAGGGTTGTCCTGCAGACCTCCCAGCATGGGCGCCGGACCAGGTTCGCGTATCTGCCTGGCCGGGTCACGGTGGTTTCGGATGAGGACGGTACCCGCTCAAACTCGTGGATCGCCGATGCGAAGGGCCGCCTGGTCGGGGTGCTTGATTCCCATGACCAGCGTCAGTCCATGGCGTATGACGGCCACGGAAATCTGGTGTCGTTCACGGAGCGCGACGGGACGGTCACGGTGCACGCCTACGACGGGCGGGGCCGGAAGACCCGGACCGTGACCCCGGAAGGCGCGGACCTCACCTACGGCTGGGATGAGCAAGACCGCATCACCACGCTGGTGACGGAGTCCGGGTCGGTCGTCTCGTATGAGTATGCCGATGAGGTGTCGCGGGATCCCTCGGTGATCCTGGACCCGCTGGGCGGGCGCACCGAGCTTCAGTGGCGGAACGGGCAACTGGCCCAAGTAGTGGATCCGGCCGGAGTGACGGTCGGCTTTGAGTACGACGGGTTCGGGGACCTGGTCGCGACCCGGAACGCTGTAGGAGACATCGCAAGGATCGTCCGTGACCATGCGGGCCGCCCGGTCACGGCCATCAGCCCGTCGGGCGCTGAGACCCGTTTCAGCTACGACGCCGCGGGCCTGCTGGTGCGGCGCGAGGATCCGGACGGCGCCGTCTGGGCCTTCGAACACGATTCGGCGGGGCGGACGACGGCGTTCGTCGCCCCGGACGGCGGGCGGACCGAACTCGAATACGCCGTCAACGGTGAACTGGTCCGGACAATCGATCCTTTGGGCCGGGCCATTGAGCGGGTCTTCGATGAGCTCGGCAACGTCACCGCCGCGGTGCTGCCCGACGGTGCCCGCTGGGGCTTTGTCCATGACACGCTTTCCCGGCTGGTCGGGATCACGGACCCCGCCGGCCATGACTGGGTACGGGAGTACGACAAGATCGGCGCCCTGACCGCCGTCGTCGACCCCACCGGGGTCCGCACAGACGCGACCGCGGACCGCAAGGCCGGGACGGCGACGCTGACGGACGCGTTCTCATCCTCGACGTACAGCTTTGACGAGTACGGGCGCCCCAGGCAGGTCCAGGGGGTGGACGGCTCCGCGGAGCTCACCTCCTATGACGCGGCGGGCAACCCGGTGGAGCTCGTCGACGGCGACGGCGGCCTGACGGTCCTGGGCCGGGACGTGGCCGGGAAGATCACGTCGATCACCTCCCCCAGCGGTGCCGTTACCCGGTACGAGTACGACGTGTGCGGGCGGCCTTGGAAAACCACGGACCCGCTCGGCGCGGTCACGGAACTGGCCTACGACGCCGATCAGCGCGTCATTTCCCGGACGCTGCCCACGGGCGAGGTCGAGACCTTCGAGTACGACCCGTGCGGACGGCTTGTGCTGCGCCGCACCCCCGGCCAGGGCGTTTCCCGGTACGGCTACGACAAGGCCGGGCGGCTGACGTTCAGCCAGGACTCCTGGTACGGCACGCGCCGGTTCAAATACAACACCGCCGGGGAACTGACCGAGACCGTCAACGGCGTGGGCGGCCGGACCCTGTTCGAGTACGACGTCCGCGGGCGCCTGGTCCGGATCACCGATCCCCTGGGCGGGGTGACCACCCGCACCTACACGGCCACGGACCAGGTTGATTCCGTCACCGATCCGCTCGGGCGGATGAGCACCGCCACCTACGATCCCGCCGGGCGGCAACTGTCCCAGACCGACCCGGACGGACACACCACAACCTGGACGTATGACCGGGCCGGCCGGGAATCCTCCACCTCGTTCGACGGGAAGCTCATTGCCGGCGTCGAACGCGACCTGATCCGCCGCCGCGTAATCATTACCGATTACACGGGCGCTGACGGGCTGGCCGTCGAGCACGAGCTCGCGTATGACCGCTGCGGGCGGCTGGCGTCCCGCACCCGCGGCGGCCGGGGAATGTCGTGGAAGTACGACGCCGACGGGAACCGCACCGGTTTCACCGACGCGCACGGAACCACCACCACTTATGTCCGGGATGCCGCAGGCCGGGTGACCGCTGTCAGCAACCCCCGGCTCGGGGAGGCCGTGTTCTCCCACGATGCGTCGGGGCGTATCACCGCAGCCACTGCCGGGAACCTAGTCCAGGAATGGGCCTACCGCTACGGGAGCCTGTCCGAGCACAGCCGCACGGACCGTTCTGACCCGCTCTCGACCGATGTCACCCTGATCGGCCGGGACGAGGACGGCCGGATCACGGCCCTGACCCGCGCCGGTACCGTGACCCAGTACGGGTATGACGGGGCCGGCCAAATGGTCTCGGCCGCCACCACCCGGAACGGGGAGCCGTGGCTTCCCTCTGCGGTCTCCGAGTGGATGTACGACGCCGGCGGGCGCCTTATCCGGGAATCCACGCCGGGTGGCTCCCGGGTCTATGAGTACGACGCCGCTGGACAGCTCCTCGCCGTCACGGACGCTGACGATTCACGGACTGAGTATGTTCATGACGGCCTGGGTCGCCGCACCCGGCTCATCCACCCGGACGGGTCCTGGACCGAGTACTCGTGGGGTCAGAGCGGCCAGCTGAAGAGCGTTGCCGACCGCACGCCCGACGGTATGGAAACCTCCCGGCATGAGCTGTGGGTGGACGCCCTCGGCGAGCTGGCTGCCGTTGATGGGTCGGAGCTGTGGTGGGACACCGCCACCCCCATCCCCACCCTGGCCGGCTTCGGCGGTGAACAGGTCCTTTCGTTGCCTGGTGGTGTCACCGGTATCGAGGACGCCTGGATCGCGCCGGGCTGGCGGGCCGCCCGCCCCACCGACCAGTCCGACCCCTGGGCCGTCATCGGCGCGCCGGCAGTCCCTGGCCCGGGTCCGGGTGGCACTGCCGTTGGTGGTGCCGCTGGTTTGGGTTCGGTGTCCGGGCTGGCCGGTGTGCTGCCCGCCGGGATCACTCTGACCGGCAACGGCGGCCTGGACATCGCTGGCCTGGAGTGGCTCGGGGCACGTGCGTACGACCCCGCTACTCGTGGTTTCCTCTCCACCGATCCTCTCTCCCCCGTCCTCGGCGCGGGCTGGGACGGCAACCCCTACGCCTACGCCGGCAATAACCCCCTCAACACCACCGACCCCACCGGGCTGCGTCCGCTCACTGATGACGAGCTGAAGGCCTACGACAAATCGGCCGGGAGCCACTGGGAGTACGTCGTTGCGGGACTCGCCGTGGCCGCTGGCGTTGCTGCATTGTTCGTGCCGGGGCTCAACATCATCGCGGCAGGAGCTATCGCCGGGGCATTGAGCTCGGGTGGCCTCTCGGTCTTTTCCCAGAAATCGCAGAAGGGTTCGGTCGACTGGTGGTCGGTCCTCGGCAACACCGCGATAGGCGCGGCTACCGGTGCTGCAGGCGGCGGCGCGGCCATGTGGACTAGGGGCGTCCTCGCGGGTGCGCCGGCCGGACAGGCTGCAGCAGCGCTCGGAGTAAGTGCTGGCGCCAACGGGGTCGTCGGTGCGGGTGCAAGCGCCGCGAGCTACCTTTATCAGAAAGGCGGGCGCATCAATAACGGCTGGGACTTTGCGGGCAAGATCGCTGGTGGTGGCTTCGCCGGTGCCGTAGGCGGCCTCGCGGGGCCGGCCGGTGGCAGCCTCGCCAGAGGGATGTCATTGTCGTCGACCGGCGTGGTTGCCAAGGCCGGAACGATGGCCATCAGTGGCGTTGGTGCGGGAACAGGTTCGATGCTGGAGAACGTCGTCGCCGGGGATCCCATTGACCCCGCGAAGGCCGGGGCAACAGGCCTGTTTGGAGCGGGTGCTGCCGCGATACCTGTGGGGCGCATACCGGCGTTCAACCAGACAGGCGTTAGCACGCTAAGGCAGATGCCGTACTTTGCGCCTCGGACTGTGAACGGCATGTTTAACTACAACCAGACGAATACCGTGGGACTGTGGGGAGGCGCCTTGGGAGGTGGCACTGTCGGCTTCGGTGGCGACCAACTCCAGAGCGCACTCGGATGGTGAGCAAAACAGGCCTAGAAAGGGTTGGTTGTTGTGGGAAGAAAAGCTGAGCATCCGGTAAGGAATGCTCTGATCCTTAGTGGCGTGTTATTGAGCGCAACGGTCGCGGTGATCCTGGCAGGACCTCAGGACCACGTGTCACAGGAGGTCGTGGCACTACTCGCCGGCCTGGCCGTGGGTGTGTGGTTGCTGCGTTTCTCGCCGCCCTGGCGATGGCTAGCCATGTTGGTTTTGGTGCTTTCCCTCGTTCTCTGTTTGGTGTTGGGCCCAGCCGGAATCGCGTGGTTCGGTGGGTTTATTTCGGGCACTCAGGCAGGACTGGCCTGGCAGCATGCGAATAAGCGGAGCCGTCAGCCCGCTAAGCCGAGCCGGGAAACCACAAATAAGGCGGAGTGGCTTGTTGATGGGCGGGGCCTTAGCACCGTCGCGGAGGCACGTGAGGCGGCTGGTGCTGCGCTGCATTCCTTGGACGGGAAGTTGCGTGGACGGCTGGCTGTTGAGCATGGGTCGGCACGTTTTGAGGTGGCCGGTGGTGTTGGGCTGGGGATGGTCTGTCACCGGAATGCTGATGCTAACCAGGAGAGTTCCTGGGCGGTGTTGTTGCGGCCCGGACAAGCGAAGGATGAATCGGTGGATGTGCCGATGGGTGATGCGACGGGCTTCATTCCTTCTCGGTTCGTTAACGACCTCGGACCTGTCGAGGCGGCACTGACAGATTTCCTCGGGAACCCGGGATCAGCGTCGTTGGGCCCGGAATGGATGACGGGTAACGACGCAGAAGCCACTCGCCTGACCACTTTCTAACCACTAAATGGTGTCGCGATTGGCAGGAATGTGAGATCGTCGCGGCCCGCTTGTTCCGGGACGGCGAGTTGGAAAAATGGGTCGAGTATCCCACTGGATTAGTAATCAGCGATTCCGAGTTACAGACATAAGTTGGAGTCGTTCTGAACCACATGGGCCTTTGACCACAATGCTGAATCAGTGGAGCCCCTGGAGCGACTTGCAGGAGTGTCAGCGGATTGCCGATCGCCTTTTTCGGGAGGGCCGGAGGGAGGATTGGGTTGAGTACTCAACGGCCATCGTCGTGCCGGGTTAGGCGTTGGGGGAATACTCAGCAATGCTCCGAGGACAAAAGGCCGGCCGCCGCGCTCAACGGCGCTAGTGATTTGCACGTCGCGAAATCTCCAGATCGACCGTGGCGACCAATCCTGAAGTAGGAAAAGCGTATGGTTCGGTGGATTTATTTTGGGCACTCAGGCAGGACTGGCCTGGCAGCATGCAAGTAAGCGCCGTGAGCCCGCTCAGCAGGCCCGGGAAACCGCAAAAAAGAACGCTGACGGCTGTCGGATCACGATGCAAGATGTGGATCGCCGGCGCTCTTGGTTTCGCAAATCTGCGCGTGTATCGTTGGCTATCGTTGTATATCGTTCACGGTTGTCCATGAGGAGAGCATGATGCGCAGTTCTTACCCGGCAGGCGGATTTCGCGGCAACAATGTCGACGGCATGTGGCAGGCCGTAGAGGAGTTGCGTTCGAGGTTCGAGAAGCGCTCGGGTTCCCGGGCGGGGCGTGGCGAGGTGCGCTCGGCTGTGCTGGCACTGCTCGCCGAGCGGCCGATGCACGGCTATCAGATTATTCGTGAAATCGAGGAGCGCAGCGGCGGCACTTGGAAGCCCAGTGCTGGCTCCGTCTATCCGACCCTTCAGCTGCTGGCCGACGAGGGCCTTATCCGTGCTGAGGAATCCAACGGACGCAAGATCTATTCCCTGACGGACGCAGGCCGCGAGGAGATGGCGGGTGCCGGTAAGTCAGCGCCCTGGGAGTCGACGGGTCCGGCGTCGGGCTCGGGATTCGCGGCGCTGCCCAAGGCGGGCGTCGAGCTCGCGCAGGCCGCCTCCCAGGTGGGACGCACCGGCACGCCGGAGCAGGTGCAGGAAGCCGTGGCGGTGCTCGATGACGCGCGCCGCCGGCTGTACGCGATCCTCGCCCAGGGCTGACCGGGGTGATGTCGGTTCGCCGGGACCGGGCAGCTCCGGGACCCGGCACCCGGGGCCACCGGGCCCGTTACCGCCGAATCCTGCGCTTCGCCGCATGGCATCTCGCGGTGACCTGGTGGTTCGAGCTGTTCCTCCCCCGCATCGGGCTGGTGCGGATTGCCGAGCGCACCAGGGCGAAGAGGATGCGGCGCTTCGCTCAACGCTTCCATGCGCTGGCGGTGGACCTCGGCGGCCTCATGATCAAAGTCGGACAGTTCCTGTCCTCCAGGCTCGACGTGCTGCCGCCCGAGATCACCAAGGAACTCGAGGGGCTGCAGGACGAGGTGCCTCCGGTTTCGTTCCCCGCGATCCGCGCCCTCGCCGAAGCTGAGCTGGGCGCGCCGCTGGAGCAGTTGTTCGCCTCGGTCGAGGAGACACCGATCGCAGCAGCGTCCCTCGGGCAGGCGCACCGGGCGAGACTTGGCCCGGGCGACGCCGCCGACACCGGGCTCGACCGGGTGGTGCTGAAGGTGCAGCGGCCGGGCATCAAGGCCATTGTCGACGTCGACCTGGCGGCACTGCGCAAAGTGGGCGGCTGGCTCAGCCACGTGCGCCTGGTGTCCGATCGTGCCGACATGCCCGCCCTGGTCGAGGAGTTTGCGCAGACCAGTCTTGAGGAGATCGACTACCTGAATGAGGCGGCGAATTCGGGGCGGTTCGCCGCCGATTTCGCCGACGACGGCCGGGTGGAGGTGCCCGACGTCGTCTGGGAACGGAGCACCCGCCGCGTGCTCACCCTCGAAGACGTCACGGCGATCAAGATCACGGACTCGGAGGCACTGCTGGCGGCGGGCATCGATCCGGCCCAGGTCGCCCCTGTTTTTGCCTCGGTCATGTTCGACCAGATTTTTACGAGCGGCTTTTTTCATGCCGATCCGCACCCGGGGAACATCTTTGTCACGCCGGTTGCCGATCCATCCACGGAGCGCCCATGGAAGCTGACATTCATCGACTTCGGCATGATGGGCGAGGTTCCGGCGAGCACACGCAGCGGTCTGCGGAAGCTGCTCATCGCCGCCGCTTCGCGTGACGGCAAAGGGTTGATGACCGCGATCAGCGACGTGGGGGTGTTGGTGCCCTCAGCCGACACGGTCGAGCTTGAGCGGGCGATGACGCACCTCTTTGCCCGCTTTGGCGGGATGGGCTTCGCCGAGCTTCGCGAGGTTGACCCCCGGGAGTTCCGTGATTTTGCGGTGGAGTTCGGTGACGTGGTCCGCTCGTTGCCGTTCCAGATGCCGGAGAACTTCCTGCTCATTATCCGGGCGATGTCACTGACGTCGGGTGTGTGCAGCTCGCTGGACGCCCGGTTCAATCTGTGGGACTCGGTCGAACCCTATGCGGCGCAGCTGCTGCGCGACGAGCGCGGCAACATCGTGCAGGACGTTGCCCAGCAGGCGCTCGATGCCGCCGGGATGGCGCTGGGTCTGCCGAAACGTCTGGATGGGCTGCTAACCCGGCTCGAGGACGGTTCACTGTCGGTAGCAAATCCGCGCCTTGAGCGGCAGCTGGGACGGCTTGACCGCACGGCGCAGCGATCGGCATCGGCGCTGATCTTCGGCGCCCTGCTGGTTTCCGGCTCCGTGGTCCGCGCGGATGACATGGTGCTCGGCAATGTCCTGATGATCGCGTCGGTGCTTCCGCTGCTGCATGGGCTGTGGGTGGGGCGCAGCGGCCGCTGATCGAGCCGGTGACGGGGGTTTTGTCGCGCCGGACCCCGTTGGGTTCCGCTGCCGGGGGATATCATCAAACCGTGAAGGAAGGCCAGCCTTTTCGTCCTGCGAACCCCACCGAAACCCCCGGCCCCGGCCCCACAGGGCTCAACCCCACTTCCTGGAAGTCCTCGATCCTGAACGGGAGCGGCGCTCTCGCGGCGGCCGCCCTGATAGTGGTCCCGCTCTGGATGCTGCTCAGCAACCCGGCCGTCCTCGGCGGCCACCCCGCCCTGCCAACTCTCCTGGTGGCCGCCGTCGCACTGGGGATTCTTTGGGCGCTGATTCTGGTCAGACGCTGGTGGTTCGGCGGCAAACAGCAGCGTAGCGGTGACATTTCCACCTGGCAGTTGGTCCGCGGGATCGCAGGCAGGCTCACGGTCCTCGGTTTCGTGGCGGCGCTGATGTGGCTTAGCCCGTTCCCCCACCAACCCGACCGGGAGAAGGCGGTCCCGGCCAATGGACCCACCGCGACCGCGCCAGCCGGGTCAAAGGCTGCAGATGACGCCACTTCGATTACCCTTGCCCCGGCGGGCAAAGCCACCACGGGTATCGTCTTCTACCCCGGCGCCAGGGTCGACGCGCACGCCTATCAGGAGCTGCTGCAGCCGCTCGCGGACGCGGGTCATCTAGTCGTCATCCTGAAACCACCCCTTGGCGTCTCCCTGCTGGACACCAACCAGGCCCGTGCAGCCATGGACCGGCATCCCGAAATCGCTTCCTGGGCCGTCGGTGGTCATTCGTTGGGCGGCGTGAGCGCATCATCCTTCGCGGCGGCGAATCACGACGTCTCCGGGCTGCTGCTCTTTGCTTCGTACCCCGCAGAGAACATGGCGGACGCGCAGGGCCTCTCGGTGCTCTCCATCTCCGGCTCAAACGATGGCCTGAGCACGCCGGACAAGATCGCGGCGTCGAGGTCCCTGCTCCCGCCAACCACCACCTACGCAACGGTTGTGGGCGGCGTGCACGCGTTCTTCGGTGACTACGGTGGGCAGCCCGGGGACGGCGAGCCGGGCATCAGCCGCAACGAGGCGCAGCAGCAGATAGTTGCCGAGTCGCTCCGCTTCATGGACCGGCTCAAGGCTTCCGGCTAGGAAGCGAGCATTCCTCAGCTCCACCGCTACGCACCGCCAACCGCTACCGGCCCGCGGCGTACCCTTGCGCACCGCGCGGATTTGCGGCAGCCTGCAGGATCCCGGTCTCAGGATCCCGCACGACGGCGGACAACCGCCCCAGCGCCCAGTCACCAGCCCGGCTGACCACATGCCCGCGGCGTTCCAGCCCCGCGATGACGTCCTCACCGAGCCGGTCCTCGACGACGGCGCCGCCGGGCTCCCAGGTGCGCGGCCAGAAGGACCCGGGCATCGACGTCGTATGGAACGTCGGTGCGTCGATGGCCTGCTGCGGCGAATACCCGCCCACGATGGTCCGCAGCAGGTACGGCAGCTGCCACTGGTCCTGCTGGTCGCCGCCGGGCGACCCCAGCGCGGTCACGGCGTGGCCGTCCCGCAGCACGAGCGTTGGCGTCAAGGTGGTGCGCGGGCGTTTGCCGGGCGTCAGAGTGGACGGCGTGCCGGGCTCCAGCCAGGTCATCTGCAGCCGGGTGCCCAAACAGAAGCCCAGCTCCGGTATCGCCGGGGAGGACTGCAGCCAGCCGCCGGACGGCGTGGCGGAGACCATGTTGCCCCAGCGGTCCACGACGTCGATATGGCAGGTATCGCCGCGGGTCACCCCCGCGGGTGTCACGGTGGGCTCGCCGACGCCGAGTCCGGCCGCGGAGGCATGGCCCGCGAGCGCCGGCACCGTGTAATTGGTGCGCAGTGGCGGCCTGTACGGCGCCAGCCCGGGCACGGTGCCAGGCCGGAAGTCGTGGGAGGCCCGTTCCGTGATCAACGCCCGGCGGCCGGCACAGTAGTCCTCCGACAAGAGGTAATCGAGCGGCACGTCCGTGTCGCCGTAGTACGCTTCCCGGTCCGCGAGCGCGAGCTTCTGCGCTTCCAGTACGGTGTGCGCCCCGAGCTCGGTGGACGGATCAAGGAACCGGTCCTCGAAGCCGGACAGAATGGCCAGGGTCTGCAGCAGCGCCGGCCCCTGGCCCCACGGCCCGGTCTTGGCGATCGTGTGGCCCCGGAACTCCACGGTGGCGGCCGCCTCATACCCGGCCTCGAATCCCGCGAGATCGTCCAGGGCGAGCACTCCGCGGTGATCCGTGCCCGAGGAATGCCGGTGCGGGGACTGAACCGACGCCACCATGGCGCGGGCCACGAACCCCTCCCGCCACTCGCGGCGGGCCGCATCAATTCCCGCCTCGCGGGTGGATTCCCTAACTCCGGCCTGCACGAGCCGTTCCAGGGTGCGGGCATAGGCCGGGTTCCACACCAGCTCGCCCTCAACCGGGATTCGGCCGCCCGGCATCCACAGCTCAGCGGACGTGGGCCAGTGCGCCTCGAACAGCGCGGACACGGCCGCGATGGTGGTTCCGACCCGGCCGAGCATCGGGTGCCCGTCCCGCGCGTAGCCGATCGCGAAGTCCAGGACCGCGTCCAGCTCCCACGTCCCGTGGTCACGCAGCAGCAGGAGCCAGGCGTCGACGGCGGCAGGCACCGCGGCGGCCAGGGCACCCGATCCCGGAACGAGGTCCAGGCCTTCGGCCACGTAGTGCTGCACGGTGGCCCCGGCCGGCGCCGGGCCCTGCCCCATCAGGACTATGGGCTGCTCCGGCCGGTCCGCGGTGACGAAGATCCCGGTCATGTCTCCGCCGGGCCCGTTGAGGTGCGGTTCCACCACGTGGAGCACGAACGCTCCCGCCACCGCGGCATCGAAGGCGTTCCCGCCGCGCTCCAACACGGACTGGGCCGCCGCCGTCGCAAGCCAATGCGTGGACGCGCTCATCCCAAACGTGCCCTGCAGCGTGGGGCGGGTGGTGAACGCCTCCGGGCGTGTGAACGGCACACTCACCGCGCGCGAACTACCACCGAAGACTTCTGCCACCACGGTGTCAGCCAAACAGGGCCGCCACGCGGGTGAGGGTCTCATAGACGCCATACGCGAGCGGCACGCCGACAAGCCCCCAAGCGATGACCAACCTCCCGGTGGACGGTGTGACCGAACTCTGTGCAGTACTCATTTCAGCCCTCCAAGGCAGGTTCTTCGGCCCGGACGCGGCCAGGACGTGGTTCGTGGAATCGTGCGTCCACCGGCGTGACCAAGAGGTTCGCCACGAAACCGATCACCAGCAGCCCCACCATGGTCAGCAAGGCGGGCTGGTAGGACGCGGCGTTGAGCGCGCCGGGCTTGCCCTGCGCGTCCAGGAAAGCGTTGACGATCAGCGGCCCGGCGATGCCCGCCGCGGACCAGGCCGTCAGGAGCCGGCCGTGGATGGCTCCGACCTGGAACGTGCCGAAGAGGTCGCGCAGGTAGGCGGGGGCCGTCGCGAACCCGCCGCCGTAGAAGGAGATGATGACGAACGCGAGGGCCACGTAGAGGACGGTGGACGTAGAGCCGGCCAGCGCCAGCACGGTGTAGAGCACGGCGCCGACGCCGAGGTAGACCATGTAGATGCGCTTGCGGCCTGTGACATCGGAGGTGGCGGACCAGGCAAAGCGGCCGGACATGTTGCCGATCGAGAGCAGCCCCACGAAGCCCGCGGCCACTGCGGCGCTGGCCAGGGACGTGCCGTCGGGCTGGCGGAAGAAGTCCTGGATCATCGGAGCGGCCTGCTCAAGGATGCCGATCCCTGCCGTGACATTGCAGAACAGGGCGATCCAGACGAGCCAGAACTGCCTGGTCTTGACCGCGTTCCGGGCGGAGACGTTGTCCGTGGTGACCAGCGAGGCGGCCTTGACCTTTGCGGGGTCGAAACCTGCCGGTTTCCAGCCCTCGGCCGGAACTCTGATGGTGAACGCGCCGAACATCATGTAGGCCAGATAGACGACGGCGAGGGTCAGGAAGAGCTTGCCCACCGACTCACCACTGGCCACCCAGCCCTTGGCCCCGGAGTTGGGATCGTACATTTTCAGCAGGGCCGTGGAGACCGGGCTGGCGATCAGGGCGCCGCCGCCGAACCCCATGATCGCCATGCCCGTGGCCAGTCCGGGCCGGTCCGGGAACCATTTGATCAGGGTGGAGACCGGGGAGATGTAACCGATCCCCAGTCCGATGCCGCCGACGACGCCGTAGCCGAGGTAGACGAGCCAGAGCTGGTGGCTGAAGATGCCCAGGGAGCCGATCAGGAAGCCGCTCGCCCAGAACGCGGCGGAGGTGAACATCGCCTTGCGGGGCCCGTTCCTGTCCACCCAGGTGCCCATGATGGCGGCCGAGAGGCCCAGCATCACGATCGCAACGGAGAAGATCACGCCGATCTCGGTCAGGCTCGCGCCGAAGTGCTTCACCAGCGCGGTCTTGTAGACGCTCGTCGCGTAGGCCTGGCCGATGCACAGGTGCACCGCGAGGGCTGCCGGGGGGACGAGCCACCGGTTAAATCCCGGCGGGGCGATGGTTCGTTCGCGGTCCAGCCAACCCATAAGTACTCCCCCTGCTCGTCAACGGACATCGGTGTCCAGCACATTGCGGAAACGGCCCTCTGCCAGGGCCTCTGACCGAGCTTCCGGTAGAGGGCCGTTGCCTCCGGCAATCATGGTGCAGATCGTCAGCAAACGTACTACTTATGCGCCAAGCGGTAGGGAATCCGCGACGAACGGTGGTGCGGCAGCCGCACCGGGCGCTACTTGCCCAGGCCGGCCTTCCGGAGAGCCTCGGCCATCGCGGTGTCGACCGGCGACGGCGTGGGGGTCGGCCTCTGCGGTTGCCTGCCCGGCGTCCGGCGGTCGGCTGCCGGTTTCCCGGACGGCTGCCTTCCGGACGGTTGATTCGACGGCTGGGTCGACGGCTGGGTCGACGACTGGGTCGACTGCGCCTGCGACGCCGGCTGCCGCGGACGTTCCGGCCGCACGTCCGCACGACCGCCAGCGGGGCGGTCTCCGGCACTGCGGCCGCCCGCCGCGCGACCGCCGGACGAGGCCGGTTCGTCGTCGAGCCTGAGGGTGAGCGAGATGCGCTTCCGCTCCGGATCCGCCTCCAGCACCTTGACCCGGACCACCTGCCCGGACTTCACCACCTCACGGGGATCGGAGACAAAGCGGTTGGCCAGGGCCGAGACGTGCACAAGCCCGTCCTGGTGCACCCCGACGTCGACGAACGCGCCGAACGCGGCCACGTTGGTCACCGTTCCCTCCAGCACCATGCCGGGCCTGAGGTCCGAGATCTTCTCGATGCCTTCAGAAAACGCTGCCGCCGCGAAGGCCGGACGCGGGTCACGGCCGGGCTTCTCGAGCTCGGCGATGATGTCCTGCACGGTGGGCAGGCCGAAGGAGCCGTCCACGAAGTCCTGCGGGTTCAGCGCCGCAAAGCTTCCCGCAGCGGGCGCTTTGCCGGCGGCCGCCTTGATTTTCCGCGCCACCGGGTAGGCCTCGGGGTGCACGCTGGAGGCATCGAGCGGTTCCGCTCCCCCGGTGATCCGCAGGAAGCCGGCGCACTGCTCAAACGCTTTGGCACCGAGCCGCGGGACCTTCTTCAGCTCGCTGCGCTTGGCGAAGGGCCCGTGCTCGTTCCGGTACGCCACAATGTTCTCGCTCAGCAGCGGCCCGACCCCGGCCACCCGGCTCAACAGTGCGGGCGAGGCGGTGTTGACGTCCACGCCCACCGCGTTCACGCAGTCCTCGACCACCGCGTCCAGGCTGCGGTCCAGCTTCGCGGCCGTGACGTCGTGCTGGTACTGCCCGACGCCGATCGACTTCGGCTCAATCTTCACCAGCTCCGCGAGCGGGTCCTGCAGCCGCCGGGCGATCGAGACGGCGCCGCGCAGGGACACATCCATGCCGGGCAGCTCCGCCGCGGCGAGCGCCGACGCCGAATACACCGACGCCCCGGCCTCGGACACCACAATTTTCTGCGGCTTGTTTTCCGGCCCGGAGGAGAGCTGCTTGAGCAGTTCGGCGGCGAGCTTGTCCGTCTCCCTCGACGCGGTGCCGTTGCCGATCGCGACGAGTTCGACCCCGTGCTTCGTGGCGAGGCCCACGAGGGTCCGCAGCGCCTCGTCCCATTTCCGGGCCGGGGCGTGCGGGTAGACGGTGTCCGTCGCGACCACCTTGCCGGTGCCATCCACCACGGCGACCTTGACGCCGGTGCGCAGTCCCGGGTCCAGGCCCAGGGTGGCGCGGTTCCCCGCCGGCGCGGCGAGCAGCACATCGCGCAGGTTCGCGGCGAACACACGCACGGCCTCGTCCTCGGCGGCGGCGAACATCCGGCTGCGCAGGTCTGCCGTCAGCCGCGCCAGGACGCGCGAGCGCCAGGCCAGCTGGGCGGTCTGCAGCAGCCAGGCATCGGCGGGCCGGCCGCGGTCGGCAACCCCGAGGAACCTGGCCACGGCAGCCTCGTACCGGCCGCGGGCGGCGGTGAGGGCGGCGTCGTCGTTCGGATCAGCCTCGGCGAGGTCCAGCTCCAGCGCGCCGTCCTTTTCTCCGCGCAGCAGCGCCAGGACGCGGTGCGAGGGCATTCCGGCCGGCTGCTGGGAGAACTCGAAGTAGTCCTTGAATTTCTGGCCTTCGGCTTCCTTGCCTTTCTTCACCCGGGACACCATCCGGCCCTGGGTCCACAGCCGTTCCCGGAGCGTGGCGGCCAGGTCGGCGTCCTGCGCTACGCGTTCCACCAGGATGGAGCGGGCACCGGCGAGCGCCGCGGCCGGGTCCCCGATCGAGTGTTCGGCGTTGAGGTACTTGGCCGCCTCGCGCTCCGGGTCCAGTTCGGGGCGCTTGAGCAGGGCGTCGGCGAGCGGCTCCAGTCCGGCTTCGCGGGCGATCTGCGCCTTGGTGCGCCGCTTGGTTTTGAACGGGAGGTAGATGTCCTCCAGCCGCGACTTAGTGTCGGCGCCGACGACGGCGGCCTGCAATTCCGGGGTCAGCGCGCCCTGGGCGGCAATCGCCTCGAGGATACTCCGGCGGCGGTCCTCGAGCTCGCGCAGGTAGCGCAGCCGCTCCTCCAGCTCGCGGAGCTGGGTATCGTCCAGGGTGCCGGTCGCTTCCTTCCGGTAGCGGGCGATGAAGGGCACGGTGGACCCGGCGTCGAGCAGATCCACGGCGGCCTTGACCTGCCACGGCAGGACGCCGAGCTCGCCGGCGATCTGGGCGGCGATGCCGGACTCCTGGGTGTGCGGCGTGCCGGTCTGTGGTGAGCCGGTCTTCGCGGACGGACCGGAGGCGGGCGAGGCGGGTGAGGCGGGGCGCTGCGGGTGTTGGGTCACCAAACCATTTTGCCTTACCCCGGTCAGCGGCCGGGCTCGCCCGGAGGAGTAAAGGGTTCCTGCACGTCCTGAACAACCTCGTTGCGGCGCAGGAACCACGGCTTGAACGGCGGATCAAAACGGGCGAATCGTGGCGGCCCCACAGGCTTCAGCCCGGCTAGCTTCAGTGCCTCCTGGAGGCCATCGTTTCGCCGTACAAAGGCCGCCTCCGACCCGCTGCCTGAGAACCGAAGGGCGGCTGCCAGGGAACCTGGCTGGGCCCGGACTCTAACGTCGGGGTTCGCCGGGACCGGCGCCGTCTCCGCCGTCACCCCAACGGGGAGCACAAAGGCCACGATGAAATCAGCGGGCTCTGAACTTCCCGGCAGCGGGCCGCTTTGCAGAACCGGCGCGGTCATCGCCAGCTTTTGCGACTGCCCGGGCCCCTGGATCACCGGGGCCGTCATCGCCAGCTTCCGTTGCGCCGTGTTGCTGCCGCTGATGTAGTTGAACAGGTGCCGGAAAGCGGCATTCCCGGCGCGGTCGAAGGTCGCTTTGACCTCTATTTCCGCTACGGCGTACGCGGGATAGCGGCGCAGCTCGAAGTGCGCGTAGCGCTGGACCAGCTCATACGGTTGCTGTTCGGTCATAGTCCTCAGACCCTACGCCGGTCCTGCGACAGGAACCAGAGGACATTGCCTGGTTCCGGTCCCGTGTTTGACTGTCAGAGGGCTTTGATAGCTTGAATAGCGGAGGCACCAACAACGGGGCACCAGCAACGGGGGCACAGTGTTTTTTCTTGAACCTGAGGTACCGGGCTCATCACCGGATCTGGTCTATTCCGCGAGCGACCTCGTGGTGGCAGCGAGTTGCGAGTATCAGCTGCTGCGCAAACTCGACGAGAAGCTGGGCCGGTCCCCCAGGGCTACCTTCGAAGACGACGAGATGCTCAAGCATGCAGCGGTGTTGGGTGACCTCCACGAGCGCAAGGTCCTCGGCGGTTTCGTGGCGGAGTTTGGCCACTGGGATCCGGCCACCGGGCACGGAGTGTACGACGTCGTCCCGGCCGAGGCCATGGACCGCGCCACGCTGGCGGCCAAGCACGCCGAGTCCATTGGGGCGCTGCGCGAGGGAGCCGACGTCGTCTTCCAGGCCGCCTTCTTCGACGGCCAGTTCCACGGCCGCTCCGACTTCCTCGTGCGGCAGTCCGACGGCAGCTACGCCGTGTTCGACACCAAGCTCGCCCGCCACGCAAAGGTGACGGCCCTGCTCCAGCTGGCCGCCTACGGCGACCAGCTGCTGAAGGCCGGGATCCCGGTGGACCCGGCGGTGACACTCGTCCTTGGCTCGACGGTGCAGCTGCCCGGCGGCGGATTCGACTACGTGCGAAGCCACCACAAACTCTCCGAGATCCTGCCGGTTTTCCGCGAGCGCCGCGAGCGTTTCCTCGCGCTGACCGCCGCGCACATCGCACAGCCGGGACCAGTGGGCTGGGGCGCGCCCGGGCTGACCGCCTGTGGCCGCTGCGATTACTGCCAGGAGCAAGTCAAAGCCACCGACGATCTCCTCCTCGTGGCCCGGATGAACTCCGCGCAGCGCAAGAACCTCCACGAACGTGGGATTCGTTCAGTCACTGACCTGGCGCAAGCGGCCCTCACCAAGCCCACCCCTACGCTCCTGCGCCTGCAGGAACAGGCGCGGATGCAGAGCGGCGTTGGCCCTGCCGACGGCGAAGTCTGCTACCGCAAGGACGGCGAAGAGCACACCATCCGCTACGGCGTCCTGCCCGGGAACACCTTGGCCGAGCTGCCCCCACCGAGCCGGGGCGATATTTTCTTCGACTTCGAAGGCGATCCGCTGTGGCAGGACCGCGCCACGGGAGTGTGGGGGCTCGAGTACCTGTTCGGCGTGATTGAGGCGCCCACCGAGCCCGGCAGTCCGGGGATTTTCCGGCCATTCTGGGCCCACAGCCGGGAGGCGGAGAAGCAGGCGTTCCTCGATTTCCTTGACTATGTCGAGAAACGCCGACGGGACCACCCGGACATGCACGTCTACCACTACGCACCGTATGAAAAAACGGCGCTACGAAAACTCTCGGTGATGCACGTTGCCGGGGAGGACATCGTGGACGAGTGGCTCCGCGAAGGCCTGCTGGTGGACCTGTACCAAACGGTCCGGAACAGCATCAGGATCTCCGAAAACTCTTACAGCATCAAGAAGCTCGAGCCGCTCTACATGGGGGCGAACCTTCGAACTGGCGAAGTGAAGGACGCCGGCGCCTCCGTGATTGCCTATGCACGGTTCTGCGACGCGAGGGACAATGAGCGGCCCGACGAAGCGGCCACAATCCTCGCCGGGATCTCCGACTACAACGAATACGACTGCCTCTCCACGCTGGAGCTCCGGAACTGGCTGCTCGGGCTGGCCAAGGAACGCCGGCCGGAGCCGCACGGCGCGGAGGCGGGCGCGGCGTCCGGCGCGGAGGCGGGCGCGGCGTCCGGCGCGGAGGCGGGCTTAGAGGACGGCCCCGACGACGACGGCTCGGCACGAGCCGATGCCGCGCTGGCCCCGGCTGAGCTGGCACTGATGGAATTTGCTGAGCCGGGCGGCGGCTTGTCCGAGGACGACCGTAAGGCCGTCGCCATGCTGGCCGCGGCCGTGAGCTACCACCGCCGGGAGCGCAAGTCGTTCTGGTGGTCGCACTTCGACCGGTGTGAGCACGGTCCGGACACGCACGAACGGGACCGGAACGTTTTCCTCGTCGAATCCGCGGAACTCCTCGACGACTGGCAACAGGCGGGGACCAAACTTCCGGAGCGGCGGGTCAAGCTGACCGGCTCCGTGAGTCCCGGGTCGGACCTCCGCGAGGGCAGCAAGTGGTTCCGCATGTACGAGCTGCCTCTTCCCGCCGGACTGGAGGGTACCGGCAAGAACGGAACCGGGCGGAGCGGATGGTTCGGCACGGAGGTCCTGGAGCTGGGGCATGAGGACGGCAAGGACACCGTCATCATCCGGGACCGGCTGCACCGGAAGATACCGCCCTACAATGACCTCCCCATTGCGCTGACGGAAGACCAGCCCCTCGCCACCAAGAGCCTCGAGCAAGCACTGGCAGCCCTCACTGACACGGTGGTCGCCGGCCTGGGGTCCGGCTCCCTCCTCCGCCATCCTGCGCTTGACCTCGTCCGGCGTCAGCCGCCGAGGCTGGCCGCCGGAGCTTCACTGCCGCAGCCTGGTGCCGGACCGGACCGCTTCATTGAAGCCATCACGGCGGCCGTGCTGGCCCTTGACCACTCCTACCTGGCGGTGCAGGGTCCGCCCGGAACGGGCAAGACCCATGTGGGGTCCCACGTCATCGCCCGGCTCGTGGCCCGCGGCTGGAAAATCGGCGTCGTCGGCCAGTCGCACGCGGTGGTGGAGAACCTGCTGAAGACCGCCGTCACGAAGGCCGGGGTCGACCCGGCGCGCGTGGCCAAAGACGTGAAGCACAACGACGCCCTGCCGTGGGCCCGGCGCACCGGCAAGGACGTTGCGGAGCTGCTGGGTGCGCCTGGAGGCGCCCTCGTCGGTGGCACGGCGTGGACCATGACCGGCGCCACCGTCCCGGCCGGCTCCCTGGACCTCCTGGTGATTGACGAGGCCGGCCAGTTCTCGCTGGCCAACACCCTTGCCGTGGCCCAGGCCAGCAGCCGGCTCCTCTTGCTCGGCGACCCGCAGCAGCTGCCGCAGGTCAGCCAGGGCAGGCACCCCGAGCCGGTCGACGAGTCGGCCCTGGGCTGGATTTCCGCAGGCCACGCCACGCTGCCGCCCGAGCTTGGCTACTTCTTGGCCGACTCGTGGCGGATGAACTCAGGGCTGTGCCTGGCCGTCTCGGAGTTGTCCTACGAAGGCCGGTTACGTTCCGCCCCGCCCGCGGATCTGCGCCGTCTGGAGGGTGCGCCCGCGGGGATTGAGACGGTGATGGTGCCGCACAGCGGGAACACGACGTCGTCGGCCGAGGAGGCTGCCGAGGTCGTCGGGCAGGTGCGCCGCCATTTGGGCCTTTCCTGGCACACCGCAGACGGAGCCCGGCCATTGGAGGCGGCCGACATCCTGGTGGTGGCTGCCTACAACGCACAGGTCAACGTCATTCGCGATGCCCTGGACGCCGCGAATCTCGCCGGCGTGCGGGTGGGGACCGTGGATAAGTTCCAGGGCCAGGAGGCCGCGGTCGTGATTGTGTCCATGGCATGTTCTGCGGTGGCCGAGGCTCCGCGGGGCATGGAGTTCCTGCTCTCGCGGAACCGGATCAATGTGGCGGTGTCCCGCGGCCAATGGCGTGCCGTGATCGTCCGCGCGCCCGAACTGACCAACTACCTCCCCGCCCACCCCGAAGGTCTGGAGCAGCTGGGCGGCTTCATCGGCCTGTGCCAGAGGTCAGTCCGCGCCTAACTGTCTTTGCCGCACCGTCCGGCGAGGGACATGCCCATTCTTCGGTGGCCTCAGCCTGGGACATGCCCATTCTTGCCCCCGACCAGTGGACATCTAGGCATCATGCCCGTCGCACGCCGCCAAGGCCGGACATGTCCACTCTTCGCTGCCCACCCAACGGAACATGCCCATTCTTCGATGGCCACAGCATGGGACATGCTCATTCTTGCCCTCGACCAAGGGACATCTAGGCATCATGCCCGTCGCACGCGGCCAGGGCCGGACATGTTCACTCTTTGCTGCCCACTCCACGGAACATGCCCATTCTTCGGTGGCCCGCACCCTCCAACGAGGGACATGCCCATTCCTCGCCAGCCACAGCGTGGGACATGCCCATTTTTCGCCGCGGCCAAGGGACATCTAGGCATCATGCCCGTCGCACGCGGTCAGGGCTGGACATGTCCCGCGGTGGCGGGGTCCGTCGCGGGGAGGCCCTCGGCCAGCAGGAGTGCCTCATCCAGCACGGCGCCGAAATTCACGGGGTCGTGTGCAAACCGGCCCAGGAACAGGCCCGAGAGACCCTCAAGCGTGGGCAGCAGTCCGGGCTTGGCCGATCCGCCGTAGATGACCGGCAGCCCCGGCACGCCGGCGGCGGTGAGCTGGTCCCGGAGCCGGCTGACGACGTCGGACACGTACGCGGCGGCGGCGGGCTCGGCCGCGCCGATGGCCCAGACCGGTTCGTAGGCCACCACCAGGCGGCCGGCGAGGTCCCAGTCGCCGTCGACAGCCGACTCGATCTGGCGGAACACAAAGTCCGCCGCGGCCGCCGGCTGCCCGCCGTCGCGCTCCCCCACGCACAGCAGCGGGGTGAGCCCGGCGTCGTCCGCGGCCCGGACCTTGAGGGCCACCATGGCGTCGTCCTCGCCGAAGTGCTGCCGGCGTTCGGCGTGGCCGATCTCCACGAGCCGGACGCCGAGTTCCGCGAGCATGGACGGGGCTACTTCCCCGGTCCATGGCCCGTCCGACCAGCCGCAGTTCTGCGCACCGAGCAGCAGCGGTGAACCCGCCAGGAGCCGGGCCGCCGCGGGCAGGACGGGGAAGGACGGGATGACAAACGGGACAACCCGCCCGGCCGCGAGGGCCGGGCGGGTGTCCACTTCGTGTTGCAGCCGCTCGAGCCAGTCCAGGCTGTCCCGGTAGCCGAGGTACATCTTGGTGCTGACCCCCACCAGGATGCGGGTGTTGGAGGTCTGGCTGCCGGGGCTCTGCTGCATGTGTTGGTGCTTTCTGCTGGATCCAGTGGATGGGCGCTGGACGTCGTGCTGGAAGTGAGGCCGGGAGCCTTTACTGCTCCAGCAGCTCGTCGGCCTTGTTCTTGAAGCGGCGGGTCGCGAACATCATGGCCGCTGCCAGGAACGGGAGCACGCCGAGGGCATAGACGCCCATGGTCCCGGTCTCCGAGGCGGTCATCTGGTTGACCGAGGTGCGCAGGATCGGCGCCACGAAGCCGCCGAGGTTTCCGAGCGAGTTGATCAGGCCGATCCCCGCGGCCGCGGCGGTTCCGGTGAGGAACGCCGTCGGGTAGGACCACGCGATGGGGCCGATGGAGAGGAACGAGCACACGGCGAGGGTGATGAAGATGATGCCGAGCGCCGGAATGTGGTTGGCGCCGGCCCACGCGGAGCCGAAGATGCAGAGTCCGGTGGAGATGAACAGCCCGGTGCCCCAGACCCGGCGGCGGATCACGGTGTTCGCGGCCTTGCCAATGAAGTAGCAGGCGAAGATGCCGAAGAACCACGGGATGGCTGCCATCAGGCCGACGGCGATGCCCACCTTCTGGCCGGTCAGCTGTGCGACCTGCTGCGGCAAGTAGAAGGTGACGCCGTAGACGGCGATCTGCAGGCAGAAGTAGATGACGGTGAAGTACCAGACCTTGCCGTTCTTCATGGCCGCCAGGACGCCGCGCGGCCCGGACTCTTCCTTGACGGTGTCCTCGAGCGCCATGACCTCCAGGAGGGCGTTCTTCTCGTCCTTGTCCAGGAACTTGGCGTCCTGCGGGCTGTTGATCAGGAAGAAGTACGCGGCGACGCCGGCGACGACCGCCAGCATTCCCTCGACGAAGAACATGACCTGCCAGCCCTGGACGCCGGGGACCTGGTCGCCGATGTTGATCAGCCAGCCGGAGAGCGGGGCGCCCAGCATCTGGGAGAACGGCTGGGCCAGGTAGAAGATGGCGAACATTTTGACGCGGACCTTGTTGGGGAACCACGCGGCCAGGAACATGATGACGCCGGGGAACAGCCCGGCTTCGGTGACACCCAGCAGGAACCGCAGGATGATGAAGGACGTCTCACCCTGCACGAACGCGAAGCAGGCCGAGACGATGCCCCACGTGATGGCGATGCGGGCCAGCCATACCTTGGCGCCGAATTTGGTCAGGAGCAGGTTGCTCGGGATCTCGAACAGGGCGTAGCCGATGAAGAAGATCCCGGCGCCCAGGGCGAAGGCGCCGGCGCTAATGCCCTTGTCCACGCCCAGGGCAGCTTCGGAGAAGCCGACGTTGGTGCGGTCCAGGAAGGCGACCACATACAGGATCACCAGCATGGGCATCAGCCGGCGGGAGGCCTTGGAGATGGCCGATTTTAGGACCGGTGTCTCCAGTAGGTCCCGGGTGGACGTTGTTGTTACGGTCATCAAAAAACTCCTCGTCGAGCAATCAGTGGTGTAACTCAGGGGGGTGAATCAGTTGCATGAAAGTGGCCGGATGAGGCCAGTCCAAAACGAGCCAGGCCGGCTCCGGCTGGAGAAAACTAGCGCGAAAAAACCATCATCAGGACGCCGGCCGCGCAGGCCAGGATCCCGACGGCGAGGTAGATCTTCCGTCCTTTGCTCCAGGCTGCGAATCCGGACGCGGGGGTTTGGCTGTGTTGTGCCACGAGGCTTCTTCCTTAGTGCATGTAGAGTCCGCCATCCACATTCAGCGTCTGGCCGGAGATGTAGCCGGCGTCCTCGCTGATGAGGAAGGCGATGGCT
Source organism: Arthrobacter sp. 01L42 (assembly GCF_056400005.1). Classification (NCBI taxonomy): domain Bacteria; kingdom Bacillati; phylum Actinomycetota; class Actinomycetes; order Micrococcales; family Micrococcaceae; genus Arthrobacter; species Arthrobacter sp. 01L42. The sequence goes on along the minus strand of NZ_JBFTSL010000022.1, from coordinate 42,065 downwards.
GCTGCGATGTCCCGGGTGGAGCCGACCCGGTTGACCACGAGGTCTTTGGTGAGTTCGTCCTTGCGTTCCTCGCTGAGGGTGCCGCCCATGATGTCGGTGTCGATGGGCCCGGGTGAGATGGCGTTGACCGTGATGTCGTATTCGCCCAGTTCACGGGCCGTGGCCCGGGTCAGGCCGATCACGCCGGCTTTCGCCACGGAGTACGGCGTCTTGGAGAAGGTGCCGCCGCCACGCTGCGCGGAGACAGAGGAGATGTTCACGATGCGCCCGATCCTGTTCTTCACCATGGATTCCGCGACGCGGCGGGTGGCGTAGTGGACGCCGTTGAGGTTGATGTTCAGCACCCGGTCCCATTCGGCGGCGTCGAGTTCCAGGTAGGGCACCGGAGAGCTGACGCCGGCCACGTTGGCGAGCGCAACGATCTGCGGCAGTTCCGCCTCGATGGCGTCGATTGCCGCGCGGACCGAGCCTTCGTCGGAAACGTTGGCGCCGGCGCCGAAGGCCTTGACGCCGTGCTCGGCTGCCAGTTCCTTGGCCGCCGCCTTGCAGAGTGCGTCATCGAGGTCGATGATGCCGATGTTCCAGCCCTGTGCGGCCAGGTAGCTGGCGGTGGCGCGGCCGATGCCGCGCTCGGACACGGCGCCGGTGATGATGGCGGTGCGTTCTGTTGGGAAAGTGCTCATGGGAAGGCTCCTGAAGTGAAAGAGGAAGATGCGGAATCAGCTGATGGGGGCGGGGCCGAGCTCGTCGATGAGCTTCTGCATGGCCACGTACGCCTTGTTCCGGTAGGCGATCAGTTCCGGCGTGCGCTCCGCCGGGACGTTCAGGAAGCCCGCGCCGGTCTTGGTGCCCAGCTTTCCGGCCTCCACCAGGTCGGTGAGGATCTTCGGCGTCGCGAACCGTTCCGGGAAATCGGTCTGGAGGGACTTGTAGCAGAAGTTGTAGACGTCCAGCCCGGCCATGTCGGCTATGGCGAAGGGCCCGAAGAACGGCAGCCGGAAGCCGAAGGTGGTGCGGACCAGGGTGTCGACGTCCTCCGCGGTCGCGATCTCCTGCTCCACCAGCTGGGCGGCCTCGTGGAACAGCGCGTACTGGAGCCGGTTGAGCACGAAGCCGGTGACGTCCTTGACGACGGCGGTCTGCTTGTTGGCCGCGTGCACGAGGTCGCGGACGGTGCCGACCGTCGCGGCCGAGGTGCCGGCATGGGGGATGATTTCCACGCCCGGGATGAACGGGGACGGGTTGGAGAAGTGCACGCCCAGGAAGCGTTCCGGGTTGGTGACCGGCTCGGACAGGTCCGCGATGGAAATCGTGGACGTGTTGGACCCGATGATGGCGTCCGGGCGGGCGGCCGCGCTGATGCGGGCGAGAGTCTGGTGCTTGATCTCGATGACCTCGGGGACGGCTTCTTCGATGAAGTCGGCGTCCGCCACGGCCTCCTCGATGTCCTTGGCGGGCCAGAGGTTTTCCTTCAGGATTGCGGTGGCGCCTTCCGGGAAGAGCCCGGCGGCAACGAATTCGTCGGATTCGGCCAGGAGCCGCTCGTAATTCTTCTGGGCCACTTCCGCGGACACATCCGCGAGCGCCACCCGGGCGCCACCGAGTGCCAGGACCTGTGCGATCCCGCCACCCATGTAGCCGGAGCCGACGACGGCGATCTTGCGGGCGGCGTTGATGGCGGCTGCGGTTGCTGTTGATTCGGTCATGTTCAGACTGCCTTCGTGTATTCGGGTTCGTACGAGCAGATGGCGTCCACCTTCGCGGCGGAGGAGGAGTTTTCGTCGAAGCGGTGGCTCAGCCATTCGCCCACGAGCTTCTTGGCCAGTTCCAGCCCGATGACGCGCTGCCCCAGCGTGAGCACCTGGGCGTTGTTGCTCAGGACGGACCGCTCCACGGAGTAGCTGTCGTGGGCCGTGACGGCGCGGATGCCGGGGACCTTGTTGGCCGCGATCGCCACGCCCAGGCCGGTGCCGCAGATCAGCAGCGCCCGGTCGGCGTCGCCGTCGGCGATCTTGCGGGCCGCGTCGACGGCGACGTGCGGATAGGCGGTGGAGTCATTGGCGCCGACTCCCACGTCCTGCACGGACGCCACGCGGGGGTCGGCTTCGAGGAGCGCCTTCAGCGCGTTCTTGTATTCGACGCCGGCCTCATCGTTGCCGATGACCACCCGCCAGCCTGTTGCTGTGCTCATGCTTGTGCTCCTTGTTCCGCCGGCTCGGGGGTGCCGGGCCGGGATCCTGTGTCTGTGGTGTGGGTGGATATCCGGGTCGCGATGAGGGCGAAGGACACCGCTCCGGGGTCGGGGTGGCCGAGGCTCTTCTCGGCGAGCGGGCGGGCCCGGCCTTTGAGCGGACGCAGCCCGGCGGTCCGCTCTGCGGCGGCTGTGGCGGCGGCCGCCGCCGCCGCGAGGGAACCGGCCACTGGTGTGCCGGCGTCGAACGCGGTGAGGAACGCGTCCTGGAACGGCAAGAGTGCGTCCACCATGGTCTTGTCCCCCGGCTCGGCCTTGCCGAGCGCGGTGATCGCATCCACGAAGGCCGTGACCGCGGCGGCCGCGTCCTCGCCGCTGTAGCTGTCCTGGTTGCCCAGGGCCTGTCCGGCGGCGATGATCGCCGAGCCCCAGAGCGCACCCGAGGTGCCGCCGGCGCGTTCGCTCCAGGCCTCCCCCGCAGCGGTCAGGACCCGCGACGGCGAGGCGCCGCCGTCGTTCGAGGCAGCCTGTTCGGCCGCGGCGACTGCCGCGTCCACGCCGCGGCGCATGCCGATCCCGTGGTCGCCGTCGCCGGCGACGGCGTCCAGACGGCCCAGTTCTTCCTCATGCTCGACCACCACGTCCCGCGCCTGGCCGAGGAAGTCGGCGGCCAGCCGGCCGAGGGCTGCCGCCGCGGCGGTGGGCCGTTCGACGTCGGCGGTCTCTTCGGCGTCCGGACCGGCGAGTTCGCGGCGGGCACGGGGTGCCAGGTTTCCCTTGCGGAACGCCGGGGTGTCGGCCGGGGCGGCCCAGTACTGCTCGAGTTCCTCGTCCAGCCACAGCAGGGTCAGGGACAGGCCGGACATGTCCAGGCTCGTGACGAGCTCGCCGCATTCGGGTTCGACGACGGTGAGCCCGGCGGCGGTGAGGAGCTTCTCGATCTTGCCGAACAGCAGGAAGAGTTCGTCGTACTTGACCGTGCCAAGGCCGTTGACGATTGCGACCACGCGGGTGCCGGCGTCGTCCGGTTTGTCGGCCAGGAGCCGGCTGACCAGGAGTTCGGCCAGTTCGGAGGCGGTGGGCATGGGGTGGTCGGAGATGCCCGGTTCGCCGTGGATGCCCAGGCCCAGGGACATGTGCCCGGCGGGGACAGAGAACAGCGGGGCCTCCGCGCCGGGCAGCGTGCAGCCGTCGAAGGCCACGCCGAGGGACCGGGTGCGGTAGTTGGTCCGGATGGCCAGCCGTTCGACGTCGTCCAGGCTCAGTCCCGCCTCTGCGGCGGCGCCGGCGATCTTGAAGACCGTCAGGTCCCCGGCGATGCCGCGGCGCTTCTCGATCTGCTCCAGCGGGGCGCTGGCGATGTCGTCGGTGACCAGGACAGTGCGGGTTTCGATGCCTTCGGCGTTGAGGCGCAGCTGGGCCTGGCCGAAGTGCAGGACGTCGCCGGCGTAGTTGCCGTAGCTCAGCAGCACGCCGCCGCCGGCGTTGGCCGTCTTGGCCACGCGGTAGACCTGGCCGGCCGCGGGCGAGGCGAACATGTTGCCGCAGGCCGAGGCGGTGGCCAGTCCGGGCCCGACGAGGCCGGCGAAGGCCGGGTAGTGCCCGGAGCCGCCGCCGACCACCAGGGCCACCTGCCCGGAGGGGACTTCGGTGGAGCGGACGACGCCGCCGTCGACTCGGGCCACGTAGCCGCGGTTGGCCGCAACGAAGCCGTCCAGTGCCTCATCCGCGAAATCAGCGGGATTGTCGAAGATCTGGGTCATGGTTCCTCATTGAATCCGTGTTGGAGAACTGATGGTGTGGGTAGAGAGGTGGGGTGGTGCGGCCGCCCCCCAAGTGGCTTGACGGCCGCACCACGCGCCGGTGTCGGCGCCCGTTCAGGCGCTGAGTTCAGAAGCTGGCTTCAGGCGCCCGTTCAGGCGCTGGCGAGTGCCGTGGCCGCCGGCAGCTGCCGGCCCTGGGCCACCTGGCTCGTGCCGAGGGCGTAGCCGTCGGCCTTCGGCAGGACCTGGCGGCGGAGGTAGTCCTGGTTGCTGGCCGTGACGCTGAGGCCGTCGCCGCCGTAGTGCTCGGTGCACAGGATGCCCTGGAAGCCGACGGAGAGCGCGGTCTTGAACGCCTCGCGGTAGTTGATGAGGCCGCTTTCCATCGGGGCCGGCATCGCCACGTAGGTGTCCCGGGCGACGTCCTCGTCGCGGATGTAGTTCTTCATGTGCCAGTAGTTGGAGTACGGGAGGGTCTTGGCGACCATCTCGCGCCAGTCCTCGATCGGGCGGTGCAGCCGGATGAGGTTGCCGATGTCCGGGTTGATGCCGACGTTGGCCAGGCCGATGTCCTGGACCAGCTGAACGGAGGAATCCGCGGTGCCGAGGTACGTGTCCTCGTACATTTCGAGCGAGAGCAGGACACCGACCTCGGCCGCGTGCTGGCCGAGTTCGCGCAGGCGGCTGACAGCCTTGCCCCACGTTTCCTTGTCCCCTACCGGGTCCTTGTACCCTTCGACGGTCCAGAACCAGAGCTGCTTCTGCTGCTCGGCGGTGATGGCCTGGTGCAGTCCGAACGAGACGACCTCGCAGCCCAGCTCGGCGGCGGCGTCGATGGTGCGGTGGCTGTACGCCAGGTTGGCTTCCCAGTTGCCTTCCTCGATCACGCTGCGGCGGATGGCCGAGATGACGGGGATGCCGATGCCGACGTTGTCCGCGGTCTGCTTGAACTCGGCAAGCCGCGGAGAGCTCAGGTCGCCGGGGCGGACCCAGCTGTCCGTGAGGTCGGCATTGGCAAAGCCGGCGTCCTTGACCTCACTGAGGACCTCGGCCCAGGCGGAGGCGTCGGCGTCGTTGATGTGGCTGCCCTGCGCGTCGGTCCCCGGGAACTGCAGGAGCGCTGCTGTGATGGGCCAGTTTTCGGCTGTATAGGCCATGGGTTCACTCCTTCGTGGAATCCTGTTTCCTATAGGATTTACTATCTATAGGGATGTTGTCAAGGTCACACCCCCGGGTTACGGGCGCTTCGCGGCGAAGGCCGCGGTCGCGAAGACCTCCGGATTCAGGACGTTGGCAGGGCGCTCCCCTGCCGCGACCGCCAGGATTGACCCAATGGCGCTGGCAGCGACGTCCCGCGTGAAGTCCTCGGTCCAGCACAGGGAATGCGGGGAAAGCACCACGTTGTCCAAGGTCAGGAGCTCGTCGTCGGGAAGCAGGGGTTCCGGCTCAAAGACGTCCAGGCCGGCACCGGCGATCCGGGCGTCCCGCAGGGCGTCCCGGAGGGCATCCGTGTCCACGAGCTTTCCGCGGCCGATATTGATCAAGTAGGCGCTTGGCTTCATCCGCGCCAACGCGGCCGCGCCGATCAATTTTTCGGTCGCCGGTGTCAGCGCGGCGCAGAGCACAACGTAATCCGAGCGCTCCAGGAGCTCGTTCAGGCCCAGCAGCTCAACGCCGAGTCCGGCGGCCTCCGCGTGGCGGCCGCTGCGGTTGTTGCCCACGACCTTCACCCCGAGCGGGGCCAGGAGGCGGGCGAGCTCAGCGCCCACGCTGCCGAAGCCCACGATGCCGACCGTCTGGCCCACCAGCGGCGCGCCGCGGTAATGCTCGCGCTGCGCCCAGTCAGAGGTCCGGGTCAGCCTGTCCTTGGCCAGGAGCTTGTGCGAGAGCGCCAGGAGCAGCGTCAGTCCCGCCACCGCCAACGGCCGCCGGATGGCATCCGGGGTGTTGGTGACAACGATGCCGGCGCGGGTGCAGGCGTCCAAGTCGATGGTTTCGTAGCCGGCCCCGAACCGGGCAATCAGCCTCAGGTCCGGGGCGTGGTCCACGGTGCGTGAATCGAAGGCGATGTGCCCCAGGGACAGCACGGCCCGGACCCCGGCGAGGTCGGCCAGCGGAACCGGGTCTGTGTAACTGGGCAGGACGCTCCAGCTGATGCCATGCTCGCTGAGCCGCTGCAGCCCCAGATCCCCGTGAATGGAGCTTCCGTCCGGCCGCGCGGCGTCGGCCGTGACGGCCACGGTGAACGGCGAGCGGGAGGTGCCCGCAGTGGTGGTTCCCGCCGCCGGGGCGGCCGCCGTGAGGGCGACCGCCGTCGTCGTCAATGCATTTGCTGCTGTGCTCATGCGTCGGTTCGGCTTTCTGTCTGCGTTGCTGCGGCCTTGTCCTTGATGGGTTCGCGGACCAGCACGGTGTATGCCACTGCGGCCAGGGCGGCGATGACGCCGCCGATCACGAACGACGGCGCGTAGGAGCCGGTGGCATCGGCGATCACACCGGTCAGCAGAGGGGCAAAGGCGCCGCCGAAGTAGCCGCCGAAGTTCTGGATGGCACCGACGGAGGCAACCTGTGAGTTGTCCACGATGTCGCCGGGCATGGCCCACGCGGCCGCCTGCATGGTGGCGACGAAGCCCAGTGCCACGGTCATGACAGCGATGGCGAGCGGGAGGGAATCTACGAACGGGATGAGGCAGATCAAGATGCCGGCGGCAATCGCTGCAATGGACATCACGTGGCGCTTGGCCAGCAACGGATCGCGGCCGGCCTTCTTCGCGTAGCGCGTCATGACCCAGCCGCCGGTGATGCCGAGGATGGCTGCGCCGAGGTACGGAACAGCCGCAAGCCAGCCGGAGCTGGCGATGCTGGCACCGCGTTCTTCCTGCAGGTAGAGCGGCAGGAAGACGATGAAGATGTTCCAGATCCAGATGACGCAGAAGAATCCGGCCATCATGCCCCAGATTTGGCGGTGCTTAAAGAGTCCGAGCCACGATACCTTCTTGGCAGTCAGGAGCTGGGTGGTGCGCTGGCTTTCAATGTAATCCAGTTCCTTCGCGCTGATGCGCTTGTGCTCTTCGGGAGCGCGGTAGTAAAGGAAGAAGGCCAATGCCAGCACGATGCCTGCGACGCCGAGGAAGAGGAAGATGGCCTGCCAGCCGAACGCGAGCATGATGGCGGTCAGGACGGGCGGCGCGATGGCGGGTCCCCACTTGGAACCGCTGTCCCAGATGGCGGTGGCCTGTCCGCGCTCGGCCCGGGGGAACCAGTCAGCGGTGAGCTTTGCCGACGCCGGCCCGTTGGGGGCCTCGGTGATGCCGAGCAGGACGCGGAAGGTGACGAATTGCCACATCTTGGTGCCGACGGCCATCAGCGCGGTTGCGATGCTCCAGCCCGCGATTGCGAGGAAGTACATCCGTCGGGCGCCCAGCTTGTCCACGAGCCAGCCAGCGGGCAGCTGGGCAAAAGCGTAGGTCCAGGAGAACACGGTGCCCAGGAGGCCAATGTCCGTCCGGGTCATGCCGAAGTCTTTGATCAGTTGCGGCGCGGCGATGGAGATTGCACTGCGGTCCATGTAGTTGATGATGCCGGCGGCCAGCGCCCAGCCGAGAATCCACCACCGCAGATTCTTGATGGTGCGGCGTGTTGCGGACTCCTTGGGCCCTGCGGCCAAAGTTTCTGTTTGCACTCTTCACTCCCTTGTGACTCCCCATGCCGGCACCGTAGCCGTCACAATCGAAGATCCTATAGGGTCTTCGATCAGCTGTGAAGGGGGTCACAAAAAGAGGGCTCAGAAGCCGGGCGCGGCGCGCTGTTACGCGGTGTTGGGCCCGCGTGCGTCAGCCTGGGAAGTGAGTCTTATTCCGCGGGGGCGTCCGCTATGGCGCGGCCGCGCACCTTTTGCACGTGCTCGGCCATGGCGGCTGCGGCCTTCTCCGGATCGCCCGTCGCCAAGGCATCCAGGACGGCCTGATGTTCGGCGATCGCGTGGTCGGCGTCGGTGATGCCCACTCCCCCGAACAGGCGGAAGCGCTGAATCTGTCCGCCGAGAGCGGCATAAGCTGCCACCATGAACTGGTTGCCTGTCTGCTCCGCGATCAGCCGATGGAACCGTTCGTCGGCCTCGAGGTAGCCGCGGAATTCGGCAAAGGAAGGCCCGCGCGGCGCGTCCTTGAGATCGGTGACGGCCTGCGCCAGTTCGGCCAGGTGGCCGGGCGTCAGCCGTGCACACGCCAGGCGGGCGTTCACGGGCTCGATCGCGAGCCGGGCTTCCATGAGCTCGGCGAAGTCTTCCCGGGTGAACACCGGAGCAACCCGGTAGCCCTTAAGGGCCACGCGGCGCACCATCCCGGTGTGTTCCAGCCTGGCGAGCGCCTCCCGCACGGGGGTGGGCGAGACGTCGAGTTCCCGGGCGGTCCCGTCGATGCTGACCGCGGTTCCGGGTTCCAGCCGGCCGTCCATCAGCGACGCCAGAAGTTCTTCATAAACGTGGTCCGCCAGGACCTGCCGGTTGACGGGGCGGCCCGCGGGGCGCCCCTCAGAATGGCTGCCGGTGGAAGCTAATTGCATCTTCAGATCCTATAGGACTAGGCACGGCGAGGCCCCCTCCGGGACATGCCCATTTGCCGCCCCCACCGCTGGACATGCACCTCGCTCCGCACCATGGGCCCACGGGGGACATGCCCAATCCCGGCGCCAGCCACGGGACATGTCCAGTGGCCAATTCGTAGAGGGAACATGTCCCGGCGGCCCCGATGTGCAGGACGGGACATGCCCAGCCACACATGTCACCGCGGAGCATGTTCAGTGTCGGACCTGCCCTGCGAGGGACATGCTCATTGTTAGATGCGACCAGTGGGCAGAATGGCATTCTGCCCACTGGTCGTGGCGGCCGCTGGGCATGCCCCATGGCCATGATGCGCCGCGAGGAACATGCTCTCTCTTGCAGATCATCGCGGCACATGTCCGGCAGCGGGTGCGGCCCTGTGACTCGCGCATTCAGTCTCGGACCTGCCCTGCGAGGGACATGCTCATTGTTAAATGCGATCAGTGGGCAGAATGGCACTCTGCCCACTGATCGTGGCTGCGGCTGAGCATGACCAACCGAGCGTGTCCTGCGCGGCGCGTGCGGCGCCGCCGGAGTCACCGCGCCCGCAGTTGGCCCTAGTTCTGGTAGGCCGGGTAGTCGGTGTAGCCCTCGGCGCCGTCGGTGTAGAACGTGGCCGGATTAGCCTCGTTGACCGGCAGGCCTTCGCGCCAGCGGCGGACCAGGTCCGGGTTGGCGATGGCGGGGCGTCCGACGACGACGGCGTCAGCGTGGCCGTCCGCGACCAGCGCCTTGGCTTCGTCGCGCGTGGTGACGATGCCGAAGCCCGTGTTGATCAGGAATGTCCCGTTGAACCGTGCGCGCAGGTCCTGGACAAGCTCGCTGGTGGGGTCCTTGTGCAGGATGCTGAGGTAGGCCAGCTTCAGCGGAGCCAGCGCGTCCACGAGGTGGGCGTAGGTGGCCCGGACGTCAGCCGCATCGAGTTCGAGGGCACCCTGGACATTGTGCTCCGGCGAGATGCGGATGCCAACACGGTCCGCGCCGACGGCGTCCACCACTGCCTGGGTAACTTCAATCACGAAACGAGCCCGGTTCTCCGGAGAGCCGCCGTAGACGTCGTCGCGCTGGTTGGCGGCCGGAGTGAGGAACTCGTGCAGCAGGTAACCGTTGGCCGAGTGAAGTTCGACGCCGTCGAATCCTGCCTCAACCGCCTTGCGGGATGCCGTCACGAATTCGTCGACAATGCCCGGCAGTTCCTCTGTGGTCAGGGCGCGCGGGACGGGGAACGCCTGCTTGCCCTCGTACGTGCGGGTCTCGCCGTCGATGGCAATGGCGCTGGGTGCGACTACTTCGTAGCCACCGGTAGTGTCCTGGTGAGTGACGCGGCCGGCGTGCATGACCTGGGCGAAAATGCGGCCGCCCTCGGCGTGCACGGCGGCTGTGACGTTGGCCCAGCCCGCGAGCTGCTCGTCGGTCACGAGGCCGGGCTGGCCCGGGAAGCCGCGGCCTGTGTGGCTGGGGTATGTGCCTTCACTGACGATCAGGCCGAGCGAGGCGCGCTGACGGTAGTGTTCGACCACCAACGGGCCGGGGATTCCTTCTTTGCCGGAGCGGACGCGGGTAAGCGGCGCCATGACGAGCCGGTTGGGTAGTTCCAGCTCGCCGAGGGTCATCGGGGAAAACAGCATGCGCAGTTCCTTTCGCAAGGGGTTGGTTCATTGGCGGCAACTGCGAGGCGTCTGCAACTATTCCCGCGTGAGACTCGGATCACTACGGGTGGACGATGATCTTCACCGCGGTGTCGTTGTGGTTGATCAGCGTGTCGAACCCCTTGTCCACCAAGTCGTCCAAGGCGATCCGCCCCGTGATGAAGGGTTTCAGGTCCACTTTTCCTTCCTGGACGAGCTTGATCGCGGCTTCGTGGTCGCCGCAGTAGGCGATGGTGCCGCGCAGGTCAATTTCCTTCAGCACCACTTTCTGCATGTCGACCGTGGCCGGGTGCCCCCAGATCGAGACGTTGACGACGACGCCGGCGGGCCTCACGACGTCGAGCATGGTGTCCAGCACCGCATTCACACCGGCACATTCAAACGCCGCATCGGCCCCCGCACCGTTGGTCAGTTCCAGCACGCGCGCCTTGATGTCCTGGGCACTCGGATCGAGCACGTGATCCGCGACCCCGGACGAAGTCGCCTTGTCTTTGCGGGCGGCAGACAGCTCGGTAACGATCGTGGTGACGCCGATGCCTTTGAGGACCGCGGCGGTCAGCAGGCCGATAGGTCCGGCACCGCCGACGACGGCGACGTCCCCGGCTTTGACGCCGCTCCGGCCGACGGCGTGATACGCCACCGCAAGGGGTTCGATCAGTGCGGCTTCGTCCAAGGGGATGTCGCCGACAGGGTGCACCCACCGGGTGTCGACGACAATCTTCTCGCTCAAGCCGCCACCGCCGCCCGCCAGGCCGATGAAGCCCAACTTGGTGCACAGGTTGTAGTGGCCGCTGAGGCAGGGACCGCATTCATTGCAGACGTAGTACGGCTCCACGACGACGTTGTCTCCAACGGCCAGACCGCTGACGCCTTCCCCCAGTTCCTCGACGGTGCCGGAGAACTCGTGGCCGAGGGTGACCGGGGCGGCCTCGTGGGTGAGCCCGTGGGGGTGGCCGGGCGGCGGGGTGAAAATGGGTCCTTCCAGGAATTCATGGAGGTCGGTGCCGCAGATACCGCACCAGGCCACGGCGATCTTCACCGTTCCCGGTCGCAGCTCCGGCTCTTGAATGTCTTCGATCCGGAGATCCTCGCGGGCGTGGAATCGTGCTGCTTTCATGGTGTTTCACCTTCGCAGTCCAGGACCGTGGATGCGCCCGGTCAGGCGCATCCACGGAATAAAAGTTGGATTTTCACAGCGGGGCCGTAGCCCCAGTCTGGTGGCCGTGCCTGAGATTGTCACGACCCCGTGAGTCGGCGCGTGCGGTTAGCGCGCGTGATGCGTGGGCTGCAGCTCGAAGACCGGCGTCGGCAGTCCTTCCATCCTGGCCTTGAGCTGCAGGGCAAGATAGTTCGAATAGTGCCGGCTCTGGTGCAGATTGCCGCCGTGGATCCACAGGTTCTCGACGTTGGTGGGCTTCCACATGTTGCGCAGTTCCCCCTCCCACGGCCCCGGATCCTTCGGCGTATCCGATCCGAACCCCCAGCACTTGCCGACGGCGTCTGCCACCTCGGGCGAGACCAGATCAGTCAGCCAGCCGTTCATCGACCCATACCCGGTGGCGTAAATAATGACGTCGGCATCCAGCTCCGTTCCGTTGGCCATCACGACGGAGTTGCCGGTGATCTTGCTGACCTGGCCATTGGCCAGCTTGACCCGGCCGTCGATGATCAGCTGCGAGGCGCCGACGTCGATGTAGTAGCCGGAGCCGCGCCTCAGGTACTTCAGGAACAAGCCGGAGCCGTCAACGCCGAAGTCCAGGTCAAAGCCGGCAGCCTCGAGCTGGGAGTAGAACTCCGCGTCCCGGCGGGCCATCTCCGCATAAACCGGGATCTGGGCTTCGGGCAGAATCCGGTACGGCAAGGAGGCAAACAGCAGGTCGGCTTTCTCCGTGGTGACGCCGTTGGCCAGTGCCTCTTCGGAGTACAGCCCGCCGAGAGCGAGGTCCATGAGGGATTCACTGCGGGCAATATGCGTCGAGGACCGCTGGACCATGGTGACGTCCGCGCCGTGTTCCCAAAGGTCGGCGCAGATATCGTGGGCCGAATTGTTGGAGCCGATGACCACGGCTTTCTTGCCGGTCCAGTCGCCACCGCCCGGGTGCTTGGACGAGTGGTACTGGTCCCCCAGGAAGGACTCGGCGCCGTCGAACGTGGGGACGCTCGGGTACCCCGATACACCCAGGGCGAAGACGAGCTGCTTCGGGCGCAGGGTGACCGGTTCGCCGTCGCGCATCACCTCCACCACCCACTCCTGGGACGTTTCGTCGAAGCGGGCGTTGGTGCACTCGGTCTTGGACCAGTAGTTCAGTTCCATGATCCGTGTGTAGTTTTCCAGCCAGTCGCCGATCTTGTCCTTGGCCGCGAAAACCGGCCAGTCGTCGGGGAACTTCATGTAGGGCAGGTGGTCGTACCAGACCGGATCGTGCAGGTGGAGGGACTTGTAGCGGTTCCGCCAGGAGTCACCCGCACGCTCATTCTTTTCGATGATGATGGTGGGCACTCCGAGCCTCCGCAGCCGCGCGCCCAGCCCGATCCCGCCCTGGCCGCCGCCGATGATTACGGTGTAGGGCTGGTCTTCGTAGCCGAGCCTCGCCTCCTGCTCCTCCTTCAGTTCCAGCCAGGATTTGCGTCCTTTGGTGATCTCGTGGGCCACCCCCTTGTCCCGGTTGGGGCCCTTCTTTTCCTCAAAGCCCTTCAGTTCCTGCATGGTGGTGAGCAGGGTCCAGCATTTGCCGTTCCGGAGGCGCAGATGGGCGTAGCCCCGGGCCTGGGCGGTCTCGAAGTTCACCCAGGCCTCGGCATTGGCGGCGTCCCCGGTGGCGTCCTCGGCTAGGGTCCAGTTGCTGGGCTTCACGTCGCCCAGGGTCGCCTCGAGCATGCGCCGGATGTCCTCTTTGCCCTCCAGCGTCTTGAGGTTCCAGGTGAAGGAGACGAAATCGCGCCAGTACGAGTCGTCGTCAAAAAGTTCCAGTGCGGCGTCCGTGTTGTGGCTGCGCAGTGCCTCATCGAACTGCGCCAGCCACGCCCCGACGACGCCGTTTGGTGTCTCAGGCATGTTTCCTCTTTCCATTGCTGACAGGGGGCCGCTCCCGTTGCGTGGCGCATAGACCACGCAGTGACCCGCATCACAAGTAAAAGTCGCAGGGGGTTACAATCGGGTTACACGGAGCTCTCAAGCTGTCGGCGGGCGCGCAGGTTGGCCGACGGCGGCAGGGACCCAGCCGGGTGCGACGATTCGAGGGCGAGTTGAGAGAATGAGCATGCGGCAGGGCAACGGCCCCATCACGCATCCCTCGGACCTCAGGTTTTCTGCACCGGCGGAATACGCCCGAATTCTCCGGGCGGCGCACGAGACCACGATTTCTGGCACTCCGGATCCGCACCTCTCGCCGTCGCTTATCAAGTCCTGGCAGCGTTCCCTGGCTCTGGGCATCAATCCGGACAAGCACCGGCCCCTGCACCGGCATGAAGTCTCCGAAGCGCGATCCCTCAGCGCCGGCCATCGGCTGGCTGCGGTGATGCCGGCGCTGTCACAGCTTCTGGCCGATGAGACCGTGACCGGACGCCATCTGCTGATCGTCACCGACCACGAGGGCGAAGTGCTGTGGCGCGTCGGCAGCAAGCAGGCCTTGCGGCTCGCGGACTCGCTGGAGTTCGTGGAGGGCGCCGACTGGTCCGAATCAGGGGTGGGCACGAACGCCATCAGCGAGGCCTTGGTGACCGGTGCGCCGGCGCAACTTTTCTCGGCCGAGCACCTCGTGCGGACCCACCATGACTGGGCTTGCACCGCATCCCCCATTCGCGACCCTTTGACCGGCGACATCGTCGGCGTCCTGGACGTCTCTGGCCCGTTCGAATCGGTCACGCCGGACAGCCTGCGGCTGGTGCGTTGCGGAGTGCGGCTCGCAGAGGAGCTGCTGAAGTCGGCCCCGTTTCCCGACGGCGGCGTCGGGCGCTCGGGGCAGCGGTCCCCGGGTGGCGAGCGGGCAGTGCGCGACGGCGGCGCCCGACCCCAGCTCGTGCTGCGGCTCCTGGGGGACGCGCCATCCGCGGCGGTCGACGGCGGCATCAGCCGTCCGCTGACTGTGCGCCGCGCCGAGATCCTGGCCCTGCTGGCCTCGCGTGATCAGGGCTGGAGTGCCGAAGAATTGGCGTACGAGATCCATGGCGATGCGGGCACCGGTGCGGCGATCCGGACCGAGATGCACCGGATCCGCGCCATTCTGGGCGATGTCCTGGAAGCGAACCCCTACCGATTCTCTTCAACCCTTAACGTCGTGACCGACGTTTCCGACGTGGCCGGTCATCTGCGGGACGGTCGGGTTGCCGAGGCGTTCGCGGCGTATCCGGCAAAACTGCTCACCCGTTCGGTCAATCTGGCGCTCGGGTTCATGCGCGACGAGCTCAACACGGCCGTGGGAGCTTCCGTCCGGTCAAGCGGTGATGCCCGGCTGATGCTGCAGTGGTGCACGAGCGACATGGGGTCCTTCGATACGGCGACTGCGGCTGCCGTGGCTGCCCTTATGGGGCCGGACGACCCGCGTTGCCAGCTCGTGAATGCCCGGATGGAACGGGTGGACCGGGAATTGCGAGCCTAGCCACGGATTAGGGCGGCGGCGGGGCGACCCCCGGGCAGCCTTGGCCTTGGGGATTCTGCAGGCACGTGTCTGCGTAGTTCCTGGTGATCGTCCGCCAGACACTGACGGTCTGTTGCGGCGAGCTGAATTGCCCTTGGCCGGGGATGGGCAGCGGCGGTCCGCCATTGACGGAGTAGGTTCCCTGGAAATGCGTCGTCAAAACCACCGGGAAGTCGCCGGTCTGGGTGTACACGTGACTCGTCAGGGTCTTCTCGCCCCAGCGATCCTGTGGAAGCGGTCCGCCGGCCACCGCTTGCGGGCCGAGCGAGGAGCCGTCGCCATAGCTCCAGGAGTACTGCACCGGCTTAGCGGTGACGTGGACGGCCTGGGCCAGGATTGTGATGTCGAACTGCTGATCTGCGGCGCTGGCGAAGAAATTGGTCTCGGCGCCCCGGAGCGTGTTGGGGCTGGGTTGGGCCGTAGACAGTCCCGCAGTTATGGGAAGCCGCTGGAACTCCCTCTGGATCATTGCGGCAATTCTGGGCAGCAAGTCCGCCGGCCGGGGGTCGAAGAGGCACGTTGGGCCGGAGTGAAATGACCATGTCGGGTTCGCGATTCCAGCTGGCGCCTTCAGCCAAACGACCGGAATACCTTCTTTGCCGTCGGGGCCGTTCTTGCAATCGACGAGGACTGCAAGACAATCCGCATCAAAGTCGCCTCCGCCCAGATGGCATTGGAGTTCGTATTTGTATTGGAAGGGGTCTGAATTCTGAACTCCAGCCTGGGTTCGAACGAAGTCATTCAATGCTGGGTCCCAAGCCCAACCTCCTACATGCGCGTCCTTGTGCCCCCACCCACCCGAAATAGAAGGGTCCCCCGCTCCGTCCGCAGAGGCTGGGGGAGCCGATGCGCACACCAAGAGGAACACCGCTAGGAGTGCGCGCCCAAGACGGTGAGGTCGAAGAGTCCTCATTGCTTACCGACAATGTTTCCGACATCATCAACATGCCAAGCGTTGTTGCGGTATGCAACGAGGAGAAGGTTGCCCGTATCGTCTCTTTGCTCTCCCTTCTGCGCGACACTCCCGTCGGCCCTGACGTATGTCAACGGGACTTGATGAACCTGGACAGCAACCTTGTAAAGCCCGTCGGCTCCAGCTGAAAATGTCGTTTCCACAGCAGGAGTGGTGATCTGACCACCTATCAGCCAGCGTCCGTCTTGATGCCAAGGGATGATGTCGCGCTTGGCCTCTCCGCATGGAGAGCATGCGGTAGAGGTGACGCTTTCCAGGGGGCCCACGTCGCCGGTCTCGTACCCGTAGCTGAGGAGTTTGAACCAGTACCGCGCAAACGCCTCCAGTCCTTCCTTCGTCTCCGCCTTCGCAGCTTCCGGCAACTCGGGTACTGGGACGTTCTGCGCCTTGCCGGTCGCGTCGGCGGGCTTGTAGCTGG
This sequence comes from Arthrobacter sp. 01L42, assembly GCF_056400005.1. Classification (NCBI taxonomy): domain Bacteria; kingdom Bacillati; phylum Actinomycetota; class Actinomycetes; order Micrococcales; family Micrococcaceae; genus Arthrobacter; species Arthrobacter sp. 01L42. Next base: position 25,834 of record NZ_JBFTSL010000022.1, on the reverse strand, counting down.
CAGTAGGTGTCGGAGTTGCGCTCGGGGTGGCCGGCTCTGAGGGACTCTGCGAAGCAGCCGGTGGAGATCCGGGAGGCGGCGTTCCACCCTCGCTGCACGCTGTGGCCGACATCAGGGAGATCGACACCCAAGCGACCGCACAGGCTCGCCAGGGACCGGAAAGCGAAGTGCGAGATGTCATGGTCAGCTACTCCCCCGATAGAAAATCAAGACGATTGAAGCCAATTTGTGGCTTAAGGGTAACCGAGATCACATTTTGCCGGTCAAAATTATCCACAGGCGGCATGTGCCCGCCCATCGGACCGGCAGAACACCCCGGCAGTGCCTTGCCAGTCCTTTAGCCCCTAGCCAGCGACGGTCTGATTCAGAACAATGAACCCATGATGTTCGAACACGAAGACGGCAATCCGATCCTCACACTTGACGACGACCAAGCCTGGACATTGATTGAGGGCACAAAGCACGGCAGGCTCGTGGTCACCGTGGCCGGAGAACCCGACATTTTCCCGGTGAACTACGCGGCCAGCGGCCGGAAACTATTCCTCCGCACCGCCCCGGGAAACAAACTGGCCGAGCTCACCATCAACTCGAAGGTGCTCTTCGAAACCGACGGAATCCTGTCCGACGAAGCATGGTCAGTAGTCCTGCGCGGCACTGCGCGCGTGCTCGACCAATCGGCGGATATCGCCGACGCTGAGGCCCTCGGGCTGAAACCGTGGGTTCCGACGTTGAAGGACTTCTACGTCGAAATTACGCCGACGTCGCTCAGCGGACGCCACTTCCAGTTCGGCGAACACCCGGAGCGGGAAATCTAACGCCCGACGGCGGCTACCGCCCGCAGTTCCCCGTCCCCGCACCGCCGCCCCCGGTCCGCTTCAGACCCGCACCCCGAGGCTGCTGCCCGACGGCTGCTGCCCGACGGCTGTTGCCCGGCGCCAAGACTTGGCACCCGCCTAGACTTAAACAATGGCGGACAAGCTGACTCCGGAGCGGCGCAGCTGGAATATGTCCAGGATCCGGGGCAAGAACACCAAGCCGGAAATGCTGGTCCGCAGGCTGCTGCACGCGAAGGGATACCGCTACCGCCTGCACGGCACCGCGGGCGGCGGCAAACTTCCGGGCAACCCCGATCTCGTCTTCGCCGGCCGCCGCAAAGTCATCTTCGTCAACGGCTGTTTCTGGCATTTCCACGACTGCCGGGTGGGCCAGCACGCACCCCAGGCAAACGCCGAGTTCTGGGAAACCAAGCGCACGCGCACCCGGAACCGCGACGCCGCCCAGCGGCTTCAGCTCGAACTCGATGGCTGGGAAGTCCTCACCGTGTGGGAGTGCGAACTGAAGGACCGATCGGCGTTGGAGCTCCGCCTCGATGCCTTCCTCCAGGGCCCTCCCCTCCACAGTCCTTTCCTGCACAGCCCGGCCCGGGACGAGCCCTCCTGAGGATCTTCGCTGAGCAGCAACGCCCCGCGTGTCGCGCGGCCCACCTCCAGTGCAGGCTGAACGACCTCAGCTAATATTCGACTCCGGGGGCGATAGGCATTATTCGGTCAGTACCAACGCGTACTGCAAACACGGGAGAGCGCACGATGCCGCACTTGCTGATGTCCAACGACCAGCCCGAAACGGCTGCTGCGCCAACAGATTCCAGTCCCACAGATTCCAGCCCCACGGATTCAGACCCCACAGTTCTGCCGTTCCGTCGCCTCGGCCACACGAGGCTCCACGGCTTCCGGCCCCGCCCGCTCCGCGGAGCGAACCCGGATCTGGAGCCGCTGCGCCGGCAGGCGGCCTCGATCATTGATGAGGTTCTGGCTGGCACCAACCCGGAAGAAGCTGACGTACGGGAGAAACTCCAGTGGCACGTCGCCAACAACCCGGGCCAGCCGGAAAAGGCGCTCCTGGAACATTTGCGGACAGTGGCCGACCAGCAGGAATCCGCCTAGCCGGCGGACCTGTCGATACTGGCCTGCCGGAGCACTTCGCCCCACGACTGCTGGGCAAGATCTGCCACGGCGGCCAGGATTTCCGACGGCGGTAGCGACAGATCCAGCGGGAACTCAACAATGTCGATGTCGGTATTGAGAATTCGGCGCAGCTTGATTTCCCCGGCTCCCGGGTAAACGATCCACGCCGTCGGCACCCGCAAGGATGTGCAGTAGGCCAGCATCCGGTAATGGTCGCCCGAAAGGGACGCGCCGACGTCGGCCGCGGCCTTGTACTTGGCGTCGTACACCATCACGGGCCGGCCGCCGAGGAAGTGGACGGCACCGGGCTGCACCACAATGCGGTCCGAGTCGCGGACGGCCTCGTTCAGCAAGGCGTTGTAGCGCAACCGCATTTCTCCGGGGTAGGCGGCCATGGCTTCGCGCAGGGCTGTTCCCACGAAGTCCTCGAACACCCTTGCCATGTCCACCACGAACGACGCCGACTGCTGCTTTCCGTCGCCGGCCTCCGCCGACGCGTTCCGCAGGATCAGTTCGGCGAGCCGAAGAGCGGCGTGGTAGCGGGTGTTCATCCGGCTGGGCCGCCACTGCGGCAGCGGCGCGCCGGACTGAAGGCGCGTCACGGCGTCGAGCTTTCCCTTGAGCTGGCGCAGGCGGCTCAGGACTTCCGGCCGAACCCGCGGCACCTGGGACATCCGTTCCAGTGCGGCGCGCAGAATCCGGTTCTCCGCGATGTCCTCGGTGAACTCGTCGTAGGAGACTTCCAGCGGAACCAGCATGCCGGGCCGGCGGGAAATCTGGTCCGACATCCGGATCCGGCCCTTGACGGTCCGGAGGGATTCTTCCACCATGAGATACCCCTGCAGCACGCCGCGGCTCAGCGCCCGGTCTGCGAGCTGCGCCAGGGATTCGGCCAGGGCGCTCCAAAGGTCGGTGTGCTCCACCGCGGCGACAGAATCGTCCCGGAACCCCTGGTCCCCCGCGTAGCCGAGCAGGAACAGCAAACGGCTCAGACCGAGCCGATCTTTCGGTCGCACCTCCAGCTGCACGGCGGGAGTGCGCACCGAGCCGACGGTCCCCACCGGTTCGACCCGGTACAGGCCCATGCCCATCGGCGAGGCCTTCGCCAGGCCGCTGGCGTTGACGTAGGCGGCAGTGTCCGGATCAAGCCGCTCCACGACGCCGACGGAGAGTTCGTCGAGGACAATGTGCCGGCAGGCCTCCGCCCCGCCGCGTCCGGATGAACCGCGACCTGATGAACCGCGCCCGGCCGGACCGGCTCCGGATGAACCCCGGTGGTCCGAGGCCTTGCGGTCCGACGAACTGCGGTCCAGCGCTATGGCGTCTCCGGCCAGCCTAGGCATGCGCCAGGCGGCCCAGGAGTTGTTCCAGTCCGAACCGTTCCTCGAGCTGGGCGCGGTTGAGCTGGCCGTGGTAATGCTCCTCCAGCAGCGGCATGAGCTCGTATTTCCAGATCCTGCGCAAGCCCTTAGGCGTCTGCGCAGACTTCTTCATGAAGTAGGAGGGCCCGATCATGAGGTCGCGGTCCCATTCGTCGATCGCGTCGTTCAAAGCGTCAAGCAGCAGGGCCGGGGTCGTGTCCAGGTCACGGGCCTGGAGGAAGCGCAGCAGCGAGCCCTTCACCGGTTCCGTCTTCGGGTGCAGCTCGATGAAGGAGAAACGCCGCCGGATGGCCGCGTCCATCATCGCGATGGAACGGTCCGCGGTGTTCATGGTGCCGATGATGTAAAGGTTGTCCGGCAGGGTGAACGGCTCGTTGGGGCTGTACTGAAGGTAAATCCGGTCGTCACGGTATTCGAGCAGGAAGTACAGCTCGCCGAACACCTTTGCCAGGTTGGCCCGGTTCATCTCGTCGATGATCAGGAAGTACGGTTTGCTCTCGTTCCCGGGCTTGGCCGCTTCCTCGGCGAGCCGGCGCAGAGGTCCTGCCACGAGCTTGAAGGACACCTGTCCCTCGTCCGTCTTGTCCGGGCGGAAGCCCTCGAAGAAATCCTCATAGGCGTACGACGGGTGGAACTGGACCAGCTTGACCCGCTCGTCCGTGGTGTCGCCGGCGAGCTCGGCGGCGAGGTGTTTGGCGAGGTACGTCTTGCCGGTTCCCGGCGGACCGTAGAGCACCAGCTGCCGGTTCTCCTCGAGGAGTTCGGCGATTTCCTGCAGCGGCTCCAGGTCCATGTGCAGGGACGCGGCGAACTCCGGCGTCAGCGGCCGGAACCCGTCACAGGCCGGTTCGACGGCGGCATCCGGCGCGGCGCCGTCGCCGTCCTCGGCTTCCGCTTCAGCCGGCAGCAGCGCCTCAAGCGCCTGGATCACGCGGGTGATGTCCACGATGTTGCCGGAAGTGGTCAGCTGGCGCTGCACGTGGCGGGGCAGCCCGGTGGCGTCGTGTTCCTCATCGAACCAGCGGACCTTGCGGCGGAGCTGGCGGTTGTCTTTGGCATGCTCCGGTTCCCCGAGGACCACGCCGATCCGGACCTTGCCCGAGCTCTGGTAGAGCGCAAGGTCACCCGGCTTCATGACGGTCAGGAAGGCGAAGACTGCGGTCTTGGTGTCCTCACGCTCCACGTAGCCGAGGTGCTTGTAGTCCTCGTCAACGGCATTCTGGACCAGCCCCGCGGAGACGCCGGGGTCCAGCAGGCGGAGGTGTTCGACGTCGAGCGTCACCGCTTCCTCGTCCCGCCACTCCCCCAGCAGCTCGGCGTTGTCGTGGTGGGTGCGCAGGAGCCAGGCGCGGCGGCCGGGGTCGCCGACCTTCCGCCACTGGCTCACCAGCTGGCGTGAGTACCAGTCGATCCGCTGCCCGGCCTGCTGGTCCAGGTGCAGGCGGATCCGGTGGATGTCCGCCGAAATGTCCTCGTCGCTGTCCCCCTTGGCACCGCCCACGAGGGAAGCGAAAGCGTCACGGATCTCCTGCCGTTCGACATCGGCCACCACGGGTTCGAAATAGCTGGGCCAGACCAGGAACTCAATGCTGCGGCGGATGGCCGGCTGGTCATCCGGGGTGCCGGCGACCAGCCGGTGGAAGGCCAGCGGATCCTTGACCGCGGCCTGGACGACGTGGGCCGGCCGCTGTGCGACATGCTGCACGAAGCGGCAGAGCCATTTCAGGTGGTCCCAGATGGTCCAGTTGAATTCCGCGGTGCGGTCCCGGATCACGCCGTGGTCCGTCATGCCCGCGTAGAGCTCGTCGGGGAGCTCCAGCGCAGGCTCCAGCCAGGATGCCGCCTCGGCGACGCGGGCCCGCTTGACCTTCAGCGACTTGACCTCGTGGGCCAGCGGCAGGGACTGGAGGAAGAGTAGCTCCACGGCCAGTTGCTTCGCCCCGCGGGTGGCGTCTTCCAGATTCTGGCGCAGGTTAGTCATCATCGGCGCCTTGGGATCCGGAACGCCCCGTTCGAGGCGTTCCAGCAACTCCGCGGCAGCCTGGACGGACCACGTTTTGGTGCGGCCGTCCAGTGGGGACGCCTTGCCGAGCAACCCCGGGCCCAGCACAAACCACGCCGCGTCTTCAATCTCCTTGGAGATACCGAGGGCGCGGTGCAGGGCAGGCTTCTTGGTTGGGGTCATACGTTCAATTTACAGGCTTAAACTGAACGCGCCCATTTAACGCCGCCCCTAAACTACCGGCCAGTAGATTATGGACGGGCGGGCAGCAGACCCGATTTCGCGCCGGGCCGGCGCTTCACGCCGAAGGTGAAATACGTGGCCGGACCGATGAAATTCACCAGCGTGGCGAGCCGCCACATGGCCTTGCTGCCGCGGATCTGCGCAGCCGGGCGTCGGCTGATGTCCGTCTGGGCTGCGACCAGCAGCGAGAGTTGGACGATGCCAGCCGAGATGGTTCCGAACCGTGCCATCGGCGAGAGTTCGTTCCACTTCTTCTTGCGGGTGTGCTGCTTGTGGATGTTCTGGTGCAAGGTGTTGCCCAGGTTGTGATGCATGTTCTTGTGCATGTCTTTGCCCATGTTCACGGCGACCACGCCTCCTTATGCGTCGGGATTGTTCATTCTAGGAGCCGTGCCGGGAACCGGAACAGAGGCTATGGGACCGGGTGGGCGCGGGTGTGGGGAGCCAGCCGATCCTTCTGCTCCGGCGTCAGCCGCAACACCCGGCCGGTTGCCTCGTCCACAAAGGCAAGATGGCTCGTGGCCCGGACACAGTCCTCCCGCGTGACGGGATCCTGCACCAGGTAGTGGATGTCGAAGCTGGCGCCCTTAATCGCCCCGATCCACAACTGGACGACGGCGGGCACGTTCCGGTACTCAAGGGTCCTGACGTACCTGATCTTGTGCTCGACGACGAGCGCCAGCGTCCCTTCCGGAATTTCGTTGAAGAGCGGCACCAGCGGTTCGGTTCCCGGCAGCCCGGGACCCCGGGGCGGCCCGAAAGCCGCGATCCGTGCTTCTTCGAGGATCCGGACAATCTGGACGTTGTTGATGTGCCCGTAGGCATCCATGTCGCTCCAGCGCATCGGCACCTCCACCTCGAGGCGCCAGGGCTCCGTGGATGTGTTCTCCTCAGCGGGTCCACCCTTCCCGGCGGGGCCTGCTGCTGTGCCTGCGCTCTCCCTGCCGGGCCCGTTCCCGCCGGCTGCGCCCTTCCCGGCGGGGCATGCGGCGCTCAGCTGTGCACCGCCGTCGCGTCCTCCGCGGAATCCGCCACGGCAGAGTCTGCGTCCTCACCGGCGAACTGGGACATGTACAGCCGGTAGTACGCGCCCTGCAGGGCCAGCAGTTCGGCGTGCCGGCCCTGCTCGACGATCTGCCCGTCCTCCATGACAAGGATGGTGTCCGCGTCCCGGATGGTGGAAAGGCGGTGGGCGATGACGAAACTGGTGCGCTCCGTCCGCAGCGCCGCCATGGCCTTCTGGACCAGGGCTTCGGTGCGGGTATCCACGGAACTCGTGGCCTCGTCCAGGATCAGCAGCGACGGGTTCGCCACAAAGGCCCGGGCGATGGTGATCAGCTGCTTTTCGCCGGCACTGACGTTGTTGCCCTCTTCGTCGATCACCGTGTTGTAGCCGTCCGGCAACGCCCGGACGAAGCGGTCCACGAACGTGGCTTTGGCCGCCGCCATGATCTGTTCTTCGGTGGCGTCCAGCTTGCCGTAGCGGATGTTCTCGTAGATGGTTCCGCCGAACAGCCAGGCGTCCTGCAGCACCATGCCCACCTTGGCGCGCAGCTCCGAACGGCTCAGCCGGGTGATGTCCACACCGTCCAGGGTGATGCTGCCGGAGTTGAGCTCGTAGAAGCGCATCACGAGGTTGACGAGGGTGGTTTTGCCCGCCCCGGTCGGTCCCACGATCGCCACCGTGTGGCCGGGCTCGGCCGTGAAGGACAGGTCCTCGATCAGCGGCTTGTCCGGCGTGTAGCTGAAGGTGACGTGCTTGAACTCGACGTGCCCGTCGGTCTTCGCCGGGAGGTGCTCGGTGGCGGTCTCGGCGTCCTGTTCGTCGGCGTCGAGGAATTCAAAAACCCGCTCGGCGGAGGCCACACCGGACTGCAGCATGTTGGCCATGCCGGCCATCTGGCCCAGCGGCTGGGTGAATTCGCGCGAGTACTGGATGAACGCCGTGGCGTCGCCCAGGCTCATGCTGCCCGAGGCCACGCGCAGCCCGCCGACGACGGCGATCCCGACATAGCTGAGGTAGGAGACAAACTGCATGACCGGCATGATCATGCCGGAGACGAACTGGGCTCCGAAGCTGGCCTTGTAGAGTTCCTCGTTGCGCTCGTCGAAGCGGGCCAGCATGTCGGCGTCGCGGCCGAACACGCGGACGAGGTCGTGGCCGGAGAACGATTCCTCGATCTGGCCGTTGAGCTCGCCGGTGTTCTTCCACTGGGCGGCGAAGAGTTTCTGGCTGCGGGCGCCGATGATGCCGGCGGCCACGCCGGAGAGAGGCAGGGCGACGAGGGCGATCAGGGCCAGCTGCCAGGACACGATGAACATCATGATCACGATCCCGATGACCGTCAGGGCCGAGTTCACGAGCTGGGCGAAGGCCTGCTGGAGCGCCTGCTGGATGTTGTCGACGTCGTTCGTGACACGGGAAAGGATGTCGCCGCGCTGGCGGGTATCGAAGTAGTTCAGCGGCAGCTTGTTGAGTTTCTTCTCGGTGTCATCGCGCAGCGTGCGCACCACGCGCATGACCAGCACGTTGAGGACATAGCCCTGGAGCCACAGAAAGATGTTGGCGACGAAATACATCACCAGCACCACGCTGATGAGGAACGCGAGCTTCTGGAAATCGATGCCGGCGCCCGGCACGACGTCCATCTTGGCCAGCATGTCGGCAAAGTTGTCCTGGCCCTGGGAGCGGAGTCCTTCGATGAACTGTTCTTTGGTGGCCCCGGCCGGGAGCTGCTTGCCGACCACTCCGGCGAAGATCACGTCCATCGCCTGGCCCAGGATCCTCGGGGCAATGACGTTGAGGACGACGGCGACCGTCACCATGGCGAGCACGGCGGTGATGCCGGCGCGCTCGGGTTTCAGCAGTCCCATGAGCCGTTTGGCCGAGGGCCAGAAGTGCTGGGCCTTCTTGGCCGGCACGGCGCCGAACATGCCGCCGTCGGCCTCGCCGGGCGTGTACTCCTCCTCGATGAAGTCATCTTCGATCAGATCGGTGGCGTCCGTATCAGTTGCGTCCGTATCGGCAGTGGTCGCGCCGGCTGCGGTGGCCGGCGTGGTGGAGACTTTCTCGTTGGTGCTCATGCCACTGCCTCCGCGCTCAGCTGGGATTCGACGATTTCCTGGTAAGTGCTGGAGCTTTCCAACAGCTCCTCATGTGTTCCGCGATCCACGATCCTGCCGTTGTCCAGCACGAGGATCTGGTCCGCGTCGGCGATGGTAGACACCCGCTGGCCGACGATGATCACCGTGGCATCGGCCGTCTTGGCCTTGAGCGCCCGGCGGAGCCTGGCGTCGGTGGCGACGTCAAGGGCCGAGAACGAGTCGTCGAACAGGAAGACCTTGGGTTCGGTGACGAGCGCGCGGGCGATGCACAGCCGCTGCCGCTGGCCGCCGGAGACGTTGGTGCCGCCCTGGGCGATCCGCGCTGCGAGGCCACCCTTCTTTTCGCGCACGAACTCCGCGGCCTGGGCGACCGTCAGCGCCTCCCACAGGTCCGAGTCCGTGGCCTCGGGCTTGCCGAAGCGCAGGTTGTGCTCAATGGTTCCGGAGAACAGGTAGGGCCGTTGCGGCACCATGGCCACGCGCTGCGTGATCTCGGCGCGGGCCAGCTGGGTGACGGGGACGCCGTCGAGCAGGACCTCGCCCGACTCGGCGTCGTACAGCCGCGGGAGCAGGGCCAGCAGGCTGGACTTGCCGGCGCCGGTGGAGCCGATGATCGCCACGGTCTGTCCGGGCTCGGCCGTAAAGCTGATGTTGCTGAGCACGGGAGCCTCGGCGCCAGGGTAGGCGAAGGTCACGTTGCGGAATTCGACGCGGCCGCCCTTTGCCGCAGGCGCCACCGGGGTGAGCGATTCGTGGATGGAGGGTTCGACGTCGAGCACTTCACCGATCCGGTCGGCGCAGACCGAGGCGCGGGGAATCATCATGGCCATGAAGGTGCCCATCATGACGGCCATCAGGATCTGCAGGAGGTACTGGAGGAAGGCTGTCAGGGAGCCGATCTGCATCTCGCCGGCATCGACGCGCTGGCCACCGAACCAGAGCACGGCGGCCGTGGAGATGTGCAGGATCATGCCGATGGCGGGGAACATCAGCACAAACAGGGAACCGATCTTCAGCGAGACGTCGGTGAGGTCCTGGTTGGCCGCGCCGAAGCGCTCGGCCTCGTGGGGTTCGCGCACGAAGGCCCGGACCACGCGGATGCCGATGATCTGCTCGCGGAGGACACCGTTGAGCCGGTCGATCTTCTCCTGCATGGAACGGAAGAGCGGCATGAGGCGGACCACGAGGTAGCCCACCACGACTACGAGCAGGGGCACGGACACCCAGACGAGCCAGGACAGGTTGAGGTCCTCGCGCAGGGCCATGAAGATCCCGCCGATGCACATGATGGGTGTGGCCACCATGAAGTTCAGCGCCATGAGCATGAGCATCTGGACCTGCTGCACATCGTTGGTGCCCCGGGTGATCAGGGTGGGGGCGCCGAAGAGGTTGACGTCCCGCGCCGAGAAGCTGCTCACCTTGCGGAACACGCCGCGGCGCAGGTCCCGGCCGAACGCCATCGCCGCCTTCGAGCCGAAGTAGACGCCGGCGATCGCGGTGGCCACCTGGATCAGCGCGACGCCGAGCATGACGCCGCCGGTGCGCCAGATGTAGTCCGTGTCGCCGCGGGAGACGCCCTCGTCGATGATCTGGGCATTGAGGCTGGGGAGGTACAGAGCCGCGATGGTCGAGGCCAGCTGGAAGATGACCACAGCCGCGATGTATGGCAGATACGGCTTGGAATAGCGCCGCATGAGGGTAACGAGCATGCCCACGAGTCCTTACGAAGACTGAATTATAGGGAGACCAAATTATGGGGAGAGCAAAGTATGGGAGAGCTAAATAGTGAAGTTTATTGGAAGGCTGATTGGAGACTAGCCCATGGGACCGACAGCCTTAGCCACCCAACTCTACGAAAACCCTCGCCCGGGAGGAACATCGGGAGCTGAATATCATCCAAACGGCGTACTAAAGCGGCTGCTGTGGTCTCCCCCGCAACCGTCTCGCCGCAAACGAAGGCCCCGCAGCCGCCCCTCGAGGCGGCCGCGGAGCCTCTGCGGTCCGGTACTGTGAGCCGGCGCTACTCGGTCCGGTGCCGCCCATGGGTGGCGATGTAGTCGGCAGCCGCGCGCTGCATCTTGCGCTGCTTGGCGAGCTGCCGGCGCAGGGCCGTGAGCTCCTCGGCAACCCGGGCCTGTTCCGCGGCGATCGCACGCTGCTCGGCGGCCTGCTCCTGCACGGCGCGCAGGGCGTCCGCCAGCAGCAGCTGCTGCTCCGCGAGGAGCCGCTGGGTCTGGAGCATCACAGGTACGACGTCGGCGGCTTCGGGCCGGTCCTCGGCAACCAAGGTCCGGGTCCGCTGGCGGGCGGCATCGGGGAAGCGGGATTCGGCCCGCTCCCGGCTGAGCACCTCGATGAATTCCCGGTCCAGGTCAACGATGCCGGTTCCGCCGGCGGGCGAAGCTGCCCCGGCGTCGTCGTTCCCTGTGGTCCTGGTGTAACCCGTGTTCCCCAGAGCCGGGGCCGTGGCACCGGCCATCGCGGCCATTCCGGCGTCCGGGGCGTCCCCTGCGAGTTCGGCGGGCTCCGGCCGGACGTCGACGGTGCGGCGCAGCGGGCGTTCCTTGATGAACAGGATGGCCACCAGCGCCACGAGTCCGACGACTGCGGAGATCAGGAAGACCTCGGCGATCGCGTCGCCGTAGGCGGCACGCATGATGTCGCGGATCGGTGCCGGCATGTCCTTGAGGTCCATGCTGGCCCCCGCGGATCCGGCGGGAACCTGGATGCCGGCCGAAGCCAGCCCCTCCACGACGAGCTCCTTGACCCGGTTGCCCAGCACGGCGCCGAGGACCGAGACGCCGATCGCACCGCCGACGGACCGGAAGAAGGCCACAGAGGCGCTGGCCGTGCCGATGTCCTTGGCCTGGACCGTGTTCTGGACGGCGAGGACGAGGTTCTGCATCAGCAGGCCCAGGCCGACGCCGAGGATGGCGGTGTAGATACCGGTCAGCCACAGGTCAGTGGTGTGGTCCATGCTGCCGGCCAGGCCCAGGCCGCCGATCAGCAAGATGGCGCCGGCCACGAGGTACCGCTTCCACTTGCCGGTGCGGCTGATGAGCATGCCGGAGGCGACCGACCCGATGAGGTTGCCGGCGATCATGGGCAGCGTAAGCAGGCCGGCCTCGGTGGGGGTGGCGCCGCGTGCCACCTGGAAGTACTGGCCAAGGAAGGTCGAGGAGCCAAACATGCCCACTCCGACGGCCACCGAGGCGAGGATCGCGAGGGCGGTGGTCCGCTCAGAGATGATCTTGAGCGGGATGATGGGCTGGGCGACCTTGGATTCCACCAGCACGAGCAGGCCAAGGAGCACGATGCCGCCGCCCACCATGGCGACCGTCTGCCACGACCACCAGTCGTAGTAGTCGGGATTGCCGGCGAAGGAGACCCAGATGAGCAGCAGGCTGACGCCGGAGGTCAACAGGATGGAGCCGAGCCAGTCGATCTTGGCCGGGCGCTTGACGTGCTGGATCTTGAGGGTGACCTGCAGCAGGATGAGCGCGACCACAGCGAGCGGAACGCAGACGAAGAAGGTCCAGCGCCACCCCAGCGGGCTGTCGACAATGAAGCCGCCGAGCAGCGGGCCGCCTGCCGTGCCCACGGCCATGACGCCGCCCATGTAGCCGGAGTACTTTCCGCGGTCGCGCGGCGGGATCATGGAGCCGATGATGGCCTGGGCCAGGGCGGTGAGGCCGCCCATGGCGATGCCCTGGATGACACGGGCGGTCAGCAGCAGCGGGATGGTCTCGGACAGGCCGGCCATAACGGAGCCCGCCACGAAGATCACGATGCTCAGCTGGACGAGGACCTTCTTGTTGAAGAGGTCCGCGAGCTTGCCCCAGATCGGGGTGGTTGCCGCGTTGGCAAGGAGCGCGGCCGTGATCACCCAGGCGAAGTCCGTCTGGGTGCCCTTGAGTTCGGACATGATGGTGGGCAGCGCGTTGGCGACGATCGTGCTGCTCAGGATGGCGGTGAAGAACGCCGCCAGCAGCCCGGTGAGGGCCTCCATGATCTGGCGGTGAGTCATCGCCACAGGTTCTGCGGCGGTCTGGGATGCGCGGGATGCCCCCTGCGGAACGTCCGACGGGGCCGGGGACGGCCCTGTGGCGGCGGCGTGGCTAGCCATATATCTACTCCTCAACAATTTCGGTCGTATTCGTGGGTCCGGCCGTCGTTGCCCGGGCTGAGGTCCTGAGGGACTCAGCAAGTTTTTCGAGGGTGCGCGCCGTCAGTTCGACGTCGTCCTGGCTCCAGTCCCGCAGCAGGTCCTGGATGGTGGCCGTCCGCTGGTCCTCGATGAGACGCAGTTTCTCCGTGCCGGCGGCAGACAGGGCGATCAGCTGCGCGCGGCCGTCTTCCGGGTCCGGCCGGCGGACCACATAGCCGTGCTCTTCGAGGTCGGCGATGTGCCGGCTGAGGACCGGGGCGCTGACGCCGAGCCGCTCCGCAAGATGCGTGGCCCGGGATTCGCCCTCCCCCACAAAGCGCAGAACGCCCTGAAGCGCCACTCCGGTGTCCTGCCCGCGCAGGCTGGCGGCGGCAACGCAACGGACCGCGCGCTGCAGATCGAAGATCTGGTAGACGAGTCTGGCTGCAGCGTTGGATTCAACTGACATGATGGACACCCCTCTTTTGTTTGCCCTAGGCAACTATATACGAAAATGGTTACTTCGGGAAACTAACTCTCTCGTGGGAGGTGCCGCGCGGCCTCGAAAGACCCTTAAATAGCAAACGCGGACCAGCCGGGTCTGCCCCTCGCGGTGAGGGGCAGACCCGGCCGGTCCGCGCTGCGCAGCGGTGCTGCTGTGGTGCTGCTGTGGTGTTGGTGCGCCTACGTGGCCAGGTGGGTGGGGCCGAACATCTGGAGCAGGGTTTCGACGACGACGACGTTGGGGCCGTCCGCGGCGAAGCCCGCCTTCAGGGCGTCCCCGACGTCCTCCGGGGCAACCCGGACGGCCGGGACGCCGAAGGACTCTGCCAGCTTGACGAAGTCGGGGCGGGCGAGCTCAGTGGCCGTGGCCTTGCCGAAGGCGCCGACCATGTATTCGCGCAGGATGCCGTAGCCGCCGTCGTCCACAATGAGCCAGGTGACCGGGACGTTGTGCTGCTTGGCGGTGGCGAGCTCGGAGATGGAGTACATCGCCGAGCCGTCGCCGGAGACGGCCAGCACTCTGGCGTGTCCGGCAGGTGCGCCGGCGGATGCGCCGGTGGTTTCGAGCCCGACGGCGCCGCCGATCGCCGCGGGGAAGCCGAAGCCCAGCCCGCCGGCGCCCTGCGCGGAGTGGAACTGGCCGTCGCGGGCATCCCAGCAGCTCCAGCCCCAGTAGGCCGAGATGGTCATGTCCCAGAACGTCTGCATGGCCGCGGGAACGGCCTCGCGGATGTCGGCCATGAACTTCAGTTCCTTGCCGAGGTCCTGGGACTCGAGCCGGGCCTTGACCTTGGCCAGGGTGTCCTTGACGAGTACCTCGGGAGCCGTGCCGTGCCAGTCGGCACGTTCGCCGTGCGGTTCAGTCAGGGCGGCGTCGAGGGCGGCCAGGGCCTGGCCGGCGTCCGCCCGGATGCCCAGTCCCGGGCGGTTGGACTCCAGGACGCGGGGCTCGGCGTCGATCTGGATGATCCGGCCGCGCGGTTCAAAGGTGAAGTAGTTGGAGGTGACCTCGCCCAGGGAGGAGCCGATGACGATCAGCACGTCGGCGTCCTCGAGCACCTCCGTCATGTACTGGTCCTCGATCCAGGACTGCAGGGAGAGCTCATGGTTCCACGGGAACGCGCCGTTGCCGCCCGGGGTGCAGATGACCGGCGCCCGCAGCTTCTCCGCAATCGAGAGCAGCGACTTTTCGGCATGGCCGCGGCGGGTGCCGCCGCCGGCGATGATGGCGGGACGTTCCGCCGTCGAGAGCCATTTCACGGCTTCGCGGACCAGCTCCACGCGGGGCGGGTTGTCGGCCGCTTCGGCGAGGGCGTCCTCCACGGGAGGCACCATGATGGGGTCCAGCAGGACGTTCTGCGGGATTTCGAGCCACACGGGGCCCTGCGGCGAGGAGATCGCCTCGGTCCAGGCATCCTGGATGGCCGAGGGGATGCCGGAGGCGTGCTGGATCAGCCGCTGGGACTTGGTGACGTTCGCGGCCGAGGCCTTCTGGTCATCGAGCTGGTGCAGCATGCCCTTGCGCCGGGCGCCAAGGCCCTCGAGCGGGATCTGGCTGGCCACGACCACCATGGGAACGCCGGTGGCGTAAGCCTCCTGCAGCCCGGCCAAGGACGTCAGCGCGCCCGGGCCGGTGGACAGGAACAGCACGCCGACTTCGCCAGTGGCGCGGGAGTAGCCGTCGGCGGCGAAGGCCGAGTTGTTCTCGACCCGGGAGGAGACGAAGTGCAGGTTCCCGCGGCCCATCGCGTCGAACAGGCCCAGGGCGTGCTGGCCCGGGATGCCGAAGACCGTCTTGGCGCCGAGCGCCTCAAGGGTTTCGACGACGAGGTCCCCGCCGTTGCGCACGCCGGTCATCGCGAAGCCACCGGCGAAGCCACAGAGGAGCTGAAGCCGGCGGGTCGGCGGGATTCCTGGCCGAGGGCCTGGGCAGCGTAGCCGTTCGGGGCGCCGAAGCGGTCCCCTTCGACGGCGCGGTCCGCCATCAGTGTTACGAGTTCGTAGGCGACGTGGCTTGCCGCCACGCCTGTGATCTCGGCGTGGTCGTAGGCCGGGGCGACCTCGACGACGTCGGCACCGACGAGGTTCATGCCGCGGAACCCGCGGATGATTTCCAGCAGCTCGCGGCTCGTGATGCCGCCGGCTTCCGGCGTGCCGGTGCCCGGGGCGTGCGCGGGGTCAAGGACGTCGATGTCCACTGAGATATAGAGCGGGCGGTTGCCGATCCGGTCCCGGACCTTGGCGACCGTCTCCAGGACGCCCTGGTAGTAGACGTCGGCGGAGGTGACGATGCCGAAGCCGAAGCGGTGGTCGTCGTCGAGGTCCTTCTTGCCGTAGAGCGGACCGCGGGTTCCGATGTGGCTGATGGCCTCGGTGTCCAGGATGCCTTCCTCGACGGCGCGGCGGAAGGGTGTGCCGTGGGTGTACTCGGCGCCGAAGTAGGTGTCCCAGGTGTCCAGGTGCGCGTCGAAGTGCAGCATGGCTATGGGGCCGCCGGCGCGCTCGGCGGCGGCGCGCAACAGCGGCAAGGCGATGGTGTGGTCGCCGCCGAGGGTGACGAGCTTGCTGCCGGACGCCGTCAGGTCCAAGGCGTTCTGCTGGATGGTTTCGATGGCGTCGTTGATGTTGAAGGGGTTGACCGCCATGTCGCCGGCGTCGGCAACCTGGATGTTCTCGAAGGGGCTGACGTCCCAGGCCGGGTTGTACGGCCGCAGCAGGCGGCTGGCCTCGCGGATGTGGTTGGCCCCGAAGCGGGCGCCGGGGCGGTAGGAGACGCCGGTGTCGAACGGCACGCCGACCACCGTGACGTCTGCCTTGGCCACCTGGTCCAGGCGCGGCAGGCGGGCATACGTGGCAGCCCCGGCGTAGCGTGGGACGCGGGATGAATCGATGGGGCCAAGGTTGCCATTGGCCTCGATGCGCAGCTCTTCCAAAAGAAGCCTCTCCTTCGAGGATTGACCGACGGTTGTGACAGCCATCATACACTCGAAGTTTCGTATTGCGCATCAGTTGTTTACCAACCTCAGGCGATGGCCGACGCGCCCCGCTCCCCCGTGCGGACGCGGACGGCGTCGCGCACCTCGATAATCCAGATCTTGCCATCGCCGAAGCGGCCCGTGCGCCCTCCCTCTTCAATGGCAGCCATGACGGCGCCGAGGGCGCCCTCGTCGACCAGGACTTCGAGCCGCACCTTGGGCAGCAGGTCCGAGCTGTATTCGGCGCCCCGGTACACCTCGGTATGGCCCCGCTGCCGGCCGTAGCCGCTGGCCTGGCTCACGGTCAGGCCGTTGACCCCGGCCCGCTCCAGGGCCGCGCTAACGGCCGCGACCCGCTCCGGCCGCACAATCGCCGTGACGAGCTTCATGACGACACCCTGCCGCGGACGGCCTCACCCTCGGCCTCGGCGTTGGTCCCGGCCGGGACTTCGGCGTGGGTCCCGGCGTGGGCCGTCGCGTGGGCCTCGGCCGCATCAGTCCGGGCATGCGGGTCACCGGGGTGGAAGCTGCCGCCGACCATGAGGAGTTCATACGCCGTTTCGGCGTGCTCCGTCACGTCAATGCCGGAGAGCTCGTCGGCTTCGGAAACGCGCATGCCGATGCTCTTGTGGATCGCGAAGCCAATCAGTGTGGTCATGGCGGCGCTCCATGCCGTGACGATCAGGGCGGTGAGAATCTGTGGCCAGAACTGCGCCAGGCCGCCGCCGTAGAACAGGCCGCCGGCCGTCTTGGTGGACGGAAGCGCGAAAAATCCGAGGGCCAGGGTCCCCCACAGGCCGCCGACGAAGTGCACGGCCACGACGTCCAGGGAGTCGTCGAGCCCGATCTTGAACTTCAGCCCGACGGCGAGCGCGCAGACAGCCCCGGCGATCGCGCCGATCAGGATGGCGCCGATGGGGTCGATGAATCCGCAGGCCGGGGTGACTGCCACGAGTCCCGCGACGGCTCCCGAGGCGGCGCCGAGCGAGGTGGCATGCCCGTCGCGCAGCCGCTCCACGAGCAGCCAGCCCAGCAGGGCGGCGCTGGTGGCGAGCAGCGTGTTGGTCCAGGCCAGGGCGGCCGTGGCGTCGGCGGCGAGTTCCGAGCCGGCGTTGAAGCCGAACCAGCCGAACCAGAGCAGCCCTGCGCCGAGCATCACGAACGGCAGGTTGTGCGGGCGGATGTTAGGGTCTTTCATGAAGCCGAGCCGTTTGCCCAGAACCACGGCAAGCATCAGTCCGGCAATGCCGGCGTTCATGTGGACCACCGTGCCGCCGGCGAAGTCGAGGGCCGAGATCTTGCTGCCGATGATGCCGGTAGGTCCGAAAATGCCGCCGCCCCAGACCCAGTGCGCGATCGGCGCGTAAACGAGCGTGACCCAAAGGGCGGCAAAGAGGAGCCAGGGGCCGAACCTGACGCGCTCGGCCACCGCGCCGCTGATCAGTGCGACGGTGATGATGGCGAACGTGGCCTGGAAGCCGACGAAGATCATGTCCGGCAGGCCTGCCGCCTTGGAGCCGATGCTGGTGGTCAGCCCGCTCAGGCCGAAGTTGGTGAAGGGATCCCCGACGAAGCCGCCCAGCGCATCCGGGCCGAAGGCCAGGCCATAGCCCCACAGGGCCCAGACGACGGCCACCACGCCCATGGCGCCGAAGCTCATCATCATGATGTTGAGGACGGACTTCATTCTGACGAGCCCGCCGTAGAAGAACGCAAGCCCGGGGGTCATCAGGAGGACCAGAGCGGACGCCGTGAGCATCCACGCGGTCGATCCGGGGTCAAGGACCTGCGGATCTGTTGCCATTCCTACTGCAAGCACAGAGAACTTCATAGCGGGAGCCTTCCTCGAGTGCCGGCGCTCCGAGGGCGCCGATGCGGCGAGACCATGTGACGTTTGGGACTGACGAGCGTCCCCCCGCCGTTGACGCTACTCACGGCGTGTTTCGGGAAGGCTTTCCCATTCTTGCGGGCACGTTACGTGCCGGCTCCGGGCATTAAATTGCCGTTTCCGGCAGATTGCCGGAATGTGACGTACATCTCACCGCGGCCGATCTCACCAAGGAAAGCGAGGTCAGCTGTACTTGAGGGTGAGCAGCAGGCGCTTGAGCTGGCTGTACTGCTCCGTGGTCATCCAGGCTTTGGCGGCGTCGACGGAGGCAAACGCCGGGCTGCCGAAGAGCACCCTGGCTTCCGCCCCGCCGTTGGCGAAGCTGACGTAGGCGGAGCCGGAGTCAGAGACCGCGGGCGCGAAGTCGCGTTGCTTGCGCACGCTCATGTGGAAATCGGACTGGTCGGCAAGGGAATCGAACGCGAAGCCGAAGGCCAGCTGTTCGCCGTCCACATCTTTCAGCCCCGGCACCGGGGCGGTGTCCAGCACGGTGCGGGCCACCGGGCCGGAGGCGTTGCTGGCGCTGGTGCTGCTGGTGATGGAAGCCAGTTCGTTGCCGGTGGCGTCGGCGATGACCGCCTGCGGGCCCCGCAGCTTGGCCGCGTTCCCGGGCGAGCCCACCAACCGGACGGACCAGCCGCTCGGATAGGAGAAGGAGAGGTGCCCGTCCGGGAAGGTGAAGGTTTTCACGCCGGCCACCGCGCTGGCCGTGGCCGTGGGCGCGGCCGGGACGGGGGTAGCGGAGGCGCTCGGGGCAGCCGAGGGCAGGGCCGAAGCGGCAGAGGAGGCGGTCGGGGCGGCCGCGCCGGATTCCTGCTGCGCCGGGGCCGCGGTTTCACTGGCGGGACCGCTTGCCGTTTCGCCGGCCCGCTGGCCCGGGGCGGCGCACGAGCTCAGGCCAAGGGCGGCCGCGAGCGCGGCGGCCACGGCCAGGGACAGAAAGACGTTGTTGCGGTTCATGGATCCCCCAGTTGATGACGCGAGCGGCTTCGGCTCGTCCTGTGTATCTCCGGCGTGCGCCGTGCGGATACTTTTGCGGTGGTTACGGATGCGTTCATGTCCTCAGCGGCTGGCGGCGGGCACGAGCACCCACAGCACCTCGACGGCGTCGTCCGTGGGATTGACCCAGGTGTGGGGTTCCCGGCCGGGGAACGTTACGGTGTCCCCGGCGCTGAGCTCGAATTCCTCATTGGTGAGGATCAGGCGGATGCTGCCCTTGACCACATGCAGGACGTCGACGTCGCAGTCCACGGCATAGAGCTCGGACTCGCCGCGCCCGCGCGGCTCGATCACGGCCTGGATGATCTGGACGCGGCGCTCGGAGCGCGCGGTCAGCAGCCGCTCGACGATCCCCTCGCCGCCGAGGGAGATTCGGGGGCCCTCATTCTGCTTCGTGAGGTGCGTTTCGGGGGCGGCGAAGAGGTCGCCGATAGAGATCGACAAAACCTGGCACAGCGTTACCAGGGAGGCAACCGAGGGCGAGGTCAGGTCCCGCTCGACCCGGCTCAGGAATCCCTTGGTGAGCCCGGTGGCGTCTGCGACCTGTTCAATGGTGAGCCGCTGGGACTGCCTGGCCGCGCGGATCCGCGAACCGATGGCAACGGGAACATTGCTCGGTTCAACTGGTAGAGCCTTCATTTAGGAACCTTTCACGGCCGGCCGCTTGGCCCCATCATTGGAGCAATCCTAGCGGGAGCGGGCCTTCGTGACGCGGAGGCGGCGGCACCACGCCCTGCGCCTTGACTGTTACCGGAGTCACAACATACTCTTTGGCAACATGTGTTGCCTATTAGGCAATACCGGGGGTTCCGACGGAAATCCTCCTCTAACCACTTCCCGCAGCAGCGGCCTTGCCGAACATACTGTTGAGGCCCGGCAGGCCCGCATCCGCTGTCAACCAGCTCCAAGGAGCCTTTAATGGACGCAACTTTCGTCAACATCGCAATCGTGGTGGTGTACCTGGCCGCCATGCTGGCGTTCGGATGGTGGGGCAAGTCCCGCACTAAGAACAATAGCGACTTCCTCGTCGCCGGCCGCCGCCTCGGCCCGTTCCTCTACACCGGCACCATGGCCGCCGTCGTCCTGGGCGGCGCCTCGACCGTCGGCGGCGTGGGCCTGGGCTACAAGTTCGGCATCTCCGGCATGTGGCTCGTCGTCGCAATCGGCGCCGGCGTCCTGCTGCTGAGCCTGCTCTTCGCCAGCACCATCCAGAAGCTGAAGATCTATACCGTCTCCCAGATGCTGACCCTGCGCTACGGCAGCAACGCCACGCAGACCTCGGGCATCGTCATGCTTGCCTACACGCTGATGCTCTGCGCCACCTCCACGGGCGCCTACGCCACCATCTTCGTGGTGCTCTTCGGCTGGGACCGCGCCCTCGCGATCGCCGTCGGCGGGGCAATCGTGCTGGTGTACTCGACCATCGGCGGCATGTGGTCCATCACGCTGGCCGACCAGGTCCAGTTCGTCATCAAGACGGTCGGCATCTTCTTCCTGATGCTGCCGTTCACGCTCAACGCCGCCGGCGGCCTCGACGGGATCCGCAGCCGGGTGGACGCCACCTTCTTCCAGATCGACGGCATCGGCGCCCAGACGATCATCACTTACTTTGTGGTGTACACCCTCGGCCTGCTGATCGGCCAGGACATCTGGCAGCGTGTGTTCACCGCCAAGACGCCTGAAGTCGCCCGCTGGGGCGGCGCCACGGCCGGCATCTACTGCATCCTCTACGGCGCAGCCGGCGCCCTGATCGGCCTCGGCGCCCGGGTGGCCCTGCCGCAGATCGACGTCAAGGCCCTGGGCAAGGACGTCGTCTACGCCGAGGTCGCCACCCACCTGCTGCCCATCGGCATCGGCGGCCTCGTGCTGGCCGCCGCCGTCGCCGCCATGATGTCCACCGCCTCCGGCGCCCTGATCGCGGCCGCCACCGTGGCCCGCGCCGATGTGCTGCCGTTCGTTGCCGGCTGGTTCGGCAAGACGGTCAACACCGATGACACCGACAACCCGGAACACGACGTCAAGGCCAACCGCATGTGGGTCCTGGGCCTGGGCATCGTGGCAATCGTGATCGCCATCGTCACCAAGGACGTTGTCGCGGCCCTGACCATTGCGTACGACATCCTGGTAGGCGGCCTGCTCGTGGCCATCCTTGGCGGCCTGGTCTGGAAGCGCGGCACCGGCGTCGCCGCCGCGGCGTCCATGGCGGTGGGCTCGGTCATCACGCTCGGCACCATGATCATCCTGGAAATCAATGCCGAGGTTCCGCTGGACGGCATCTACGCCAACGAGCCGATCTACTACGGCCTGGCGGCTTCCGCGGTCGTCTACATCGCGGTGTCGCTGCTGACCAAGCCGACGGATCCCGCGGTCATGCAGAACTGGCGCCGGCGTGTCGCCGGCCGCGCGGCCGAGGAAGAAAAGGCCCCGGCCCTCACGCACTAGGGCCCAGGCCCGGCAGGGTCTTGACCGCAAGTTAAAGGTCGACGGCGGCGCTCCCCATTCGGGGGCGCCGCCGTCGGCCGTTAGGCAATTTAACGGGCCGCGGGAGGATCACTCATTTGCCTCCGGCGCAAGGAATTCCTCACCTTCCACGGGCACCACCGGCGTCTCGTCGCCCAGGAAGTCTTCCGCGTCCAGGGGAACGAGCCGGTCGGCCTCTTCGAGAAGCTCCTCGTCCTCGGTCTCCGCGGCATCACTGACGGGCGCGTCCTCGGCGTAGTCGTAGGCGGGATCGGACTCGAGTGACTCCCGGGCCGGCTGGATGGGATGTGATGCGGTGCTATCCATGATGCAACCTCCATGCGGCTTCGGTGGCGGCAAGGCCCCGGGGAGCCCGCCCTGGGTTTCATTCGAACACCGCGGACCCGGGCGGTCAAGGGCCCACAATTGCTGCCGGAAAGCGGCTGCGGGCGGGCCCGCCGGGGCAGGGCAGTTACGGCCTCCCTAAACTTTCCACTGAGGATTGCCAGCCGGAAAAGCGCGGAAATACGGGGTAGTCTGGAGTCGCAATGGGGCCGGACCATGCCCGACCAAACCCAGGAGTTTTTCGTGTCTCAGCACACCGAATCGGACCGCAACGATTCTTCGCAGCACCACCCGACACAGCCCTCTTCGGTCCGCGATACGGACCCGCGCCCCGCCTCGCCGCACGCCTCTGCTGGCCCCGGGGCGGCTCCCTCCACTGCCGCTCCCGTCAGCGCACCGAGCCCGTCGCCCGCAACAGACGCGAGCGCAGCGCCCAGCGCAGCGGACATCAAGCGCTGGCGACAGTATCTCGCCGATGAACGTGCCGAGGCGGCCGTCTACCGGGACCTGGCGCAGAACCGCGCCGGGGAGGAACGCGCCATCCTGCTGGCGCTGGCCGAGGCCGAGGGACGCCATGAAGCGCACTGGCTCCAGTTGCTGGGCGATCACGCCGGCAAGGACCGGCATGCCTCCTTCCGGAGCCGGTTCCTGGGCTTCCTGGCCCGGCACTTCGGCTCGGTCTTCGTCCTGGCCCTGGCCCAGCGGGCGGAGAGCCGCTCCCCGTACGCCACCGAATCGTTCGCCACCCCGGCCATGGTCGCCGACGAGCAGATCCACGAAGAAGTGGTCCGCGGGCTGGCCACCCGGGGCCGCAACCGGCTGGCCGGAACGTTCCGCGCCGCCGTGTTCGGCGCCAACGACGGGCTGGTCAGCAACCTGTCCCTCGTCATGGGCATGGCGGCCTCGGGCGTGGGCAGCCAGGTGGTACTCCTCAGCGGCGTCGCCGGGCTGCTGGCCGGCGCACTGTCCATGGGGGCCGGCGAGTTCATTTCCGTGCGGTCGCAGCGGGAGCTCCTCGCCGCGACCCGACCCACCCAGATCACGTTGGCGGCGGCGCCGCTGCTCGATATCGAGCACAACGAACTCCTCCTCGTCTACCTGGCCCGCGGCATGTCCCGGGAGGCCGCCGAGCACCGCGTCGCGGAGCGGATGGGCCTGTTGGACTGCGACTGCGATCCCAGCCTGTCCCTGCGTCCGGAACTGCCCGAAAGCGAGGACCAGCACGAGGCGGTCGGCACCGCCTGGGGCGCGGCGGCGTCGAGCTTCTGCTTCTTCGCCTCGGGCGCGATCGTGCCCATCATTCCCTTCCTGCTGGGCATGACAGGACTCGCCGCACTGGTGGTTTCCGCGTCCCTCGTCGGCTTGGCGCTGCTGCTTACCGGCGGCGTCGTGGGCCTGCTCTCCGGTACCTCGCCCGCCACCCGCGGCCTGCGCCAGCTGGCCATCGGCATGGGTGCCGCGGGCGTGACGTACCTGCTGGGCATGGCCTTCGGCGCCGTGGTTGGCTAGTGGACGGCCCTGAATTTCGGGACCGCGGACCTCGGCACAGCCGGCCAGCCACCGCTCTGCGGATCATCAGGAACCTCGCCGCCGCTGCGGTGATCGCCGCCGGCGCCTTCCTCACCGCCGGACTCGTCTACGGCGATCCGAGGTTCACGGGCCTCTTCGAGGTCTCCCGAGGAACGGGGAACAACGCAGGGCACAGTGCAGAAAACAAAGCAGGCAGTGACCTGCAGGCACAGCCCCAGGCTGGCCAGAAATCCGGCCAGCCTGCCGTGCCGGCCGGCGAAGACCGGACGGACACTCCCCCGCCCGGGCTCGAGGAGCAGGACCACCCCCTCGGCGCGGCCCGGAAACCGGAGGCCGCCAGCACCTCGTACAAGTTCCTCGCAACGAATGACGACGGCACTCCGGTGGGTTACTCGCCGTGCCGCCCGCTGCACTACGTCATCAATGCCGCCCTGGCCCCGCCGGGTGCCGAGCGGCTCGTGGACGACTCGATCCGGACGATCTCCGAGGCCACCGGAATCACCTTCATCAATGACGGCCCCACGTCCGAGGCCCCCTCGTCCACACGTGCGCCCTACCAAAAGAATCTCTACGGGGACCGGTGGGCGCCGCTGCTGATCGCCTGGACCACCCCGGAGCAGGCGCCGCAGCTCAAAGGCCCGGTGATCGGCACAGGCGGAAGCACACACTTCAGTTTCGGCGACGGCCCCAAGAGCTTCGTCACCGGCAGCCTGGAGCTGGATGCCCCGCAAATCGCGGAAGACCTGGACCGCTCCGAGGGAGCGGCCTATGCCACGGCCGTGATCCTGCACGAGCTCGGCCATGTGATGGGCCTGGAGCATGTCGATGACCCGGCCCAGCTGATGTACCCCGAGATCGGAGCCCCGGACGGGCTTGCCGCCGGCGACCTGAACGGACTCTACGAGCTCGGCCACGCCCAGTGCCGCAAGGATCTCTGACCCCCTAGCGCTCCAGCGCCTCAAGGGCTTCTTCGACCGTATCGACCAGGAAGATCCTTCCCTCCATCCGGCGCCCTGACGCCAGGCTATGTAAGAGGGGCCAGGCCGGGAATCGCCGCAGCCAGTGTTCGTGACCCACCAGGACCATGGGAGTGACGGTTTCCGGAGCGGCGTAGTAGTTCTCGCAGGCGTCCTGGAAGATCTCCTGGACCGTGCCGCCCGAACCCGGCAAAAAGACGATGCCGCCGTTGCACAGTTCAAGCAAGATGGCTTCCCGGATGGCATTCGCGAAGTATTTGGCCACATGCGTGGCAAAGAAGTTCGGTGGTTCATGGCCGTAAAACCATGTGGGAATCCCCAGCGACGGCACACCCGCCGGGTGGCGTTGGGCGACCGCCGCGGCCGTCCGCGCCCAGGCGGCCACCGAGGGGCGGAAGGACGGCACCGCCGCAAGGTCGGCCAGGGCCCGCCGGAAGTCCGGTTCGGGGGCCTCGCTGAGGAAGGCGCCAAGATTCGCGGCCTCCATGGCCCCGGGGCCGCCGCCCGTGGCTACCACCCGACCGCTGCGGGCCAGCAGCCGGCCCAGCAGCGCGGCTCCCTCAAAGACGGCGGTGCCGCGGCGGGCAATGTGTCCGCCCATGACCCCCACCATCGTGCGGCCGGCGCGGAGATAGGTGCCGGCCAGTTCGTCGAGGGCCACGCCGATCGAGTGGTCATGCAGGGCGGCGGCCAGTGTCGCATCCAGCCGGCGTCGCTGGCCCGGCCGGATGCTCCACTGGTACACCCGAGCGTCGAGCGTGTCCTCGTAGGGTGAGGTGGCGATCCCGGAATAGAGTTCCTGCGGCGTGTACAGCTGCCCGCGGTAGGGGTTGAACGGCACGGCCGTGAGCCGGGGAAAGATGAGGGCGCCCCGGCCGCGCAGCAAGTCCTCCACACCGTCGTCGAACCTGCAGCCCAGGAAGACCGCGCCCTGGGCCTCAAGCGCCTCCAGTTGGGCCCGGCGGCCCCGCAGGTCCAGCGACTGGACATGCCAGCCGTGCATGCTGCGCGCCCCCGCCGCAACCAGCCGGTCGAAACCGGCAAGGCTCTCGACCTCCAACGTGCGTGGGCTGGGGTGAAGGCTGCGGGCGGCGTTCATGGAGCCAGCCTAGACCGTGGCCAAGCTCCCCCGTTGCGCTATCACTCTTGGTGGCCATTCCGGGATGTGCTGTCTCACCTCATCGTTGACACTTCATGTCTCAACTGATCGTGGACGGTTCATGTCTCAGGACTTCGTGGACGGTTGCCTGCCCGTGCCGTTGAGGCCGATGTAGACGGTTCCTTTGGGCGGGCGCGGGTGGCTGATGATTTCG
>NZ_JBFTSL010000021.1:0-81017 GCF_056400005.1 Arthrobacter sp. 01L42 | reverse complement strand
CTACGGGCCGGAAGACCTCGAACACGTCGCCCAGGAGCTCAACGGCCGCCCACGTAAAACGCTCGGCTGGGATACCCCAGCCGAGCGTCTGCGTGATTTACTACAAACCACCTAACCAGCAGGTGTTGCAACGACTCCTAGAATTCGCCACACCGTCGCCAGCCCTTTTGCGTGTCGCGCAAATTTGCGCCGCGGGCGGGCCGCTAGCTGCGGAAGTTAACGAACTGCAGGTCGGCCTCGTCGAAGCCCTTCAGCAGGTTCATGGTCTCCTGGAGGTCATCGCGGGACTTCGAGGTCACCCGGAGCTCGTCGCCCTGGATCTGTGACTTGACGGACTTGGGGGCCTCGTCCCGGATCAACTTGTTGATCTTCTTGGCGAGGTCCTGGGCGATGCCCTCCTTGATGGAGGCCTCGAGCCGGAATTCCTTGCCGGAGGCGTAGGGCTCGCCTGTGTCGAGGGACTTCAGCGAAATGCCGCGGCGGATGAGCTTGGACTGCAGCACATCGAGCACCGCGAGCACCCGCTCCTCGGAGTTGGCCTTCATCAGGATCTTCTCGCCGCTGAAATCGACCTCGGCGCCGACGCCCTTGAAGTCGTAGCGCTGGGCAATTTCCTTCTGCGCCTGGTTCAGCGCGTTGGCGACTTCCTGCTTGTCTACCTTGCTGACGACGTCGAACGTGGATTCGCCTGCCATGACTTTCCTCCTGATGGTTGCCGGGTGCCTGCGTGAGGCCGGGATGTCTGCATTCCAGACTAGTACGGATGCCCCCGATGTGGCGGCCGGCCTTGCGTCCCGGGTTTCACAGTCCGCTCATAGCTCAATCACGGCGGGAACGAAGCCGGGCTGGCCAGAGTTGCAAGAGTTGGAACCGCTGCTGAAAGGCAAGAACATGCACCAAAAGGCCGTCCGCTACGTCAACCGCACCACCGCCGCCGCTGCCAGCACCCTGGCCGCGACGGCGAGCTCCGTAGCCGCCGCCGCGCTGGCGGCGTCCATCATCCTGAGCCCGGCCGCCGACGCATCAGTCCGCATGGACGGGGTCCACACGGACCTGGCCCGTGCCGTCGAGCTGAACCAGGTCACCGTCGAGCAGGCGGCACGATTCGAGGCAAGACTGGCGGGGCGGATTCTCGGCGAGGCCTGAAATTCCGCGGATTTTGGCCCTTTTTCGGCCCTTTTATGATCTGCTGAGGCGCCGATTCGATTCTTCGGCGGAAGTTCTGTAAAGTTGTCTTGCCCGCGGGTGCTGGAAGCGGAACGGACTGGAAACAGACGTTCCGGGACTGGAAACCGCGAGTGATCTTCTTTTGAAGTTCGGCAGATTACCCGAGCGGCCAAAGGGGGCTGACTGTAAATCAGCTGGCAACGCCTACGGGGGTTCGAATCCCTCATCTGCCACCCTTGGAGAAGCCTCCGGAACCATTAGGTTCCGGAGGCTTTTTCTTTGTCCGCGGCCCAACGGCCCGTCTCCACAGTGCAAAGGCCTGCCTCAAAGGCCCGGCTCAGTCGGCCGGGGGATTCGGAATGGTTACCGTGGTGCCGGCGGGCGGAATCCATTCGCCTCCGGTCAACAGGTTCAGGTTGGCTATCCGCAAGGCATAGAGCGGGACGCCGTAGCGGCTCGCGATGCCCGAGGGAGTGTCTCCGGCGCCCACCCTGTACAGGACCCGTCCCTGCCCGTCCTGCCCGGCCACGCTGCCGCCTGCCCCTAGCTGGGGCACGTCCACGCCCCTGAGGTCGATAATCTCTCCTGCGGCAACGGACTCCGCTTCGTTGAAGCTCCTGAGGATCTCCGGAGTCATCCGGAAGTGGGCGGCGATGCCCTCCCAGGTGTCGCCGTCGACGGCCGCGTACCGCATCGGCAGGAGGAACCCGTTCACTTCGGTCGTCCCCCGCAGGCCTCCGGACGCCGGGGACGTTGCGGGTGCGGACGCCGCAGGCCGGCCCGTCGGAACTCCGTCCGGGGCCTCTGCGCCGGAAGAACAGGCTGCCAAAAGAATGGCGAGAGCCGCGGCCAGGAGAGCCGCGGCGGGCCGGACCCGATGTGCACCGGAATCGAGATTCACCCTGGGTGTCCTGTCGATCGGGGCCTCCCCCCGAGGCCCGTTGACACCAATTATTCCATACGTTTTATGAAGCCCGTTGTTCTGCCAGGCTGTTCTGCCAGGCAGCGCCCGCGCGTTCGGTATAGTGCGGGTCATGGACGACAAAGCGATCTTGCACACCTACCTGCGCACCCGGCGCCAAGACCTCCTCGGGAAGCTCGAAGGCCTCAGCGAGTATGACGTGCGCCGGCCCCTCACGCCCACGGGAACCAACCTGCTGGGACTGGTCAAGCACGTGGCCAGCGTCGAACTCGGCTACTTTGGCGAGGTCTTTGGCCGTCCCAGCGAGCTGAAGCTGGCGTGGTTTGCCGACGACGCGGAGCCGGATGCGGACATGTGGGCAGCCCCGGGCGAGACGCGGGAGCAGATCACTGAGCTGCACCGGCTCTCGGCGGCCCACAGCGATGCCACCATCGACGAACTCCCGCTCGACGCGCCCGGTGTGGTGCCCTGGTGGCCGGACGAGCGCAAGCACGTGACCCTGCAGCAGATCCTCGTGCACATGTGCGTGGAGACCGCCCACCACCTCGGACACGCCGACATCCTGCGCGAACTCATCGACGGCAGCGCAGGCCAGCGTCCCGGGGATCCGAACCTTTCGCCGCGCACCGCCGAGGAATGGGCCGTGCACCGGGCCCGCATCGAGGCGGCCGCAGTCGCTGCCGAAGCAG
The DNA here is from genome assembly GCF_056400005.1 of Arthrobacter sp. 01L42. Lineage (NCBI taxonomy): Bacteria > Bacillati > Actinomycetota > Actinomycetes > Micrococcales > Micrococcaceae > Arthrobacter > Arthrobacter sp. 01L42. The sequence continues at coordinate 78,239 of NZ_JBFTSL010000021.1, read as the reverse complement.
GGACGGCAGGCCGTTAGTACGGCCGCGAGTACAGGCCGCTAGTGGACAGCCGGTGGCAGCGAACAGCATCCGGCGGCCACTGCCGGCGGCGGACCGCCGGCGACGCCGCACCGTTTCTGCGAGCAAAATCTCAGTTTTCGGTGCGGAGCCAACGTAGGGTAGTCCGGTCCGCTGTTGAAGAAGAAGGAGCATTCGTGAAGTCGTTTGCCTGTGGTGATGTGGTTCCCGGTTGTGACGCCCGCTGGGTGTGCAGTACCGACGATGAAATTCTGGTCAATGTGGCCGCCCACGCGGCGTCCGCACATGGGCTGGAGGAGCTGCCGGCCGACGTCGTGCAGTCGGTCCACAGAGCCATCGTTCCCGTTAGTTGATTCACGAGGCAGGCGGCCTCCCGCCCGACGCCGGGGCCGCGCCGGGCCCGGATTGGGTGAAGCAACTGGCGGCCGCCTGCCGGGGTGTTGGCCTTTCCGCGGCCTACCAGCCCATTGTTGATACCGCGCGCGGCACAGTGGTGGGCTATGAGGCCCTGGCCCGGTTTTCGGGCTTCGCCGAAAAAAATCCTGAGGTGTGGTTTGCCGCGGCGCGCACGCATGGCCTGGCAGCCGAGCTCGAGGCCGCAGCCTTGCGGGCGGCGCTCGCGGCGCGTCCCACATTGCCGCCGAACTGCTTCCTGACCCTCAACGTCTCACCGGAGCTGCTGTTGACGGAGGAGATCCGTGGCATCTGGCGCGGCCAGGGAAACCTTGCCGGACTGGTGGTCGAGCTGACGGAGCAGACCCCGATCGACTCCTATCTGGAGCTTGAGCCCGACCTCAACCAGCTGCGCGCTGCCGGCGCGCTGATCGCCGTCGACGACGCCGGTGCCGGCTATGCCGGGCTCCGGCACCTGCTGGCCCTGCGGCCCTCGCTGATCAAGCTGGATCGTGAACTGATCCAGGATGTTGACCGTGACGAAGCCAAGCGTGCCCTGATCTCCATGCTCGGAACCTTTGCCAGCCGCGTCGATGCCTGGATCCTGGCCGAGGGAGTGGAGCGCGTGGAGGAACTGGACGCCCTCGTCGCCCTCGGCGTACCCCTGGTGCAGGGGTATTGCCTGGCCCGGCCCGGACCGGCGTGGGAAAAAATCGATCTCGACGTTGCCCACCGTCTGGCGTCCAACCCCCCGGCGACGCACCAGAGCATCATCCGGGACATCGTGGAACCCGCGACGACGGCCGCCACCACTGCGACGGCGGCGGCCGCGTTTGATGACAACCCGGCCTTGCAGTCGGTGGTGCTGATGGGCGATCATCTGCGGCCCGTTGCGGTGCTCGACCCCTCCGCGGCGGCCCTCGGCGTCGTGAGCCCGGGAATGCGGGTCAACCTGGACACGCCGCTCAGCGAGGCCCTGGCCCGTTCCATGACGCGGACTCAGGCCAACCGGTTTGACCCCCTGCTGGTGACGGACAACGCCGGCCGCTTTGCCGGCGTCGCCCGCATGGAGCGGATGATCACGGCGCTGGCCGCGGACAGCTAACCGTCCGCCGGGTCCGGACCACCGGGTTGTCCGTCCCGCAACTGGCCTTCCAGCAGCCGGTCCGTGGCGGGATCGGACAGGCCATCGAAATAGCGGTCCAGGACGACGCGGAACACGGTTTCGCCGGGCGCGGCCCGCTGGAACAGCGTCATGGATGAGTGCAGCTTCCGGGTGTCGATGCCGCCGAAAATTTGCACCGCGGACCGCCCCTGAAGTTCGGCCACTGCGGCGGCGGCCTCCCGCAGCCGCGGGCCAAGGACGCCGTGCCGGCAGTAAGCACGGGCCTCGGCCAGGGAGGAGATGGCGTACTTCCGGGCGGTTTCGCTGCGGCCCAGGCCCGCGAGCTGGGGGAAAACGAACCACATCCAGTGACTCCTCTTCATGCCTGACCGCAACTCCGCCAGGGCGTGCCCGTAGGTTCCGCCGGCGTCCTGGGCCGCCACGAACCGTTCAAGATCGTAAGGGTCTTCCATGCCCGCTAGGCTACGTCCCCCGGTGCCGGAGTGACAGCACGGCGACAGGCCGCCCGCGGGCGAAGGGGTCATTCGGCCAGGGCGGGATTGCCGATCCCGGGCGTATCGTGTCCCCCATGGCGAATGTCCTGGAGATGGTCGGCGTTGTGAAGCGGTTCGGTCCCGTGGTTGCCTTGAATGGGTTGGACTTTTCAGTCGAGGCGGGCGAGGTCCACGGCTTCCTCGGACCGAACGGCTCCGGCAAATCGACCACGATTCGCCTGCTGCTGGGCATGCTTCGCGCCAATGCTGGCTCCATCCGGGTGCTGGGCCTTGACCCGTGGCGCGACGTCGCGAGCCTCCACCGGGGCCTGGCCTACGTCCCCGGGGATGTGGCGTTGTGGCCCAACCTGACCGGCGCAGAAGTGATCGACCTCCTCGGCCGGCTCCAGGGCGGCCAGGACCTGGCCCGGCGGGCCCAGCTGTTGGAGCTCTTCGACCTCGATCCGACCAAGAAGTCCCGGGCCTACTCCAAAGGCAACCGGCAGAAAGTGGCCTTGGTCGCTGCCCTGGCCACCGACGCTGAGCTGTTCCTGCTGGACGAGCCCACCAGCGGACTGGACCCCCTGATGGAGGAGGCCTTCCGCGGCTGTATCCGGGAACTGCGTAACCAGGGCCGCACGGTACTGCTTAGCAGCCATATCCTCAGCGAGGCCGAGGCACTTTCGGACCGCGTGAGCATCATCCGTGAGGGCCGGGTGGTGGAGACGGGGCGGCTTGATGAACTCAGGCACCTGACCCGCACCTCCGTCACTGCCGATGTCGCGGTGGTACCGGTGGGCTTGGATGCCCTGCCAGGCGTGCACGACGTCGTCGTCACGAACCACCGCGTCAGCGCCCAAGTGGAACCGTCCGGCCTGGCCCCGTTCATGCGGGCGTTGACCGACGCGGGACTCGTCGCGCTGACCAGCCAGCCGCCCACTCTGGAGGATCTCTTCCTTCGCCACTACGGCGCTGCGGTGCCCGTGGCCGCGGCCGGGTCGAGCAGCGGACGCACCGCCGATGCGTGAAACGTTGGCGGGGACCGGAGTCCTGATCAGGCTCGGGCTCCGCCGCGACCGATGGCTGTTGCCGGCGTGGATCGCCGGATTCGCCGCGACAACGTATTCAACCGCGGTGGCCGGCGCCGAGCTCTACCCCGATGTGGAGAGCCGGGTCGAGGCCGCGACGGCCCTGAATGCCACGGCCTCGCTCGTGGCCCTCTTCGGCAGGGTCTACGATCCCACGTCCCTCGGCGCCCTGTCCCTCATCAAGTACACGGCGTTCATGGCTGCCATCCTCGCCGTCCTGATGGTGTTCATCACCGTCCGCCATACCCGCAGCGACGAAGAGTCCGGGCGGCTCGAGCTCCTGGGCGGCGGCCGGATGGGCCGCGACGCGCCGCTCGCGGCCGCCCTCACCATCAGCTTCGGAGCCAGCATTGTCCTGGGGCTGGTCACTGCGGTGTCTTTGGCCGCCGGCGGACTTCCGGCGGCCGGCTCGATCGCGTTCGGACTGGGCTGGGCCGCCACCGGCATGGCATTCAGTGCCGTGGCCGGGGTCACCGCCCAGCTGACGGCCAGCGCGCGGGCGGCCACGGGAATGAGCCTCGGCGTCGTTGCCGTGACCTATGCGCTGCGTGCGGTGGGGGACCTCGCCGAACCGGGGCCCTCCGCCCTGTCCTGGCTTTCGCCGATCGGCTGGAACCAGCAGATCCGGGCCTTCGCCGGGGACCAGTGGTGGGTGCTCGCCCTGCCACTGGCACTGTGCGCCTTACTCGTGCCCGTGGCCCTGGCACTCCGCGCCCGTCGGGACCTCGGCTGCGGCCTGCGCCAGGAGCGCCCCGGCCCGGCTCGCGGCTCGCTCCGCGGGGTTGGGGACCTCGCTGTGCGGCTCCAGTTCCGGCTGCTGGCGGCCTGGGCGGTCGCCTTCGTGGTGTTCGGCGTGGTGATCGGATCGCTGGCCGGCAACGTCATGGACTTGTTGAGTTCGCCCAACGCGCAGGACCTGATCATGATGCTGGGCGGAACCCAGGCCATGACGGATGCCTTCATTGCAGCGGAGATCAGCATCATGGGACTGCTGGCCGCTGCCTACGGACTGTCCGCGGCCAGCCGGCTCCGTGACGAGGAGACCGACGGCCACGTCGAGGCACTGCTGGGCACCGCCACCACCCGGCCGCGGTGGGCGACCAGCCATTTCGCCCTGGCGCTGGCCGGCGTCGCCGTGCTCATGCTGCTGGCCGGAGTGTCGGTCGGGGCCGGCGCAGCCACCGTCCTGGCCGATGCCAACCAACTTGGCCGCGTCACACTGGCCGCTGCCGCCCAGATCCCCGCGGCCTGGGTCATGACCGCTGCGGTGCTGGCGGTGTTCGGCTGGGCGCCCCGGCTCACTGGGACGGTCTGGGCCCTGCTGCTGCTCTTCGTCGCGCTTGGTGAGTTTGGCGTGCTGTGGAATGCCCCGGAGTGGCTGGTGGAGCTCTCCCCGTTCCGGCACTCGCCGCTGCTGCCCCTGGATTCCGGCGCCGTCGGGCCGTTGCTCGGACTTACGGTGATTGCCGCGGCGCTCGCCGCGCTGGGGTACGCCGGCTGGCGCCGCCGGGATCTGGCCCCGTGAGCGGGCCAGAGCAGCCACTACTCGCCACTAGGGGGCAGCGGTAATATCAGATTCGAGAGTTCTTGGCGCATTCCGGCACTGACGGGACGCCGCTCTCGGGCCGGGTCGGAGGGCGGGATGCAGGACGCATACGGGCTATATACCCCGACCACGCTGGTGGAAATCGGGCTTCTGCTGGCGACATTTATCCTCTGCTCCCTGATTGGCACTGAGCGGCAGGTCCGGCAAAAGGTCGCTGGCTACCGCACCCACGTCCTGGTCGGCCTCGGATCGTGCACGTTCACCCTGATCTCCGCCTACGGCTTCGCCGCCGCGCTGGCGCCCGGGGCCACCATGGACCCGTCCCGGATTGCAGCCCAAATCGTCAGCGGCATCGGCTTCCTCGGTGCCGGGGTGATTTTCAAGGGACGGAACGTAGTCCGCGGCCTGACGACGGCGGCCAGCATTTGGGTTTCTGCCGCCGTCGGCATGGCGTGCGGGGCCGGAATGCTGTCCCTGGCTGTTTCGCTGACCGCTTTCCACCTCATCACGTTGTACGTCGTTTCTCCCGTGATCAGGAAGATCCCGACCCCCGACGCCCACCGGGTTCTGCACCTGGGCTACGACGACAACCGGGGCGTGCTGCGGCAAGTGTTGGAGATCGCCACGAATATGGGGTTCAGCTCGTCGATCCTGAGCATCAATAAGGCGGGCGATGAACAAAAGCCGATCGTCCTCATGGACATCCGCTTCCATGGTCATCTTCCGCTGCGGGAACTCGTCCCCTACCTCCTTGATGTGCCCGGCGTGCAGAGTGTGACCGTTCGCGGCACCGATCCGAACGAGGACGACGACGATCCCAGCGCCTGAGAACCCCATCAAGCACACCACCGGGACTCCCGTGACTGGCGCACGCTGATTGAAGCCGTTCGGGATGACCGTTAGAGTCTGCGGATGACCGAGAACAGCGTCGCTTTGACGGATACCGTGTGCGTGCGGGTACTGCGCAGGTCCGACGCGGGGCCCCTGGCCGACGCCTACCGGCGGAACCGGGAGCACCTGGCGCCCTGGGAACCGGTGCGGTTTGAGGAATTCTTTACCGCCGAGGGACAAGCCGCCAGCATTGAATCCAAGCTCGGATTGTTCATCGCGGGAACAGACGTGCCCTGGGTCCTCGTGGAAGGCTCCCGCATCATCGGTGTGATCAACCTCAGCGGGATTGTCCGGGGGCCATTCCTCAGCGCCCACCTCGGCTACTGGGTGGACAAGGACCTGACGGGGCTGGGAATTGGCTCGGCCGCGGTGGAGTTCGCCCTCCAGACCGCGCGCAACGAACTGGGACTGCACCGGCTGCAGGCCTCAACCCTCCCGCACAACGCCGCGTCTCAGCGGATCCTGAAGCGGGCTGGCTTTGAGGAGATCGGTTTGGCAGCCCAGTACCTTCGGATTGCCGGATCCTGGCAGGACCACATCCTCTTCCAGCGGATACTGTTCTGATGGCTGATATTCCGGTTGCACCAGGTCCCGTTGCGCCAGGTCCCGTTGCGCAAAGTCCCCCGGTGCCGGTTCCCATCGCACCGGGGGACTTTGGTGCCCTGCACCATGTAGAACTCTGGGTGCCGGACCTGCAGCGGGCCAGGGACCAGTGGGGCTGGCTGCTGGGCAGGCTGGGCTACGAGGCCTACCAGGACTGGGCCCACGGGTGCAGCTGGCGCCGCGGGCCGACGTACATCGTCGTCGAGCAGTCCCCGGCGCTGACCGGAACGGCGCACGACCGCAAAGCCCCGGGCCTGAACCACCTGGCGTTCAGCGCGGGGACCCGGGCTGACGTGGACGCCATGGCGGGCGAGAGCGTCAGCCACGGCTGGGCCGAGCTGTTTCCGGACAAGTATCCGCACGCAGGCGGCCCCGGCCACTTCGCCGCCTACCTCGTGAACGCGGATGGCTACGAAGTGGAGCTGATTGCTGCGGGCTGATCGCGTCGGGGCCTTACGGGTTGGTTGGCGGAGGTGCCTGCTCAGCCTTCAGTTCCTCGCCGTGGGCGATGATCGCGTAGATGATCAGCACGTCCATGGCGATGACGATGACGGACCACCACGGCTGCTGCGGAATGAGCATCAGTTGAACGACCGCACTGAAGCCGGCAACGACGACGCCAACGACTCGAGCCCACGTTGCGCCGGCGAAGAGCGCGACGGCGGTGAGGATCAAGAGCACCCCGAGGGCGACATTCCACCAGCCCCACCCCTTCGCATCGAAGAGGAACAGGGTTCCCGGGGTCGACAAATAGTAGGTGTCGGGTCCGGTGAGCGCGACGAGGCCTTGAAGGCCGCTGAAAACGCCGTTGATGATCAGAATGACTCCGGCGAAACGGACCCAACCGGTCCAGCCGGTCGCAGTGACAGGGTGATGGGCAGTACTCATAGTGTCGACCGCTTTCCGTTGAATGCTCTGCCGTCGGCCTCATGGTCGGCGCAGTCGTGGGGTGAAGCTAGTACCGATTCCGATTATGTTCCTCGCAGTCCGGACCGGTCAATCGCTATAGGTCCTCGGAGCCGCCCGCGCCGGGCTCATTGCGATTGCCGTGGATCCGGGTACGTTGAACCATGACCATCCTGCTTGTTGGCGGCGGCCCCGACACCGTAACCACAGCTGCCGTCTTCGACCGCTTCGTCAAGGAACTCCGGCACCGGGCCACCGGCAGGGTTCCGCGCGTCGCTGTGGTTCTCTTTGACCATGAGGGCAGCTCGGAATATTTCCTGCCTGCCTATGTGGTGCCGTTGGAGTCCCGGACAGCCTGCGAGGTCGTCCCGGTCCTCCTCGGCTTCAACCGGGGCGCGGACCCTGCCGCGTTCGACGACGTCGACGGCATCGTCGTCGGGGGCGGGCCGACGCCGGGCTATCTGGAAGGCTTGCTGCCGTCCGCGCAGCCCATCCGCAGTCTGGTCTCCGACGGTGTGCCGTATATGGGATTCTCAGCCGGCGCGATGGTGGCGCCGGTGCGGGCGATCGTGGGCGGCTACCGGATCCGCGGCACCGAGGTCTGCCCGGCGGATTGGTCGGAGGGTCTGGAAGAAGTGGAGATCCGCGACGGGCTGGGCCTGGTGCCTTTCGCCGTCGACGTGCACGCCGCGCAGGCGGGAACCCTCGGCCGGGCCGTTGGGGCGGTGGCAAAAGGTCTCGTGGACCGCGCGGTCGCCGTGGACGAGGACACTGCCCTGGTCCTGCACCACGCGGACCTGGAGGAGCTGGACGTGATCGGCACCGGGAACTGCTGGACGATTCGGGGCGCTGGCACCAAGGCCACCGTCTCGGTTCTGTCGGCGCGCAGCTAGGTTCCGGCACCCACCCCTTGGCACACTTGTTACCCGCGGGTAACATATGACTCATGCATCTCCTGTTCCGGACTCTCCTGCTGCTGTTCACGTCCTCACGCCGCTCACCGTTGAGCATCTGGGACAACTCCTCGCTGCCGCTGCGGGTCCTGCCCACGGACATCGACATCGCCCTGCACGTCAATAACGGCATGTACTTCTCGCTCATGGACCTCGGCCGCTTCGACCTCATGGCCCGCAGCGGCACTTGGAAGAAGATGCGCCGCCGGGGCTGGACGCCGGTCGCGGCGGGGGAGACCATCGCGTTCCGCCGTTCGCTGCAGCTCTGGCAGCAGTACACGATCGAGTCCAGGATCATCGGCCTGGACTCTAAGGCCATCTACTTCGAACAGCGGATGGTGGTGGACGGCGAAGTGTACGCGCGCGCCTATATCGCCACCCGGCTTCTGAGCAAGGGCAAGCCCGTCAGCCAGGAGGAGATCATCCGCGAGTTCGGCGCCCCGCCGTCGGATCTGGAGCTGCCCGGGTGGATCCACGAATGGCGCGAAACCAACGCCCTGCCCGGCGCCAGGCGTCCGGCCCCGCACGCCTGGGCGTGACCTGCCTACAGCCCCGCCCGGATGTGCCAACAGCGAAATGCCGGGGACAATCCGTGCCCGCTCCCGTACCGTTGACTCATGGCTACCGTAGACATCACAGGTGAACAGTTCGCATCGACAGTCGAGGATAACGACATTGTCCTCGTCGATTTCTGGGCCGAATGGTGCGGCCCGTGCAAGCAGTTCGGCCCCACGTACTCGGCGATCTCCGAGAAGCACCCGGATGTCGTCTTCTCCAAGGTCGACACCGAAGCCGAGCAGCAGCTCGCCGCCGAGGCCGGCATCACGTCGATTCCCACGCTGATGGCCTTCCGCGAAAAGGTCCTGGTGTTCTCGCAGCCTGGCGCCCTGAACGCGCAGCAGCTCGAGCAGGTGGTCGACGCCGTCAAGGCCCTGGACATGGAAGAAGTCCACGCCCACGTGGCCCGGTCCCAGGCCGAGGCCGCCGCAGCTGCGGCCAAGCAGGACGGCACCCAGATCCCGGAGGCCTGAACCGCCACGGCTTAATCCCAGGCTTTAAAACAACGCGGGGTCACTCCGCGCCCATAAATCCCTCTGGGATGGGCGCGGAGTGACCCCGCGTTGTGGATGGAAGGGTGGGTTAGAGCGTTTCGAGCTTGACCGGCTCGGCCAGCAGCGCGCTGAGGGATTCGTTCAGGTCCTGGACGGCCGTGCCCTTGGAGTGCTTGTCCAAGTCCGCCTGGCTGGCCCACCGTTCGGTCAGGACGAGCTTGTCCTCGCTGGCCTCGGTGAGCTCGTAGCGGATGCAGCCGGGCTCGTTGACCACCTCGTCGATCGCGATGTCCAGGGCGAGCTTCACGCGGAAGAATTCGCCGTCGTTGGGGATGAAAATGGCCTGAAGGTCAACGGGTGCACTCATGGCAATCACCCTACCGGGCTGCCGGGCAGGCGCCGGACCATGACCCAAGATTTCATAGGACTTCCAAGCTTTGCTCTTCTTTTGCCTCCGCACTGTTGGTAGCGTCACACCATGCTTGCTTACACAGCCGGGGACACTGACGTCCCGCTGCTCGAGGAAACCATTGGCGCGAACTTCGAACGGATCGCGGCGCGGTTCCCGTACCACGACGCCCTGATCGAGGCGGCTGCGGTACCCGGCGAAGAGGCCCGGCGGTGGAGCTACACCAAGTTGAACGACGACGTCGACCGCCTGGCACGTGCGCTCCTCGCCCTGGGCGTCGCGAAGGGCGAGCGGATCGGCATCTGGAGCCCCAACTGCGCCGAGTGGACCATCCTGCAGTACGCCACCGCGAAGGTCGGGGCGATCCTGGTCAACGTCAACCCCGCCTATCGCAGCCATGAGCTCGAGTTTGTGGTCACCCAGAACGGCATGCGCATGCTGGTCACCGCGCCGTCGGACAGGAACAGCGACTACACAGCGATGGCGCGGCAGGCGCTGGCGGCGTGCCCGGATCTGCGCGAGCTGGTCTTCCTCCCGGGCGCCGGCCTGGACGGGCTGACCGCCGGCGAACCCGGCACTGACGCGGAGCGCACCTATGCCGAGCTGCTCAAGCGGGCCGACGACGTCGGGCACTCCGAGCTGAAAGCGCGCATGGCGGCACTGGACGCGCAGGACCCCGTCAATCTTCAGTACACCTCCGGCACCACGGGGTTCCCGAAGGGCGCCACGCTGACGCACCACAACATCCTTAATAACGGTTTTTCGATCGGCGAACAGCTGGGCTACTCGGAACACGACCGCGTGGTGATCCCGGTGCCCTTCTATCACTGCTTCGGCATGGTGATCGGGAACCTCGCGGCGCTCAGCCACGGGGCCGCCACCATCATCCCCGGCCGGTCATTCTCGCCGGCCGCGGCGCTGGAAGCTGTGCAGGACTTCGGCGGAACCTCGCTGTACGGCGTGCCGACCATGTTCATCGCCGAGCTCGCCCTGCCGGACTTCGCCTCCTACGACCTCTCGACACTGCGCACGGGCGTCATGGCCGGCTCGCTGTGTCCCATCGAGGTGATGAACCGGGTCATCACGGAAATGAACATGAAAGACGTCGCCATTTGCTACGGCATGACGGAGACCTCGCCGGTGTCCACGATGACCCGGAGCGTGGACACCATGGCCCACCGCACCGAGACTGTGGGCCGGACCATGCCGAACCTGGAGAGCCGGATCGTGGACCCGGTCACGGGAGAGGTGGTGGAGCGCGGCGGGATCGGCGAACTCTGCACGCGCGGCTACGCGGTGATGCGCGGGTACTGGAACCAGCCTGACAAGACCGCCGAGGCGATCGACGCCGACGCCTGGATGCACACCGGAGACCTCGCCCGGATGGACGCGGACGGGTACATCGTGATCGAGGGCCGGATCAAGGACATGGTGATCCGCGGCGGCGAGAACGTCTATCCGCGCGAAATCGAGGAATTCCTCTACACCCACCCGGACATCCAGGACGTGCAGGTGATCGGTGTCCCGGACGAAAAGTACGGCGAGGAGCTGATGGCCTGCGTCATTTTGAAGCCGGGGGCTGCGCCGATGGACGCCGCCAGCCTGGCCGATTTCTGCCGCGGCAAGCTGGCGCACTACAAGGTCCCGCGCTACGTGGATGTCCGGGAGAGCTTCCCGATGACCGTTTCCGGCAAGATCCGCAAGGTGGACATGCGCCAGGAGGCCGCGGCCCGGCTGGGCCTCCAGACCGGCGGCTGACGGCAACGCGGGGTCACTTAAGGCCCATCCCGAGGCGCCGGACGGGCCGTAAGTGACCCCGCGTTGCGGCGATTCCGGAGGGCCTGTGGATAACCTCAGCGCCGAGGCTGATCCGCGGTCACAATGGTGCGCATGGTCCGCATTGTGCCGCTTCCCGAAAGCCTCACCCTCACACCGTTCACCGTCTATGAGTCGCGCGCGCTGGGTATTCCGCCCAAACGTCTACGGGCGCAGGATTTGTCCGACGGCGGCCGCCTTATCTATCTGCCGGCCGGCCGGCAGCTTGAGATCGTCGAACGGGCCAGGGTCCTCGCCGCTGCTACCCCGGGTGCCTGGGCGTCCCATGAAACCGCGGCCGTGCTGACCAGGCTCGGGCTGCCGCCATGGTTGGGCGAATGCCACACCATCCACCTCAGCAAACCCCATGAACTGCCCAGAGTCCGCCGGGCCGGGGTCACGGGCCACCGCGTGCGGCTCATTCCGGGCGAGCTGACCGACGTCGACGGCATCCCTGTCACGGCGCCGCCCCGCACTTGGCTGGATCTGGCCGCAGTCCTGCCGCTCAACTACCTCATCGCGATGGGGGACCAGCTCATCCGACAGCCCAGGCCCAGCCTCGAACTGAGGTCGGAGCCCTACGCCTGCAAGGATGGCCTGCGGCTGCTGATCCGCCAGCATCCCAACATGAAGGGTGTCGAGAAGGCGCGGCTTGCGCTGGACGAGATGCGGGTGGGAGCAGACTCTTTCCCGGAGACATTCCTGCGGCTGGCGCTGTTGGATGCGCGTCTGCCGGAGCCGGAGCTGCAATTGAGGCTCGACACGGAAGACCCGCGCTCACCGGCTGCAGACATGGGCTACCGGAGGTACGGGATCGCCATGCAGTACGACGGCGTCCACCACCTCACGCGGGAACAGCAGACCCGGGACAACCGGCGAGACGAAGCGTTCCGCAGCGCCGGATGGGCGTATTTCAAAGTCAACGCCGATGATCTTGCCGAGGGATTCGACAGCGTCATCACCCGGATCAAGAGGGCCCGGCTCCGCGCCTAAGCAAACTCCTGCCCTCATGACCCGCCACACCAACGCGGGGTCAGATCGCGCCCATAAAGGGGCCCCGGATGGGCCGTAAGTGACCCCGCGTTGCTTTGAGCGAGAGGGAGGTCAGTGGCTGCGGTGGTCCTGGATGGTCATGCGCGGGCCAAATGTCGGTTTCCGGAAGCCGCTCAGCCCGATCATCCGGACCACCCGCTGCCGGTGCCCCGCCCATGGAGCCAGCAGCCTGAGCATGCCGGCGTCGTCTGTCCGGCGGCCGGTCAGGGCGGCGCCCACGTAGGCCGCAAGGTGGTAGTCGCCGACCGAGATCGAATCCGGGCAGCCGTGCGTGCGCTGCACTACCTCCGCCGCCGTCCAGACCCCGATTCCGGGCAGCGTCTGCAGCTTGGCCGCCGCCTCCGCGGCGGGGAGGGCGGCGAGCCGTTCCAGCGCGGCGGCCGAACGCAGCGCCCGCATGACGGTTCCCGACCGCTGCGGGCCCACGCCGGCCTTGTGCCACTCCCAGGACGGGATGTGCAGCCACTGCGCGGCCGTCGGCTGGACCAGCAGATTGGCGGGCGCGACGGTGCCGGCGCCCGGCGCCGCCGTCCCGAAGCGGTACATCAGGTAGCGGTATCCGCGGCGGGCCTCGATAACGGTGACCTTCTGCTCCAGGATTGTCGGCACGAGTGAATCGATCATCCTGCCGGTTGCGGGCAGCCGGATCGCGAGGTTCCGGCGCCGGGCTTCAACCACCATGCGCGGGAGGGTCGCGTGGAATGCGGGCTCGTCGAAGCCGGACCAGTCGTCGTCGCTCCCGAGCATGCGCGGGACGGAATCGACGGCGTCCCCCGCTCCGGGACCCCAGGCCTGCGCGTCCACGGCAGGGTCAGCCCGCGTCCCGGCCGTTGCCAGGCGCAGCGTGGCCGGACCGCGGGGCGTCCTGAACGCGAACCAGATGCCGTCCGGGGCGGTGCGGATGGACGGGTCGCCGTGGCCGCGCAGCAGCGTGCCGATGGTTTGCATCAAGTCGAACGGGCCGCCCGGGTGCCACCGCAATGAGGCGTCCGCCGCGGCGGCAATGCCTGCGGGGGCGTCTGCAAGGCTCATTCGAACATGTTCCCACGGCCCGCTGACAGCAGCGGCATCCGCGGCAACGACGCAGGGGCCGTAGGGCCCTTAACCTCCCGCGCTGCCGGGGCTAAAATCCGGCTGTGGCGTGATGTGTCCGCGCCCGCCTCTTGGCCCCGAATCCTTGTTCTTGGGAGAGTGTGATGGCTGGTGGAGTGGTACATTTCGAAATCCCCGCAGAAGACGAGGGCCGCGCACGCGAGTTCTACAGTTCGGCGTTCGGCTGGGAGGTAAGCCAGGTGCCGGAGATGAGCTACGCCATGATCAAGACGACGCCGACGGATGCCAACGGCATGCCCTCCGTGCCGGGCTCCATCAACGGCGGCATGTTCCGCCGCGAAGGCGACCTCACATCCCCGGTGGTCACTGTGGATGTCGATGACATCGACGCGGCGTTGGAGAAGATCAATGCACTGGGCGGCAGCACCGTCTTACCGCGCGAGGCAATCGGCACCATGGGCTGGGCCGCCTACTTCCGGGACACTGAGGGCAATGTGGTCGGCCTCTGGCAGAACGCCCCGCGTGAGGGCGGCGCCGGGGCAGCGAACGCCGGGAATGACATCGGCGCCTGACGCGCCGGGCACGCCGGCCCGCAGTGCATCCACCTCACTGCATCCCGGTGGTGAGCCACAGCGCCACGACCGCCAACGGGACGGTGAGGACGACGGCGGCCACGCCGGCGAGGGCGAAGCCTCCCCAGCGGATCTCCACATTCAGGGAGCGGAGCCGCTCGTGCCACAGCAGCGTGGCCAGGGACGCCCAGGGGGTCACCAGCGGGCCCAGGTTCACGCCGATCAGCAGGGCCGCCAGCCGGGCCGGGGAGCCGCCCACCGGTTCCAGGGCCAGATAGGCGGGGAGGTTGTTGACCGCGTTGGCTGCCCCGGCGCCCAGGCCGGCGAGCTGCAGGAGCGCCGGCAGGCTCTCGCCCGTGCCGGCGATCCCGGTCAGGAACTGGGTGAGCCCGTTGGCGTGCAGGGTCTCCACCACCATGAACAGTCCGGACGTGAGCATCAGCGGGCGCCAGGGAATCATGGACCAGCGCAGGACGGAGCGCCGCCGCCAGAGGAAGAGCAGGAGCAGGGCAGCAGCCGCCGCGAGTGCCGGGATCTGCACCGGAACCCCGGAGACAAGCGCCGGGAGCAGGACCACCATGACCCCCGACGCCGAGTACAGCAGCACCCGGTCCCGGACCTTATGGACGGGCTGGGGGCCGTATGTGCCGCGCAGGTCCTTCCGGAACGCCAGCCACAGGAGCACCAGCGGCACGAGGATGCCCACCAGGGCCGGGGCCCACACGAGCGAAGCGAACGCGGCGGGGCTGAGGTTGAGCCGCTCCTGCGCGAGCAGGTTGGTCAGGTTGGAGACCGGCAGCAGCAGCGAGGCCGTGTTCGCCAGCCACACCGTGGTCAGCGCAAACGGCAGCGGCGGAATGCGGGCGTGAATGGCCAGCAGCACGACGACGGGAGTCACCAGCACCGCCGTCGTATCCAGCGACAGGAACACCGTGGAAACGGTGGCGAGGGCGATCGCGAGGAACCACAGCAAGAGGACCCGGCCGCGGCCCAGGGCGGCCAGCCGCTCCGTGACGACGCGGAAGAGCCCGGCCTCATCCACCAGTTCGGTGACAATGGACATGGCGACCACGAACGCCAGTATCGGCACGGTGCGTGCTGCCAGCGCCTGGAAGGCGGGGACCGGCAGCAGCCCGGACACCAGCGCCGCGCACCCGGCCAGCAGCATGCCCGCGGGCAGCGCGTAGCTCTTGAACTTCTTCAGCCGGGCGATCCTCTTCACAGCCATATCCTCGCATCTGCCAGAGCCGTGGGAGCGCCGTGGCCGCGCCGACGTGCCCGCCGCGCCGGAGACGGTAACTTTGTACCTATGAAGTACGCCCCGTCCGTCCTGGACCTCATTGGCCATACGCCGCTCGTCAAACTCAACCACGTGACCGATGGCATCGCAGCCACGGTCCTGGTGAAGCTCGAATACCTGAACCCCGGCGGTTCGATCAAGGACCGCATTGCGGTCAAGATGATCGAGGAGGCCGAACGAACGGGCCAGCTCCTGCCCGGCGGCACGATCGTGGAGCCCACCTCGGGCAACACCGGCGTCGGTTTGGCGCTCGTGGCGCAGCAGAAGGGCTACCGCTGCATCTTCGTCGTGCCGGACAAGGTCGGCGAGGACAAGCGGGCCGTCCTCCAGGCCTACGGCGCGGAAGTGGTGGTCACGCCCACCGCCGTCCCGCCGGACAGCCCGCAAAGCTACTACGGCGTCTCCGACCGGCTCGTCACCGAAATCCCCGGCGCCTACAAGCCGGACCAGTTCTCCAACCCCGCCGCCCCGGCCAGCCACTATGAGACCACGGGCCCTGAGATCTGGCACGACACCGACGGCCGCATCACCCACTGCGTGATCGGCGCCGGGACCGGCGGCACGATCACCGGCACCGGCCGGTACCTCAAGGAAGTCTCCGCCGGGCGGCCCGGGGCCGAGGGTGGCGTCGTGAAGATCATCGGCGCGGATCCCGCCGGCTCGGTGTACTCCGGCGGCACGGGCCGCCCGTACTTTGTCGAGGGCGTCGGGGAGGACATGTGGCCGGCCAACTACGACAAGTCGGTCCCGGACGACGTCATTGCCGTCAGCGACGCCGACTCCTTCGCGATGACGCGCCGGCTGGCGCGCGAGGAAGGCCTGCTGGTGGGCGGCTCCTCGGGCATGGCCGTCGTGGCCGCCATGGAAGTCGCCAAGGACCTCCCGGCCGCCGCCGTCGTCGTGGTCATCCTGCCGGACTCCGGCCGCGGCTACCTGGCCAAGATCTTCAACGACCAGTGGATGCGTTCCTACGGCTTCCTGGCCGGCGGGGACGAGGCGTCGGTGGGCGAGATCCTCAAGGCCAAGACCGGTGAACTCCCGGACCTCGTGCACATCCACCCGAACGAGTCCGTCCGCGACGTCATCAACATCATGAACGAGTACGGCGTCTCGCACATCCCCGTCCTGTCCCAGGAACCGCCAGTCGTCATGGGCGAGGTGCTGGGCGCCGTGGACGAACGCACCCTCACGGCCAAGCTCTTCCGCGGCGAGGCCAAGCTCTCGGACAAGATTTCCGAACACATGGAGGCCCGGCTCCCCGTGATCGGCTCGCTCGAATCGATCTCGACCGCCCGCGAACTCCTCTCCGACGCCGACACCCTCATGGTGACGTTTGTCGGCGCCCCGGTGGGGATCCTGACCCGCCACGACCTCCTCGCGTACCTCAGCAACTGACCAGTTCAAGGAGTCCCATGTCTGTGCCTGAAAGCCCGTCCTCGAAAAACCAGGGTTTCAACACCCGCGCCATCCACGCCGGCCAGGCGTTTGAGCCCCGCACCGGGGCGGTGGTGCCCCCCGTGCACTTCTCCTCGACCTATGCCCAGGACGGCATCGGCGGGCTGCGGGCCGGTTACGAATACGGCCGGGGCACCAACCCCACCCGTGACTCGCTGCAGGAGCAGCTGGCGGCCCTGGAAGGCGGGAGCGCCGCGTTCTCCTTTGGCTCCGGCCTGGCCGCCGAGGACTCGATGATCCGCGCCCTCACCCGCCCCGGCGACCACATTGTGCTCGGCAACGACGCCTACGGCGGCACGTACCGGCTCATCAGCCGGGTCCTGGGGGAGTGGGGTATCGGCAACACCCCGGTGGACATGTCCGACCTCGACGCCGTCGCGGCCGCCGTCGCCGCGGGCGGCACGGCCGACGGTGGCGGCAAGACCCGCCTGGTGTGGGTGGAGACGCCGTCGAACCCGATGATGAAGATCACCGACATCGAGGCGCTCGCGAAGGTGGCGCACGACGCCGGCGCGCTCCTCGTGGTAGACAACACCTTCGCCTCCCCGTACCTGCAGACCCCGCTGGCCCTCGGCGCCGATGTGGTGGTGCATTCCACCACCAAGTACATCGGCGGGCACTCCGACGTCGTCGGCGGCGCGATCGTGGTCAACGACCCCGACCTCGCCGAGAAGATCGGCTTTGTGCAGTTCGCCGTCGGCGCCGTGTCCGGGCCGATGGACGCTTTCCTCACCACCCGCGGGCTCAAGACCCTCGGGGTGCGCATGGACCGGCACAGCGACAACGCCCAGGCCGTGGCCGAATGGCTGCTGGGGCGCCCCGAAGTGGAGGCCGTGCTCTACCCGGGCCTGCCCACCCACCCCGGCCACGAGCTGGCCAAAAAGCAGATGAAGAAGTTCGGCGGCATGATCTCCGTGCAGTTCAAGGGCGGCGAGGCCGCGGCCCGCAAGGTGGCCGAATCGACCTCCGTGTTCACCCTGGCGGAGTCCCTGGGCGGGATCGAATCGCTCATGAACTACCCGTCCGAAATGACGCACGCCTCGGTCAAGGGCACGGAACTGGCGGTCCCGGTCAACCTGATCCGGCTCTCGTGCGGCATCGAGGACGTGGAAGACCTGATCGCCGACCTCGACGCCGCGATTTCCTCCCTGGCCGCCGGCAGCTAACTGCACCGTAGCTGCACCGGCCACCGACCCCGGCGCCCGGATCATTCCGCCGGGCCACCCTAGCTTTCTCTAAGAGAGTCAGCTAGGGTGGCCGCATGGCACTTCGATCCGACTGGTCCCAACGGACCTGCAGCATGGCCCGCGGCCTCGACATCCTGGGCGATCCCTGGAGCGTGCTCGTCCTGCGCGAGGTGTTCTTCGGCAACGGCCGCTTCGAAGCCATGAAGGCCCGGCTGGGGGCGGCCGATTCCGTGCTCACCAAGCGGCTCGCCGGGCTCGTCGCCGCCGGGCTCCTGGCCCGGAGACCCTACGACGACGGCGGCCGCACCCGCCAGGAGTACGTCCTCACCGCCATGGGCGAAGACGCCCTCCCGGTGCTCAACGCCGTCGTGATCTGGGCCGAAAAGCATCTCCCGGCGCCGTCCGGGCAGGCACACATGTTCGTCATCCACAGCGGCTGCGGGGAGCGGACCTCCTCGGCTGACACGTGCACGGCCTGCGGGGAACCGCTGACGGCCGCCAACACGAGCTGGCACAGCCTCTCCCGCACCGCGGACCCCGTGCCGCTGGCCTCGGCCGGCACCGGGACCCCTGTCCAGAACGGAACCGCCGCATGAATGCCCCCGAAACCACCGTGACCCCGACGCCGGTCCGCCGCCGCATCCACCCGGCGTGGACCGTCGCCGCCGTGGCTTTCCTCGCGCTGGTCGGCGCGGCAGGGTTCCGGGCGGCCCCGGGTGTGCTGATGGTGCCGCTGCAGAACGAGTTCGGCTGGTCCACCACCGTGCTCTCCGCCGCGGTCAGCATCAACCTCGTGCTTTTCGGGCTCACGGCACCGTTCGCGGCAGCGCTCATGGAACGCTTCGGCATCCGCGCAGTCACGGCCGTGGCCCTGGTGCTGATCGGCGCCGGCAGCGCACTGACGGTCCTCGTGACCCAGTCCTGGCAGATCCTGCTGACGTGGGGGCTGCTGATCGGGCTCGGCACCGGGTCCATGGCGCTGGTCTTCGCCGCGACCATCGCCAACACCTGGTTCGCCAAGAGCCGCGGCCTGGTCATCGGCATCCTCACCGCCGGCAGCGCCGCCGGACAGCTCGTGTTCCTGCCCTTCATCGCCGCCCTTGCCCAGGACCCGGGCTGGCGGCAGGCCTCGCTCCTCATCGGTGCCGGCGCGCTGGCCGTGGTGCCGCTCGTGCTGATGTTCCTGAAGAACTCACCGGCCGACGTCGGCGTGCTGCCCTACGGGGCGACGCCGCCGGCCCCCGGCCCGAACGCCGGCACGGAATCCAGCGGGCCCGAACCGACAGGACCGGCCGCCGGGCAGGAAGTGCAGGAGCCCCGTCGGAACGCAGCGGTCCGTGCCCTGCAGGTCCTCAAACGGGCCAGCAAAGTGCGTACCTTCTGGGCTCTGGTGGCCGGCTTCGCGATCTGCGGCGCGACCACCAACGGGCTGATCGGCACCCACTTCATCCCCTCCGCCCACGACCACGGCATGCCCGAAACCACCGCGGCGGGCCTGCTCGCCGTCGTCGGCCTCTTCGACATCATCGGCACCATCGCCTCCGGGTGGCTCACGGACCGCTTCAACCCCCGGATCCTGCTCGCCGTGTACTACCAGTTCCGCGGGATCGGGCTGCTGGTCCTGCCGCTGCTGCTCAGCGCCACCGTCCAGCCCAGCATGATCGTGTTCGTGGTCATCTACGGCCTGGACTGGGTCGCCACGGTGCCGCCGACCGCCGCGATCTGCCGCCAGGTGTTCGGTGCCGACGGGAGCGTCGTGTTCGGCTGGGTATTCGCGGCCCACCAGCTCGGCGCGGCCGCCGCTGCCCTGGCGGCCGGGGCGGTCCGGGACGCCACCGGCCAGTACACCTACGCCTGGTTTGCCGCCGCTGCCATGTGCACCATCGCCGCCGTCATCAGCGCCACCATCCGCAAGGACGCCCGGAAGCCGGAGTCCGTCCCGGTCCCGGCGTAGCTGTTCTGTAGACTGACCCGACAGCGAGGGCGCGTTTGCGCCGCCCTGGACGGAACCGACCAAACGGCCAGCGCCTACATCAGCAGCCCGATGGGGGAGTACATGTCAGTGCCCGTTTCAGACCGCAGCCCGGCGCGGTATTCACCCGTCCCGCACCTGTTCCGGCTCTCCGTCATCCCGGCCATCGCCGCGGTGGGCTACTTCATCTGGATCTCGCTCGGAGTCTGGGGCAAGCACGGCCTGGACTTCAGCGTCTACTGGTACGGCGGCAAAATCCTCAACGACGCCGGCGCGGCGCCCTCAGCGCTGTATGCGGGCAACGTGGACTGGGCCGGCGGACCGGCGCTGATGTTTACCTACCCGCCGTTCGCCGCCATCGTCTTCGGCCTCTTGGCCCGGCTGCCCCTGGCGGCGGCGCTGACCCTGTTCAATGCCGCCGGCGCCGGGGTGGCGATCCTGGCCGCGGTCCGAACGGTCCGGTACTGGAACGCGAAAACCTCCTGGCGCGACACCTTCCGGGCACCGGGCAACGGCTGGGCCGCCGCCGTCCTGGTCCTGGCGGTGCTGAACCTGGGTCCCTGGCGCGAGACCCTGGTGTTCGGCCAAATCAACGCCCTGCTGATGGGCCTGATCGCCGTGGACCTGTTGGCCCGCAACCGGCGCTGGGCCCGCGGTTTCCCCGGCAGCGGCTTCCTGGTGGGCGTCGCCGCCGGCATCAAGCTGACGCCCCTGGTGTTCGGGCTCTACTTTCTGGTCCGCAGGGACTGGCGCGGGCTGGGCAACATGGCCGCCGGCTTCACCGCCACCGTGGCGGCCGGGTGGCTGCTCCGGCCCGCCGAATCCCTGCAGTTCTGGCTCCAGATGCTGCCCGACACCTCCCGGATGGGGGGAGCGGGCTATGTGGACAACCTGTCCATTAAGGGCGCCCTTCTGCACTTCGGGGTCCCGGAAGCGCACGTCACCGTGCCGTGGCTGCTGCTGAGCCTGGCGGTTGTGGCCGTGGGCGCCGCAGTGATCAAGGCCGCCAGCGATCAGGGTGCCCGCGTCGTGGCCGTATCGGCGACCGCGCTCACCATGCTGCTGATCAGCCCGGTCTCGTGGTCCCACCACTGGGTGTGGGTCGCGGCGGTCTTTCCGGCTTTCGCCTGGACCCTGCGGGAAGCTCCGCGCCGGTACGTCGGGATGCGCTGGACCATGGGCGGCGTGCTGGGCCTGTCGATCCTCGTATTCCTGTTCTCGCCCAAGACCATCGGTACGGCCCTCGGCGCCGAAAACCTCGACATCCAGACGCCCGGGCTGTGGATCATGGCCTCCAGCGCCGGCGTCTTCTGCGCCCTGGCCCTGCTGGTGTGCTGGCTCGTGGCCCTGCGGCGGGATCCGCTGGGGCCGGAGCCGGACCCTGCCCCCGGGCTGGCTGCCGAACGGGACGTCCGGGCTGCCGTCTCCGCTTCCTCAGTCTCCTCGTAGGCACCGCTCGTAGCAGGCCGCGCACCTAGCAGGCAGCGCACCTGGTAGGCGCCGCGCCGGCCGCCACCGCTAGGCTGGTCGGCATGAGCTCCCCCGACGGACGTAAGACGGCCCTTGTCACCGGTGTCGGCCGGCTCGCCGGAATCGGCGCAGGCATCGCACGCCGCCTCGCCGCGGACGGCTGGGACCTCGTGCTGACGTACTGGCAGGACTACGACGCCCGGATGCCGTGGGGAGTCCAATCGGACGACGTCGAGCGCCTCACCGCCGAGCTCGAGGCGATCGGTGCCGCCGTCGTGGCGCTGTCGGCGGATTTCCAGGACCCGCACGCCGTGGACCGGCTGATGTCCGCCGCCGCGGCGGATGCCGGAACCCTGCAGGGTCTGGTGCTCAGCCACGCCGAATCCGTGGACTCCTCCATCCTGGACACGTCCCTGGAGAGCTTCGAGAGGCACTTTGCGGTCAACACCCGGGCCAGCTGGCAGTTGATTGCCGCTTTCGCCCGGCAGGCCGGTCCCGAGGGCGGCGCCATCGTGGCCCTGACCAGCGACCACACCGCTTTCAACCTGCCCTACGGGGCATCAAAGGGCGCCCTGGACCGGATCGTGATCGCCGCCGCCCGCGAACTCGGCCCGCTCGGGATCAGCGCCAACGTCCTGAACCCGGGACCGGTGGATACCGGCTGGATGGATGAGCCGCTCCGTGACGAACTGGCCCGCCGGCAACCCGGCGGCCGGCTGGGCACACCGGCGGACGTGGCCGGCACCGTCGCGTTCCTGCTCTCGCCCGAGGGCCGCTGGATGTCCGGGCAGCTGGTCAAGGCCGACGGCGGATTCTCCGCCTGAGCCGCTGAACCGCGGGAACGCTCTGATTCATGGAGCGTGTGTGGTGTTGGGGCAGCGTCCGGTGGTGGCCGGACCCGGTCAGCCGGCGGTCAGCAGGGCGAGGGCGGTTGCCAGTTCGGTGGCGGCGCCTTGGAGGAGGCAGGCCGTCTCCCGTGCCCGGGTCTTGCGTCCGGACTGGAGGTAGGCATCGATGAGGTCGGCGATGAGTTCGAGCCGGCACGCACCGGCCTTGGATGCGGACCAGGACAGGCTTTGGGCGGCCAGGCGCGCGCCCTCCCAGTCCCCGCCGGCCAGGGCCTGGTGAATCTTTTCGACCCGGTGGGGAAGCATGAGCTGGAATGTGCTGACGAAGTCGTGGAACTTCCACGACTGGACCGTCCCCGTGCTCTCCTGAAGCCGGTCGCGGTCCAGGACGAGTGCCGCGCTGATGCGGGCCCGGTGCCGGTGGGGTCCCTGGCCGGAAGCGGACCTGTCCTGGCCGTCCCCGCCCGCGCCGGCAGTGGCCTGACGTGCCGGAAAGAAACGAAGTGTCCACGCGGCTGGCTTTGCGTTGAGACTCATGATGTCCCCCTTTACTTGGCAGCCCGTTCCGCCCGTCGGGCACGCAGGGTGCTCAGCTCCTGTGTCTGGGACGGGCGGGACGACATCGGTTCGACCGGCCAGAGAAGAAGTGCCGTGGGCTATTTGGCTGCCTCTGCTCCGGTGGCGATGGCACCACTGTACGAATGCGCCCCCGGGAGGACACGAGTGTTGGCTACCTGAAAACCCAGCAGTCACCACTTGCATCACTGGCCTCATCCGTATCGCGTGAGGAGCGGACACGGAAGCACTGCCGCGAAATACCCCGCGGCCCTCAGCGGAACGCGGGGAGACCCGTGATGTGCTGGCCCAGGATCAGGGTGTGGACCTCGTCGGTGCCCTCGTAGGTCCGGACGGATTCCAGGTTGGCGGCATGCCGCAGCGGGGAATGGTCCAGCGTGATGCCGTTGCCGCCCAGAATCGTGCGCGCCTCCCGGGCAATGCTGAGTGCCTCCCGCACGTTGTTCAGCTTGCCGAGCGAGATCTGCTCCGGACGCAGCCTGCCGGCGTCCTTGAGCCGGCCCAGGTGCAGGGCCAGAAGCGTGCCCTTCTGGATCTCCAGGACCATGTTCACCAGCTTCTCCTGCGTCAGCTGGTACCCGGCCAGCGGCTTGCCGAACTGCAGCCGCTCCTGGGAGTACGCCAGCGCGGCCTCATAGGAATCCCGCGCGGCGCCCATAGCTCCCCACGCGATCCCGTACCGGGCCTCGTTGAGGCAGGAGAAGGGACCCCTCAGCCCGCGCGCCGCGGGCAGCAGCGACTCCGGGCCCAGCCGGACGGCGTCGAACGTGATGTCGCACTGGATGGAGGCGCGCATCGAGAGCTTCTGCCCGATCGGCGTCGCGGTGACGCCCGCGGTGCCGGCAGGGACGAGGAAGCCGCGCACGCCGTCGTCGGTCATGGCCCACACCACCAGCACGCCCGCCACCGAGGCGAGCCCGATCCAGCGTTTCGCGCCGTCCAGGATCCAGCCCGCGTCATCGCCGGAGCCGTCGCGGCGGGCGAAGGTCTTCATCGAGGCAGGGTCCGAGCCGGCCGTGGGCTCGGTCAGGGCAAACGCGCCGATCAGTTCGCCGGCGGCCATCCGGGGGAGCCACTCCTGCTTTTGGTCCTCGGAGCCCCACTTGTGGATGGCCGTCATGGCGAGGGAGCCCTGCACGGAGACGAACGTGCGGACGCCCGAATCGCCGGCCTCGAGTTCCATCGCCGCGAGGCCATATTCGACGGCGGAACGGCCCGGGCAGCCGTAGCCCTCCAGGTGCATGCCGAGCACGCCGAGCTCGCCAAGTTCCGGGGCGAGCTCGAGGGGGAACACGGCGTCCTCGTACCAGCCGGCGATGCCCGGCCGGATCCGCTGGTTCGTGAAATCGCGGACGCGCTCGCGCACGCTGCGCTCCTCCGCGCTCAGCAGGGAATCGGTGGCCAGGACATCGGAGACGTCGGAAAGGTTGGCCTCATTGTTCATGCCAGCTTCGTTGCTCATGCCAGCATCCTACGGCCGCACCTGCAGGGGCGCGCCGGCGGCGGGCTGGTGCTGCAGGAAGTAGCCCCGCGTGGACGGCGCGAAACGGCAGGCGGCGGCCAGCGCCACGCCCAGCCCCAGGAGCAGCACGCCGCTGATGAAGGCCCCGCCGACGCCGAAGATCTGCGTATCACCGTAGTCCGGATCCCACATCTGCACCGCCGAGACGAAGAATGCCGCAGTCAGCATAAGGGCGCCGAGCAGGGGCATGACGCCGCGGAACCAGAAATACCGGACCGAGCCGCGCAGGGTCGAGCGGAAGTACCAGACGCACGCGAAGCCGGTCAGGGCGTAGTAGAACGCGATGAACAAGCTGATCGAAGTGATGGAGTCGGCGAGCAGGTTCTCGCTCAGGAGACTCATCAGGACGTAATAGGCGACGGCAGCGGCACCCATGACCTGGGTGGAATACCCCGGCGTCTGGTTGCGCGGGTGGACCTCGCCGAACCTGCGCGGCACGGCTCCGTGCACGCCCATGGACAAGGTGCCGCGGGCCGTGGGAAGGATGGTGGTCTGGGTCGAGGACAGCACCGAGGCCAGGACGGCGACGACGATCAGCCAGCCCCAGGGGCCCAGCACCACGTCCTTCATGGCCAGGAAGACATCGTTCTGGTTGGCCTCGTTGCCCAGCCCAATCCCATCCGTGCCCACCGTGGCATACATCATCACCAGCAGGGCCACAGAGACGTAGATCGCCACGAGGACAAGCGCGGAAATGACGGCGCCTCGGCCGGGCGTGGTGGCAGGGTTTTCGGTCTCCTCGTTCACCGCGAGGCAGGTATCCCAGCCCCAGTAGATGAACAGGGCCAGCAGGGCTCCGTGCACCACCGCGCCCGGATCGGCGAACGCACCGGCGGGGTTGAACCACTCAAGGTCGAAGGCTTGGCCAGTGGCCGCGCCGGGCACCCCGCCCGCGATCCGGAAGATGATGGCCATCGCGAAGATGCCCAGTGAGAGGTACTGCACGTAGGTCAGGACCCGCTGGACATGTTCCCCGAGGCGGATGCCGCGGTAGTTCACGAGGGTCATGAACACGATGAACAGCACGCCGGTGGCGGTGACCACGAGGCTGTTCCCGGCCAGCGAACCGTCGCCGATCAGCAGCCACAGGTACTGCCCGGCGACCTGGGCGAGGTTGGCCAGGACCACGACGCCGGCCAGGGCCACGCCCCATCCGCCCAGCCAGCCGGCCCAGGGACCGAACGCCCGGCGGGCCCAGATGAAGGTGGTCCCGCAGTCCGGCATGGCGCTGTTGAGCTCACGGAAGGCGAAGGCGATGAAGAGCACGGGCACGAAGCCCAGCAGCAGGATCAACGGGGTGTAGTTGCCGTTCACCGCCACGATCAGTCCCAGGGTCGCCGCGAGCGAATAGACCGGCGCGGTGGAGGCCAGCCCCAACATGACGGAGTCTCCGAGATCCAGGATCCCGGCGCGCAGTCCCTTGGCCGGAACTGCCGCGGGACCCCCGGGGCCGCCGGCCGTCGTCGTCGTCGTGGTTCCGGTGCTCATAGGGCAATACCTGCCTTGCTGGAGTGGGCCTCGTTCGAGGCCGGGGCGGGCGCGTCAATCGTGTTGGGCACGAAGCGGCAGAAGTAGTCGGTGATGGGCCCGTCCGACTCGCGGATGCCGCAGCCGACCGATTCGCCGTCGACCACCCAGAGGCCGAGCACAGGGCGGTTGCCGTCGAAATCGGGAAGGGCATGGAACTGCTGGTAACACCAGCCTTCCCGGCCATAGTCGCCGGGCTGTTCGAGGTCGATGCCGGCGGCGTGGATCCTGATGTTGTCCCCTTCGCGGCCATGCAGCGGCTTGGCCACCCACTCCGTGAGTGGCCCGGGACCGTCAAGATAGGCCGGAAGCAGGTTGGGGTGGTCCGGGTAGAGGTGCCAGAGCGCCGCGAGCAGGGCCTTGTTGGACAGGAGCATCTTCCAGGCCGGCTCCACCCAGCGCGGATTGTGGGCGCGCTGCAGCAGCCGCTGCCCGAACGGCTCCTTCATCATCAGTTCCCAGGGGTAGAGCTTGAACATGGTGCTGATCATGAAGTTGTCCAGGTCCACGAAGCGGTTGAGGTTCGGATCCCAGCCGATGTCGGACATGTTGATGCCGATGGTGGTCCAGCCGGCCTGGCTCGCGACGTCCCGCATGTAGGCTGCCGTCATCCAGTCCTCCCCGGATTCTTCCGCCTCGGAGTGGGCGACGTGGAGCGTGCTCATGCCGGTGCGGTACTGCAGCCTCTTCCATTGCCGGATGAGGGCTTCATGGATGCCGTTCCACTGGTCCTTTTCGGGAAGGACGTCCTGCAGCCAGAACCACTGGGCGACGGCGGCCTCAATGAGTCCGGTAGGGGTGTCCGCGTTGTACTCCAGCATCTTGGCCGGGCCGCCCCGGCCGTCGTAGACGAAGTCGAAGCGGCCGTAGACGTCCACATCGCCGGCCTGCAGCGATGCAGCCGCCAGTTCCATGGCCTGCGGCCCGATCCCGATGTTGCCCATGGCCCCGGTGGCGAGGAACTTCGCGGCCTCGAGGCACATGCGGTGCATGTCCTCGGCGGCCTGTTCGAGGGTCTCCACTTCGTCCATGGTGAATTCGTAGTAGGCGCCTTCGTGCCAGTACTCGACGTTCGTGCCGTCCGGCAGGGCCGTGGTGGAGAAAACCAGGCCTTGTGCTTCAATCCGCTCTTTCCAGTCCGGCCGCGGCGCGGATCCCAGTCGTTTCATCCCTAGCCTCCCGTGCTTCCGCCCTTGGCGCTGCCGCCGAAGCCGCCCCTGCTGACCGTACCGCCCTTGGCGCTGTACCCCGTGGACGCCTTGGCCCCGGTGGGGACGGTCCTGCTGTAGCTGGGGTAGCCCGAACGGTTCTGGCCCAACCCGGGCACGCTGGCGCCGCGGGAGTAGAAGTACCAGGCGTAGATGCCGGAGCTGCGGCCGTCCGTGCTGCTGTTGTTGCACTGGGCATCATCGACCCGCTCGCCGGTGTCGTCGTTGAAGCACACCTGGGCGTAGTCGGCCTCGTCCTCGTTGCTGGCCACCATGGCGGTGATCGTGCCGGCCAGGAGCGCCGTGACGCCCAGCCCGACGACGGCGGTACGGCGCTGCGAACGCTTCTTCCGCGCCGCCGCGGCCGCCAGGCCGCGCTCGCGTTCCAGGGCGAAGGGGTCAACGACGGCGGGGGCAGGGGCGTCTGCCGGAAGTCCCGGCGGCGCGGGCTGGCCGGACTGGTTTTGCAGCTCGGGCCGCAGCTCCGGCTGGGGAATCTGCCACGGAGGCTGCTTCCGGTCCTGCCGTGGACTGTCCGGGTGCTCGTCGTTTCGGCCCAAATGTGTCCCCTCACGTCTGGCCGCAGGGTATCCCGCGGAAGGCTTGCGTGCTTTTCCCGACGCCAGCCTAACCGGCCTCCGGATCCGGGGCGATGGAAAGGGCGTGCCGTGTCTGCGGCGGGCGCGGGAAGCGTGCCGGCGCTGAGTCCGGGGCCGCGGGCACGCCGCAGGCCTACACTGGTGCCATGGAAACCGCATCCGTGCTTGCTGTCTGCAGGGTTCACCAGCTGCTCGATGATCCTGGCAGCGTCGGGGTCACCGCGATCGACAAGCGCCCGGTGGACGGACCGGTGAAAGTCCATAAACTTGGCCTGCGCGGTGATGTCCAGGCCAGCAGGATCCACCACGGCGGCGAGGACCAGGCACTCTACGCGTACTCGCAGGACGACGCCGACTACTGGGCCGGCGAACTCGGCCGGGACATGCCAGCGGGCATCTTCGGCGAAAACCTGCGGATCACGGGCCTCAACGCCTCCAACGCCGTGATCGGCGAACGGTGGAAGGTCGGACTGGACGTCGAGGTGGAAGTCACCTCCCCGCGCATCCCCTGCGCCACCTTCCAGCGGCGGATGGGCGAGCCGCACTGGGTCCAGCGGTTCACCGAGGCCGGCAGGGTGGGCACCTACCTCCGCGTGGTCCGGACCGGCAGCATCGAGGCCGGAGACCACATCCACCGGCTCTTTGTCCCTGCCCACGGCGTGACAATCGCCAAGTGGTTCACCGATCCCACCTTGGAGGACATGGAGGCCCTGCGCGACGCCGACGCCGACGGCCAGATCCGCCTGCAGCCCGAGTACCACCAGAGGTTCGAACAGCTGCAGCGCCGTCTCGGGGTCTAGGCGTGGGGAGCCGGTGTGCGCAAGCTCACCAGCCCCCGTCGGCCCCTCAATTACCACTGTTCCGCTCCATGCCCTACACTTGAAATATCCCCCACTCCGGAAATCCCTTATTCCTGCCCAATTCTTGAGGCAGGACTGGCAAGTGTTGGGGCCCGCAAATGTGATGCGGGCATTTTCATAGGGAGAGCCGGCAAAAGAAAACGCTGTACAGACTGCTGGGATAGCAGCCAAGAGATGCAGCGGGAAGTCCTGCCACGGGATTGCGAAAGCGCCGGACTTCTATGTGACCCGCCGGTCAACCGTACGCCCGGCAATTCGTGTCACGCGTACTGCGGCTCCGCTCACCTCGGGTTGTGCCGCTTGGCCCCTATGGATGAGGAAATTTCACCTATGCCCGAAAATCAGAACAACTCCGTCGACACCGAACTCGCCACCGAGAACACCCAGGCCGACGTCGAGACTTCTGAAACGGCTGCCCCCGCAGCCGGCTCCGCCCCGGAATTCACCGAGGCTCCTGCGAACGTTGTAGCACCGGCGGCCGAAGCTGCCCCGCAGGCTGACACCAAGACCGAGGCCACTTCCGCCCCGGCCAAGGACGAGGACGCCGAGGAAGAAGGCGTCAAGTTCGTAGACCTCGGCATCGATGGCCGTGTCCTGGCCGCCCTGCAGGACGTCGGCTACGAGAAGCCGTCCCCGATCCAGGCAGCAACCATCCCGCTGCTGCTCGAAGGCCGCGACGTCGTGGGCCTGGCCCAGACGGGTACCGGTAAGACTGCAGCATTCGCAGTACCGGCACTGTCCCGCCTGGCCGAGCTCCACGACCTCAACGGCCCGTCCCGCAAGACCCAGGCCCTGGTGCTGGCCCCCACCCGTGAGCTCGCGCTCCAGGTTGCCGAGGCCTTCACCTCCTACGCCAAGCACATCGACGACTTCACCGTCCTGCCGGTGTACGGCGGCTCCGCCTACGGCCCCCAGCTCGCCGGCCTGCGCCGCGGCGCGCAGGTTGTTGTCGGTACCCCCGGCCGCGTCATCGACCACATCGCCAAGGGTTCCCTGGACCTGTCCGAACTCCAGTACCTCGTGCTGGATGAGGCCGACGAGATGCTCCGCATGGGCTTCGCCGAAGACGTGGAGCAGATCTTCCAGCAGACCCCCGCGGGCCGCCAGGTTGCGCTGTTCTCCGCCACGATGCCGAGCCAGATCCGCCGGCTCTCCAAGCAGTACCTGAACAACCCGGCCGAGGTGCAGGTCAAGTCCAAGACCACCACGGGCGCCAACACCCGCCAGCGCTACCTGCAGGTCATGGGCCCGCACAAGCTCGATGCGCTGACCCGCATCCTCGAGGTCGAGGAGTTCGAGGGCGTCATCGCCTTCGTCCGCACCAAGATGGCCACCGAGGACCTCGCCGACAAGCTGCGCTCGCGCGGCTTCCAGGCTGCCGCCATCAACGGCGACATCCCGCAGCAGCAGCGTGAGCGCACGGTCGAGGCCCTGCGCGACGGCAAGATCGACATCCTGGTCGCCACCGACGTCGCCGCCCGCGGCCTGGACGTCGAGCGTGTCAGCCACGTGGTCAACTACGACATCCCGCACGACACCGAGTCCTACGTCCACCGCATCGGCCGCACCGGCCGCGCAGGCCGTTCCGGCGACGCGATCCTGTTCATGACCCCGCGCGAGAAGTACCTGCTGCGTTCCATCGAGAAGGCAACCCGCCAGCCGGTGGAGCAGATGCACCTGCCCACGGCCGAAACCGTCAACACGCTGCGCCTGGGCAAGTTCGCCGAGCGCATCACGGAGACCCTCGCGTCCGAGGACGTTGCAGCGTTCCGCGACCTGATCTCCTCCTACGAGGAAGAGCACAACGTGCCGGCCTCGGAAATCGCCGCCGCACTGGCCGTCATGGCCCAGGGCGGACAGCCGCTGCTGGTCAAGGAACTGCCGGCAGCGCCCGAGTTCCAGAAGCGCGAGCGCTCCAAGGACGGCTTCGGCTCACGCGGCCCGACCCGCTCCCTGACCGAGGGCAACGCCACCTACCGGATCGCCGTCGGACGCCGCCAGCGCGTCATGCCGGGTTCCATCGTTGGCGCCATCGCCAACGAAGGCGGTATCTCCTCGGCCCAGATCGGCGGCATCGACATCCGCTCGGACCACTCCCTCGTGGAGCTCCCGGCGGACCTGAGCGCCGATCAGCTCAAGGCACTGTCCCGCACCCGGATCGGCGGCGAGCTGATCCACCTGGAGCTCGACAACGGCCGTAAGCCGGCCGGCGACCGCGGCTCCTACCAGGGCAACCGTGGCGGAGACCGTGGCGGCTACTCCGGCGGCAGCGGCAACTTCAAGGGCAACGGCGGCTTCAAGCGCGAATTCCGCAAGGGCGACGGCGAGCGGTCCTCCGCTGACCGTGGCGGCCGCTCCTTCAGCGAGCGTTCCGAGCAGCGCACCTTCGGCGCGGACACCCGCAAGCCCCGCACCGAAGGCGGCTTCAAGCCCCGCAACAAGTGGTAACCACTAGCACCATCTGAGAACGGGCCGGCTCCCTGAGCCGGTCCGTTCTTGTTTAAGCATTCCGGCCCCGTGTTCGCTTCGTCACAGCCGCGGCCGCCGATTGGTCCCGGGAGCCGATCCGGGCCCCCAAAACCGCGCTGGGAGCCCGGATTTCCGCTGTTTCCGGCCAGTCCGGCGTCGTACGGCCGCCGATTTGTTGGTGGGCGAATCTTCCGGTAGAGTATTTACTCGTTGCCCCCCTAGCTCAGTGGTAGAGCGCGTTCTTGGTAAGAACGAGGTCACCGGATCGATTCCGGTGGGGGGCTCTGAATGAGGGCCTGTGTCAAGGCGGTTTTTGACCGGCTTAGCGCAGGTTTTCCTCATTTACGGCGGTGTAGCTCAGTTGGTTAGAGCGCACGACTCATAATCGTGAGGTCGGGAGATCGAGCCTCCCCACCGCTACCAGATAAGACCCCCGGAATCCGCGAGATTCCGGGGGTCTTTCTGTCTCCCCACTGTCAGTCATCGCTTCCCTTGTGCTTGTCGTCGCCGGGCTCGTTTTCGCCGTGTCCGCCGTGGTCGTCGCCCGGTTCGCTGGAGCCGGCAGGTGCCGGGGCGGGAACCGCGGTCCGGTCCTCGCCCGGTTCGCTGGAGCCGGCAGGTGCTGGGGCGGGAACCGCGTCCTCGGTGGCGGAGGGACTCGGCGAGGAGGCCGGGCTGCGGTCCTCGGTTCCGGACGTGCTGCCCGTGGATGTGGGGGAGCCGGAAGCGGCGGTGGTGGCGTTTTGCGGCAGGAGGACGGTATTGGCGGGGTTCGTTGTTCCGGCCGGTGAGCCGTTCAGGGTCTGGGCGTTGACTGCAAGGGCCGCGGATCCGGTGAGCAGGACACCGGCTGCCGTGAGGACGAGGACTGTTTTAGTTTTCATGTCTCCACCCTAGGAATCCGTGGGAAAGGACGGGTCTTGGGGAAATCCAAGAGTTGTCCAAGTTTGCGCCTCCGATCAGCCAATTCACGCGGATTGCGGCAGAATTCGCGGCAGGCAGGAACATAATCAGGTATGCAGATCCTGGTAGTGGAGGATGACGAATCAGTTGCCACCGGAGTCCTTGACGGACTGGGCCGGGCCGGCTTCGAGGCCAGCCACGTCGGAACGGGCGGCCAGGCCCTGGAGGTGGTCCGCGCGTCCAGTCCCGATTTTGTCCTTCTGGACCTGGGGCTGCCGGACATGGACGGCACCGATGTGTGCCGCGCCATTCGGGCGCTGACCTCGATTCCGATCATCGTGGTCAGTGCCCGGGATGAAGAGATTGACCGGGTTCTGGCGCTGGAACTGGGCGCCGATGACTATCTGGTCAAGCCGTTCGGGATGCGGGAACTCATCGCGAGGATCCGGGCGGTGGCGCGCCGCTCCGAAGAACGGCTCCCGGATGGCCGGCCCGGGACGGAGCTCAGCAGGAACATCGGCGGCCTGAGTATTGACCAGCGCTCGCGCCGCGTGCTCCTGGACGGAGCCGAGGTTTATCTGACCGCCAAGGAGTTCGAACTCCTGTATTTCCTGGCCGCCGACCCCGGTGCGGTGTTCGAGCGCAGGGAAATCCTGCGAGCGGTCTGGGACGGCGACTGGTACGGCACCACGAAGACCGTGGATGCCCACATCGCCGGGATCCGCAAAAAGCTCGGTGACCCCCGCTGGATCGAGGCTGTCCGCGGCGTCGGGTTCAGGCTCGGGGTGCCTAGATGAGATGGCGGCTGATCGGCGCCTTCATGCTCATCACGTTGCTGGTGGTCCTGGTCCAGGACATTCCGCTGGGAAACTATCTGGTCCGTGTGGAACGGGAGCGCCTCACCACGTCCCTTGAACGCGACGCTTTTCTCCTGGCCGGCCGGGCCGGCGACGCATTGAAAGCCGGCGGTCCACTGCCTCCGGAAGTCACGGCCGACGTGCGCCGGTACGGAGAGGCGGGCGGGGCCCGTGTGGTGATCGTCGACGCCGTCGGGACGGCCGTGGCGACCTCGGACGACGATCAGGCGGCCACCGGATCGCCCTACAGTTCGCGGCCCGAGATCGCCTCCGCGCTGACCGGTCAGATCAACGCGGGCCAACGGTATTCCCAGACACTGGGCCTGGACCTGCTCTACGTCGCCGTTCCCGTCCTCAGCGGTGAGAAAATTTCCGGCGTCGTCCGGCTGACGTATCCGGCGTCGGTCGTGGCCGAACAGGTGAACGGCCAGCTGCGTACCATCTGGACCGTCGCCGGAACCACGGTACTGCTCGCCGGCATCCTGGCCTACGTCATGGCCGGCGCCGTGACCCGGAGACTCCAGCGGCTGCGGGACGCCACGGAACTGCTCGCCGACGGAAACCTGGATACCCGAACCGACGAAGGGGGCGCCCCCGAGATCAAAGCCCTCGCGGGTTCCTTCAACCGCATGGCGGACCGGATGAAACACTTGCTCGAGCAACAACGCGGCTTCGCTTCCGACGCCTCCCACCAGCTCCGCACCCCGCTGACGGGGCTGCGGCTCAGGCTCGAGAACGCCCACGACACGATCCCCGCCGACCCGGAAGCGGGCCGGACCATGGTGGCCGCCTCGCTGGAGGAGACGTACCGGCTGCAGCGCATCATCGACGGGCTGCTGTTGCTCAGCAAGGCCGAAGGCAGCCCGGCCGTGCCGGTCACCAACGACCTCGTCGAGGCAGCGAAGACCCGCAAGGAACAATGGGAGGCCCTCGCCGAGGAGACCGGTGTGCGCCTGAGCCTGGCCGGCCCGCCGGCGGCAGACATCCTGGTCCTGCCCGGGGCCGCCGAACAAATCATCGACAACCTGATCGACAACGCCCTCGCCGTCGCCCCGCCGGGGTCACTGATCCAGCTCGTGGTCTCCCACGGTGAACAGCCGGGCACCATCGAACTGCACATCCTGGACGAGGGCCCCGGACTTTCCCCGGAAGACTGCGAACGGGCATTTGGCCGCTTCTGGCGCGGCGCCCAGGGCGGCGAGGGCAGCGGCCTCGGCTTGTCCATCGTGCACCAACTGGCCCGGGCCAGCGGGGCAGAAGCAACACTCAGGCCCAGGGCCCCCGGACCCGCGCCGAGCACCACCGGCCTGGACGCCTGCGTGCAATTCAGATCAGCCTAAAAATCAACGCCATCAGCGCAGCGCGGGCACGCCCGGACACCGGCTGAATCGTCTCCTGGTCAGCCGTGTGCCCTCCCGCAACGCGAGCCCGTGACAAGCGGCACTTTTCGCCGTAGCTTTGCAGCAACTGACGGTTGGGGATATCAGTGGACCTTCTTGGCACCATCATGGCGCCGTTCAAATGGCTGGTCTCAGCCATGATGGCGGGCTTCCATGACGGACTCAGCGCCATCGGCATGCCGGCGGCCAGCGGCTGGACGTGGACGCTGTCCATCATCGGGCTGGTGATGGTTATCCGCGCCGCACTGATCCCGGTGTTCCTCAAACAGGTCAACGTCCAGCAGCGCATGAGGCGGTTGCAGCCGGACCTGAAGAAGCTCCAGGACAAATACAAAGGCAAGACCGATCCGCTCTCCCGCCAGGCCATGGCGCAGGAACAGATGGCCCTCTACAAGGCGCACGGCACCAACCCGTTCTCCGCCTGCCTGCCCCTGCTGATCCAGATGCCCTTCTTCTTCGCGCTGTTCCAGATGCTGTCCGGCATCAGCGCCGCGGCCGGCCAGGGCGAAGCCGTCGGGGCCATGAGCCCCGAACAGGTCGCGCAGTTCGACGAGTCCACGATTTTCGGCGCCCCGCTCTCGGCCTCGCTGCTGCACGGCGTCGGCGGCAGCCAGCTCTCGGTGTGGATCCTCTCCATTGCGATGATCCTGGCCATGACGGCCTCGCAGCTCATCACGCAGCGGCAGATCATGGCCAGGAGCTTGTCCGGCGAGGCCGTGGCGACTCCGCTCATGGGCCCGCAAAAGGTGCTGCTGTACAGCCTGCCGGTCGTCTTCGGTGTGGGCGGGATCGTGTTCCCCATCGGCGTCCTGATCTACTGGACCACCACCAACCTGTGGACCATGGGGCAGCAGTTCGCTGTCCGGTGGGACAGAATGGGACCATGACGCGCATCGCAATTATCGGCGGCCACGGCAAGGTGGCTTTGGAACTGTCCAGGATCCTCGCGGCGGAAGGGCACGGGGTGACCTCCTTTATCCGCAACCCGGACCATGCGGCCGACGTCGCGGCCACCGGCGCCACACCGGCGCTGCTGGACGTGGAGAACGCGACGACGGCGCAGATCGCCGGAGCCCTCCGCGGACACGACGCCCTGGTGTGGTCGGCCGGAGCCGGCGGCGGCAGCCCCGAACTGACCTACGCCGTGGACCGCGACGCCGCGATCCGTTCCATGGACGCTGCGGCGGAAGCCGGCGTCAGCAGGTACGTCATGGTGTCCTATTTCGGGGCCAGGCCGGACCACGGAGTCCCCGCGGACAACGGCTTCTTCGCCTACGCCGAAGCCAAGGCCGCGGCGGATGAGTACCTGCGCGGTTCAGGCCTTGACTGGACCGTCCTGGGCCCCGGAACGCTGACCGCGGGACCCGGCAACGGGATGATCGACGTCGACCCCGCCGACACGTCCGACGGCACCGAAACCGCCCGGGCCAACGTCGCCCTGGTGGCGGCGGCGGTCCTCGGGCTGCCGGCCACGATCGGGCGCACCATCGAGTTCCGGGACGGCACGCTCCCGCTCGCGGCAGCGCTGGAAACGTTGGGCTAGCCCAGGACTCTTCCCGATAGGGTGGTGGGGGCGGTCCGCGCATCCACCCGGGATGCCCCGGCCCGCCTCCGGGGAAAGCGGGCACATGGATCAGTTGGCACTCATCGTTGGACTTCTGCTGGCTACGGTGGGCGCTGTCGGTCTCGGAGAGAAGCTGCGGCTGCCCTACCCGGTGCTGATGCTGATCCTGGCCGTTGCCCTGACATTCATCCCCGGCTTCCCGGAGATCCAGATCCCGCCCGAGCTGATCCTGCCCATTTTCCTGCCCCCGCTGCTCTTCGCGACCGCGCAGCGCAGTTCGTGGGCTGTTTTCCGGGTCCGCTGGCGCACGTTGCTGATGCTTGCCGTCGCGCTCGTGGTGGTCTCGACGGCGGTGGTCGCGGGCGCGGCCTGGCTCATGATCCCGGGCATCGGCATACCGGCCGCGATCGCCCTGGGCGCCATGGTGGCCCCGCCCGATCCCGTGGCCGTGGACTCCATCGCCAGCCGGGTCCACATGCCGCGGCGGCTCATCAACGTGCTCCAGAGCGAGGGCCTGTTCAACGACGCCGCCGCCATCGTCATCTTCCAGGCGGCCGTGGCCGCGGCCGTCGCCGGCACCAAGATCGCCTCGGACGTTGTCCTCCAGTTTGTCCTGGGAGCTGCGATCGCGGTGGTTGTGGGGATCGGCATGGGCTGGCTCACGAGCCTGATCACCCGCCTGGTGACCTCCATGGTGGCCCGGAGCGCCGTCACCCTGGTGGTGCCGTTTGCCGCCTACATCCTGGCCGAGGAGGTGCACGCCTCCGGGGTGATCGCCGTCGTCGTCACCGCGCTGGAAATGCAGCGCCACTCCCGGCCCGGGGACGCCGCGGAGAGGGGCACCCGCACCGCGTTCTGGGACGTCGTGGAACTGCTGGTCACCGGCCTGGCGTTCGGGCTAATGGGGCTGGAAGTACGGCAGGTCATCCACGACGAAGGCAGTGCCGTTTTCGGCATGGTCGGGACGGCCGCGGTGGTGTGCGTCCTGGTGTTCGCCGCACGCTTCGCCTGGCTGGCCATGATGTCCGGCCTCTCCCGGGCGAGGAAGGATGTTCTGCGCCCTACTTCGGCCAAGGACGTGCTGATACTCACGTGGTGCGGCATGCGCGGCCTGGCCACCCTGGCGCTGGCCCTGGCTCTTCCGCTGACCGTTGCGGACGGCACGCCGTTCCCGGCCCGCAGCGAGCTGCTGGTGATCGCCTGCGCCGTGCTGCTGGCCACCCTGGTGCTGCCCGGGCTGACGCTGCCGTGGCTCATGCGGGTCCTGAAGGCGTCCGAGGACGGTTCCGAAGAACGCGACGCCGCCCGCGTGTTGGCAAGCCGGGCGCAACAGGCAGCGATCGCGGCCCTGAAGGACAACGAGCTCATGAAGGAGCTGCCGGCGGATAAGGTGGCGCTCGTGAAGGAGAAAATGACCCGGCTGCACGCCGAGCTGCTGGACGGGAGCCTGCGGAATGAAAGCGCGGGGGAGCAGCGTAAGCGTGGCCGGGAACTGGCGATCGCGGTGCAGACGATCGCCCTCGATGCGGCCCGCCGGGAAGTCGTAGCGGCCCGGAACGAGCCGGGCATGGACCCGGAAGTCGCGGACCGTGTGCTGCGGCAGCTGGACCTGCGCACCATGATCATGCCGGACTAAGGCAACGGATCCGGGTCAGCCCCGCGCGGGGAGGGCCAGCTCCAAGGCATTCGCCTCGACGTAGTCCAGGGCGTGCCGGACCGCGCCCGCCGTGACGATCGCGTCGCCCAGGGGTGAGACTGTCACCCGCGGGGGAGTCGCGGTGAAGCGGGGAAGCAGCGCTGTGATGCCGGGCAGGAGCGCCCCGGCGGACTCGGCGACGGCACCGCCGATCACCACCTGCTCGGGGTTGATCAGGCTCGAGATCGAGGCGATGACCCGGGCCATGCGCTCCGAAATCCGGTCCAGGATGGCCAGGGCCGCCGGGTCTCCCGCGGCCGCGTCCGCGAAGACGCGCGGCGCACTGGCAGGGCCGCCCGCGGTGGGTCCGCCGCCTGCCGCCGACCACTGCCGCACCAGGGCGGCGATGCCGTCGCTGGAGCCAACACCCTCCACCATGTCCAGATAGCCCATCTCGCCGGCGGCCCCGCCGCGGCCGTGGAGCAGGCGGCCGGATTCCATCACGCCGGCGCCGAGGCGTTCGCCGGCCAGGAGCACCACCAGATCATCCACGCCCACGCCGGACCCGCGCCAGCGCTCACCGAGCGCAGCCAGGTTGGCGTCGTTCTCCAGGAGCACGGTCCAGCCGTGCAGCTCCTTCAGCGCGGAGCGGAGCCCGACGTCGAACAGGCTCCAAAACCGCTGCGTCACCAGAACGTTGCCGTCGCGGTCCACCGGCGCTGCGATCCCGGCGCCGACGGCCAGGACCCTGCCCGGGTCAGCTCCCGCCGCTTCCAGCGCCTCGCGGCAGGCGAGATCGACGACGCCGATCCGCTCCTGCGCGGGGATGTCCGCCGCGCGGAAGCTCCCGCTGGAACGGCCGATCACCGTGCCGCGGAGGTCGGCCACGGCGGCGGTGGTGGTCGCGGCACCAATGTCCAGGCCCAGCACGAAACCCGCTTCCCGGTTGAAGGCAAAGCGCCGGGCCGGCCGGCCCTTCCGCGGACTGGCAGGGTCTGCCGGCTGGTCCTGCTCCACTATCCAGCCCCGGCCGATCAGGTCCTCGCAGACAGCAATCACCGAGGCCCGGGTCAGCCCGGTCAGGGCCATCAGTTCGGTTCCGGTGGCCACATCGGCGCCACGGATGTGGCGCAGCACGGCCTGGGCGTTGACGCGGCGCAGCAGCTGCGGCGTGGCGGCGGCTGCGTGCGGCATCACTTCTTGACCTCTTCTGTCCCCGGACCCATAATTGTTCAGGCAATATATTTAGCTTGTATCTAAATTACCAGAAGCCCTCCCAGACCCGAAGGAATCTCCTTTGACCAACACCGCCACGCTGGCAACCCTGTCCGGTTCCGATCTCGCCGCCGACCCCAACTGGTGGCGCCAGGCATCGGTGTACCAGATCTACCCGCGGAGCTTTTCGGACTCCAACGGTGACGGCCTGGGCGACATCAAGGGCATCACCGCCAAGGTCCCGTACCTGAAGGAACTCGGGATCGACGCCGTCTGGCTCTCCCCGTTCTACCCCTCGGCGCTCGCCGACGGAGGCTACGACGTCGACGACTACCGCGACGTGGACCCCAAGCTCGGCACCCTGGCGGACTTCGACGAGATGTCCGCCGCGCTGCACGCCGCCGGCATCAAGCTCATCGCCGACATCGTCCCCAACCACTCCTCGAACCGGCACGAGTGGTTCCAGGAGGCCCTGGCCTCCCCGCGCGGCTCCGCCGCCCGCGAGCGCTACATCTTCCGCGACGGCCTCGGCGAAAACGGCGAACTCGCGCCGTCGGACTGGGAATCCGTCTTCGGCGGCCCCGCCTGGGAGCGCATCACCGAGCCCGACGGCACGCCCGGGCAGTGGTACATGCACATCTTCGCCAAGGAACAGCCGGACCTGAACTGGGCCAACCGGGAAATCCGCGACGACTTCCTCAAAACGCTCCGCTTCTGGTCCGACCGCGGCGTGGACGGCTTCCGCGTCGACGTCGCCCACGCGCTGACCAAGGACCTCACCGAGCCGCTGATCTCCAAGGTGGAGCTCAGCGCCGCCAACACCGGAACGGACGGCTTCCCGGACGGCTCGCACCCGTTCTGGGACCGCGATGAAGTCCACGAGATCTACGCCGAATGGCGCGAGGTGTTCAACGAGTACAACCCGCCGCGCACCGCCGTCGCCGAGGCCTGGGTGCACGCCACCCGCCGCGCCCGTTACGCCAGCCCGGAGGGCCTGGGCCAGGCGTTCAACTTCGATCTCCTGCAGGCCG
The DNA here is from genome assembly GCF_056400005.1 of Arthrobacter sp. 01L42. Lineage (NCBI taxonomy): Bacteria > Bacillati > Actinomycetota > Actinomycetes > Micrococcales > Micrococcaceae > Arthrobacter > Arthrobacter sp. 01L42. Next base: position 38,689 of record NZ_JBFTSL010000021.1, on the reverse strand, counting down.
ACTTCGCCGCAGGCGAGTTCCGCGAAATCATCGCCCGGAACCTCGCCGAGGCCACCGAGTCCGGTGCCTCCTCCACCTGGGTTTTCTCCAACCACGACGTCGTCCGCCACGCCACCCGCTACGGCCTGCCCCAGGGCGGCGGCAAGCACGCCCAGGGCCAGGACGGCAAGGGCTGGCTGCTGGCCGGCGCCCCCGTCGAGGAGCTCGACGTCGAACTCGGCCTGCGCCGGGCCCGCGCCGCGACCTTGCTGATGCTGGCCCTGCCGGGATCGGCCTACCTGTACCAGGGCGAGGAACTGGGCCTGCAGGAAGTCACGGAGATCCCCGACGCCGAGCGCCAAGACCCCACCTTCTTCCGGAACAAGGGCGTGGAGATCGGCCGCGACGGCTGCCGCGTGCCCCTGCCCTGGGCCCCGGAGGGCACCTCGTTCGGCTTTGGCGCCGGCGGGGCACACCTGCCGCAGCCAGCCTGGTTCAGCCGCTACGCGGTGGCAGCCCAGGACGGCGTGGAAGGGTCCACCCTCGAGCTCTACCGCAAGGCCCTGAAGCTGCGCCGCGAACTGCAGACCTCGGAGGAACTGCAGTGGCAGGAATCCGGCAGCGCCGACGTCCTGCGCTTCAGCCGTCCCGGCGGCTGGCAGACGGTGACCAACTTCGGCGACGCGCCGGTTGACCTGCCGGCCGGCGAGGTGCTGGTCAGCAGCGGCCCGCTGGATGGCGGGCAGCTGCCGGCCAACACCACCGTCTGGCTGCGGTGAGCCCCGCACCGCAGGCTTCGCCCGGCACGCCCGCAGGCGCCGGGAACCTTCCCCAGGAACTCGTCTACGGCTGCATGGGCCTGGGCGGCGACTGGTCGGCCGAGCCGTACTCGTCCGCGCACGTGGACGAGGCGGCCGCGGCCGTCGAAGCCGCCCTGAACGCGGGCATCACGCTGTTCGACCACGCGGACATCTACACCAACGGCAAGGCCGAAGCCGTCTTCGGCGAGGTCCTGGCCCGCACCGCCGGGCTGCGGGAGAAAATCCGGCTGCAGACCAAGTGCGGCATCCGGCTCAACGAGCAGGGCCTGGAGGCCTACTACGACCTCAGCCGGGACGGCATCCTGGAGCGGGTCAACGAAAGCCTGGCCCGGCTCCGGACGGACTACATCGACGTGCTCATGCTGCACCGCCCGGATCCCCTGATGGATCCGGCGGAGGTGGCCTCCGCCGTCGGGCAGCTCATGGCCGAAGGCAAGGTGCGGGCCGTGGGCGTGTCCAACATGTCGGGCCCGCAGATCGAGATGCTGCAGGACCGGCTCGAGGTTCCCGTGGTGGGCAACCAGCTCGAAATGAGCCTGCTGAAACGGGCGTGGCTGGAAAGCACAGTGCTCGTCAACCATGCCGAGGGCACGGACTACAGCTTCCCGCACGGGACCGTCGAGCACTGCGTCCGGAACGGCATCCGTCTGCAGGCATACGGGTCGCTGGCCCGCGGCCTCTACACCGGGGCGCCGGCGGCCGCGCGGACGCCGGCCGAGGAGGCCGCCACCTCCCTCGTGGCCGCCCTGGCCGCCGAGAAGGGGACCACGGGGGAAGCGATCGTGCTCGGCTGGCTCATGAGGCACCCTGCCGGGATTGCGCCCGTGATCGGCACCGCGAACCCGGACCGGATCCTCGCCTGCGCCGGCGCCGCCGAGGCCGCCGCGGCGATGACCCGCGCCGAGTGGTACGGGCTCTGGGTCGCGGCCCGGGGAAGCAACATCCCCTAGCCTGTCCGTCCCACCCAACTGGCCGGCAGCCGAGGCCGTTTTGAGCGCTGAAAACGGCGTCTGCTGCCGGCCAGCTGGGTGTGGACGTGATTTTGGTCGTAATGGTCACCCCTGAGGGCCGGATCGCTTAGCGGCAAGTGCCCCCGGGCGACTAGCGTAGATGCATGACCTCTACCACCACCGCCGAATCACTTCGGCCCCAACGCAACATCCCGGCCGACATCGCCCGCTCCTGGCTGCTGGTTAACGCGATGAAGACCGATCTCTTCGACCAGTCCGCCGTCTCCCGGGCCGATGCGATCATCCTCGACATCGAAGACGCGGTGGACCCCTCGCAGAAGGACGCCGCCCGCGCCAACGTCGTGAACTGGCTGACAGCCGGCGGCAGCGCGTGGGTCCGGATCAACGACGCCACCAGCCCGTTCTGGGCTGACGACCTCGCCGGCCTGCGCGGCACCCCCGGCCTGCTGGGCATCATGCTGGCCAAAACCGAATCGGCCGACCAGGTCACGGAGAGCTTCCACCGGATGGACGGCAAGACCCCGGTGATCCCCCTGGTCGAGTCCGCCGTCGGCATCGAGGAAGCCAACAACATCGCCAAGGCCCAGGGCGCCTTCCGCCTGGCCTTCGGCTCGGGCGACTTCCGCCGCGACACCGGCATGGCGGCCACCGCGGAAGCCATGGCCTACCCCCGTGCCAAGCTCGTTGTGGCCAGCCGCGTGGGCAACCTCCCCGGCCCCATCGACGGCCCCACCGTCGGCACCAACCACCCGATCCTGCGCGAACAGACCGGCATCACGGTGATGATGGGGATGACCGGGAAGCTCTGCCTCGCAATCGACCAGACGCCGGTCATCAACGAGGTCATCAGCCCCACCCCGTCCGACGTCGCCTGGGCCACCGACTTCATGGCCGACTTCGAAGCCAACGGCCGCGTCATCCGGGACGGCTCCGACCTGCCGCGCCTGGGCCGGGCCGAGAAGATCATGAAGCTCGCGGTAGCCTTTGGCGTGCAGCCGGCCCTGTAGCCGCCACACCACTCGAGGAGACCCCGTGACCGATGCCCGCTATCTGGTGCACGGGGTCTTTTGGGACGCTCCGGGGCCCGGGCCCGCCGCAGCGTCCGGCGGCAGGCCGCCGGCGATGCGCCTGCAGGACCCTGGCGGCGCCCTCACCGCAGTGACGATCGACGCCGGCACCCGCCTCGGTTTCCGGCTCGCCGCCCCGGGGAAACAGTGCCTTGGGCATCACTTGGTGCACGGACCCGCGGACCGGGACCACGTCCTGTGCCCGGACCGGGCTCCCGCCGCCAGGGGCAGCCAGTGCGGGCGGTGCTTCGTCCTGGATGAATTCCGGCTGATCCATGACTTCCACCGCGGCGGCCGGGTCCCGCCGGGCCTGCGCGCGTACCTGATGCAGCCGCACTGGCTCTACGTCGCCACCTTCGCCAACGGGGCCAGCAAGGTCGGCACCGCGTCCCACCGGCGCAAATGGAACCGGCTCGCCGAGCAGGGCGCCGTCGTCGCCCGGTACGTCGCCCGTGCCGAGGACGGCCGCGTGGTCCGCCTCCTTGAAGACATGATCACGCGCGAGGCCGGGCTGCCGCAGCAGGTCCGCGCTGCCGCCAAGGCCGCTGCGCTGCTCGCCCCGGCAGCCGCCGTCGACCTCGACGCCCTGAACGGACGGCTGGCAGGGGAGGCCCGGACCCTGATTGCCGGTGCCGGCGGGGAGGGCTTCGCGGTGGTGGATGAGCGGTGGGCCCGGCCGGAACTCTCCGCGAAGGCCTGCGCCCCGGCCGCCCGGCATGCTTATCCGCACGACCTGGCGGCCGGAGCGCACGGGTTCCGGATCGACGCGCTGAGCGGCAGCATTGCCCTCGCGGCGCTGGATGGCAGCGGACTGGAATTCGTGGTGAACCTGGGCCAGCTCAAGGCCCGGGTGATCGAACTCGGTGACCACGGCTCGGATGTCCCGGCCGTGCAGGAAGCCTTGTTCTGACGCTGGAATTGCCTCGCGACGCGCAAATTACCGGGCGCGCCCGTTTCCCGCGTCGGCAGGCAATTTGAGTGTCGCCAGGAATTTTGCGGCTCGCGGTGTCGTCCGGCCGTCCCGGTAGACTGGCACGGTGCTGAATGAATTCTGGGCCACCGCGTCAACCACCTACAAGGTGATCGTCTTCAGCGCCATGGGCCTGATCGCCCTCGGCATCATCCTCAGCGTGGTAGGCAACAGCACCGGCAACCAGCCCCTTGCCCTCGCCCCACTGGCAGTGATCGGACTCGGCCTGGTCCTGCACATTGCCGGGCTTGTGGTCCGCGGCCAGGCGATCCGGAAAAACCTCAAGCGCTAGCGGCCGCGTTCCGCACCACATGGCTCCGGGCATGCTCCACCGCGTCCGGGAGGGATGTGAACAGGTGCTTGTGATGCCGCAGTGAGCGGATGACCCCCACATTGGTCACGAGCTCCAGATGCTGCGGCTGGACCCCCTTCAGCAGGACCGTGACCCCGCGCAGCTCCAGCGCGGAGACCACCTCAACGAGCATGTGGGCGCCCGTGGCGTCCAGCATCCGCAGCTGGGAGAGCCGGATGACGGCCACCTGGATGTCCCTGACCTGGCTGATCTCCTGCAGGACCCGCTCCGCTGCACCGAAGAACATGGCCCCGTCCAGCCGGAAGATGGCGATGTGCTCGTCGCCCGGAACAGGCGGCCCCGGGATGTCCTCGCGCCGGACCCCGCTCAGGGAAGCGAATGTCCGCAGCGTGAACACGGCGGCCGCGGCGAGTCCGATCTGGATGGCCACAATGAGGTCGAAGGCGACGGTAATGAGGGCGGTGACCACGAAGACCGCGGCGTCGGCCCGGGTGGAGCGCAGGATCGCCGTCACGGTGTGCCGCGAGACCATGCGGACGGCCGTGACCATGAGGATGCCGGCCAGCGCCGCCAGCGGGATCCTGCCGACAAGCCCCGCCGCCAGGTAGATGATGGCCAGCAGCACCAGGGCGTGCACCACCGCGGAGAGCCGGGTCTTGGCCCCGGAACGGACGTTCACGGCGGTCCGGGCGATCGCGCCCGTGGCTGGCATGCCGCCGAAGAACCCGGCAGCGATCGAGGCCAGCCCCTGGCCGGTGAGCTCCCGGTCCGGGCTGTACGCGCCGGACGGACGGCCGTCGGGGCCGACCATGCCGGCGGCCACCCGGGCCGAGAGCAGGGATTCGATGGCGGCGAGCGTCGCGATGGACACGGCCGGCATCAGCAGGCCTCCCAGCGCGGCCGGATCGACAGAGGGCATCGAGGGCGCCGGCAGGGAGTGCGGAAGCGCGCCGATCCGCGGTATGTCCAGCGCCAGCATCTCCGCCGCCGCGGTGGTGAGCAGCACCGCGATCAGGCTCGCGGGCAGGGCCTTGTTCAGCCTGGGCAGCAGGTACATCACGGCCGCGACGCAGGCCACCACCGCGAGCGTCTCCAGCACGGTCGGCATGGTGGCCTGCGACGCGCTCTCGACGGCGGCCAGGAGGGTGTTGTGGCCCGGCGTTCCCTCGGTGCCCGTGGCCAAGGGAACCTGCTGGAGGAAAATGATGGCGGCGATGCCGAGCGTGAAACCCTCCACGACCGGCCACGGGATGAACGCGACGGCCCGGCCCAGCCCGCTGGCGCCCAGGACCACGACCAGCAGCCCGGCCAGTACAGAGACCAGGGCAATGCTGCCGACGCCGTGGACGGCGACCACCGGGGCCAGGACCACCACCATGGCGCCGGTCGGGCCGGAGACCTGGACGTTGGATCCGCCCATGACGGCGGCGACAAGTCCTGCCACCACCGCGGTGATGAGTCCGGCCTCCGCCCCGACCCCGGAACTGACCCCGAAGGCCAGGGCCAGGGGGAGCGCCACAATGCCCACCGTGATGCCGGCGAACAGATCCGTCTTCCAGGCGGACCTCAAGAGCTCGTAGTCGCGGCGGGACGGCACAAACCGGGCGAAGCGTCCCCGGGCCGTGGCAGATGTCGTCGCCGGGTCTGCTGCCTGGGCCGCGCTCACGTTGCCGCGGCGTCGAGGTGGCCGGTACTGTCGGCGTCGCCCGCGCGGTCGAGGTGGCCTGCCGGCAGCTCCTGCGCTATCCGGAGCTGTTCGCTGGAACCGGCCAGGGTGTCCAGCAGGAAGACCCGGGCGATCGCGAGCAGCTCCTTGATCTTGGGATGAGCCAGCCGGTAGGTCACGACATTCGCCGTCCGGACCGACGTCACCACACCGTGCCGGCGCAGCGTGCCCAGATGCTGGGACAGGTGCGAGGGCTCCAGCCCCGTCTCGGCGAGCAGGTAACTGACCGGCGCCGTATTGTCGGGCGCGGCCGCCAGAAGCTCGAGGATCCGGATTCGGGCCGGGTGCGCCAGGGCTTTGAACAGGTTGGCCTTGATTTCATACAGGGGGGTCTGCGCGGCGGAGATCATGGCGGGGAAACACTTTCTCGCATCCGTTCGCGGCCGGGGTCCGGCGGCGCCCTCGGCGATTCGGATTGATGGATTGATGTTTTCATCATATCGCGCCGGTCAAGACCCGCCGGAGCGCCCGTCAGTGCCCGTCCGGTCCCCGGCGCGCACCCTGTCACGAAGCCGGGCGGCTCCGGGCGTGGCGATAGGCTGGAACCATGACTATCAATCCGGACCTGCAGGGGCGCAGCTACCCTGCCGCAGAGGTGTATGACGTCGGCCGCGAGAAGATCCGCGAGTTCGCGCGCGCGGTCAAGGCCACCCACCCTGCCCACTTCGATGTTGCCGCCGCCGAGGCGCTGGGTCACAGCGACCTCGTGGCGCCGCCGACCTTCGCCATTATCGTCGCGCAGCGCGCCGACGCGCAGCTGATCGAGGATCCGGAATCCGGGATCGACTTCTCCCGCGTGGTCCACGCCGACCAGCGGTTCACGCACCACCGCCCGATCGTCGCGGGCGACCGGTTGGTCGCCGAACTGCACGTCGACGGCGTCCGCGCCATGGGCGGCGGAGCCATGATCACCACCCGCTCGGAAATCTTCGCCCTTGCCCCCGGCGATGCCACCGGCGCCGCCGGCGTCCGCAAGCCGGTCGCCACCACCACCTCGTCCATCCTGGTCCGCGGAGAGGGACAGTAGCCATGAGCATCGACATCGCAGCACTCACGGTCGGCCAGGACATTGGCAGCCGCAGCATTACCGTCACCCGCACCGACCTCGTCAAGTACGCCGGCGCATCCGGTGACTTCAACCCGATCCACTGGAACGAGGCCTTCGCCACCGGCGTCGGCCTGCCGGGCGTGATCGCCCACGGAATGTTCACCATGGGCGCGGCCGTCCAGCTCGTGACCGACTGGGCCGGCGATCCCGCCGCCGTCGTCGACTTCCAGACCCGCTTCACCAAGCCGGTTCCCGTCGCCGACACGACGGGGACACCGGAGGCCGGTGCCGTGATCGAGGTCAGCGGGGCCATCGGGGCCCTCGACGCCGACGCCGGCACCGCCCGCGTCGACCTCACGGTCGTCTCGGCCGCCCAGAAGGTCCTCGTCAAGGCCCAGGCCGTCGTCAGGGTGGCCTAGCCCGTGGCGTTGCTGTGAATCTGGCTGCTGTGAGCAAGGAAGTCTTCGTCCCGCCCGCCGAGATCACGCACTGGCGAAACGCCGTGGTGGTGGCCTACGCCGCGAGCGGAGTCGCTTTTTCCACCTGGGTGTCCCGGCTGCCGGCCATCCGCGACGGTCTGGACCTGACCCCGGGCACGATCGGGCTGCTCCTGCTCTGCATGACGGCGGGATCCTTCGTGTCCGTGTCCGCCTCGGGCCTGATTGTTCTTCGCCTTGGCTCCAAGCGCACCATCCGGATCGGCAGCATCATGGTCGGATTCGGGCTGGCGCTGGCAGGCTTCGGCACCTCAATGCTCGCCAGCCCGGTGGCGGTTGCCGCGGGTCTGGCAATCATCGGGCTGGGCACCGCCAGCTGGAACACCGCGTCCAATGTCGAAGGGGCGGCGGTGGAACGCGCCGTCCGGCGGCACATCATGCCCCGGCTGCACGGCTCCTTCAGCCTGGGCACTGTTGCGGGCGCCGGGCTGGGCGCCTGGGCTGCCGCCGCCGGGATCCCGGTCTTCCTGCACCTGGCCGTGGTGGGCCTGCTGGTGGCCGGCTCGGTGACCACCGCGGCGGCCTGGTTCCGGGCGGACATCACGCCCCTCGAGGCGGAGCGGCCGTTCAAGGCGTCCGGGACAGACACCTTCGAGGATCCTTCCACCGGTCCCATCCCGATCGTCCGGCAGACGGACGCGGTCCCGGAGCCGCCGCTGGACAACAAACGCCTCATTGCCCAGGCCTGGCGTGACAGGCGCACCCTGCTGCTGGGCGTGCTGGTCCTCGGGCTGGCCCTGGCCGAAGGAGCGGCGGGGGACTGGGTGGCGCTGGCGCTGGCCGACGGCCACGGCCAGACCGACGCCGCCGGAGCCGCCGGGTACGGGCTGTTTGTCACCTTCATGACCATCGGCCGCTTCGCCGGCACCCTGGTCCTGGACCGCTTCGGCCGGGTCCCGGTGATGCGCTGGTGCGCCGCGCTGGCGGTTCTGGGCCTCGGCCTGTTCGTCTTCGCACCGGTACCGTGGCTGGCCTACGTGGCCCTGGCCATCTGGGGACTCGGCGCGTCCCTGGGCTTCCCGGTCGGCATGTCCGCCGCGGCCGACGATCCCGTCAAGGCCGCCGCGCGGGTGTCCGTGGTGTCCACGATCGGCTACGGAGCGTTCCTGTGCGGGCCGCCGCTGCTGGGTCTGCTGGCCGAGCACGTCGGCATTCTCCACTCGCTGCTGGGCGTCATGGTGATGCTGATCGTCAGTTTCCTGCTCTCCCCGGTGGCCCGCAAACTCCCCGCGCCCGTGCCCGTGCCGGGACAGTCCAGCTAGCCAGGGGCGGCCAGTACCGGCTTAGCCGGGCGGATGATCCCGGCTAGGCTGGTCAGGTGACCCAGATCCAGCTCTCCGCCCTGACCACCTCCGCCGTCGGCGGCCCCGCCGGCCGCTATGTCGAGGCCCGCACCGAGGCCGAGATCATCGACGCCGTGCGCACCGCGGACGCCGCCGGCCAGTCCCTGCTGATCATCGGCGGCGGCTCCAACCTGTTGGTGTCCGACGCCGGGTTCCCCGGCACTGTGCTGAAGATCGCCTCGGAGGGGTTCACCGTCGACGCCGAGGACTCCTGCGGCGGCGTGGCGGTGGTGGTCCAGGCCGGCCACAACTGGGACGCTTTCGTTGAACACGCCGTGAAGCATGCCTGGTCCGGCGTCGAAGCACTCTCCGGGATCCCCGGTGCCACGGGCGCCACCCCCGTGCAGAACGTCGGCGCCTACGGGGCCGACGTCTCCCAGACGATCGCCGTCGTGCGCACCTGGGACCGGGAACGCAAGGCGGTGAAGACCTTCACGAATTCCGAACTCAAGTTCGGCTACCGGGACTCCATCCTTAAGCAGACCACCGTCAACGGCTCACCGCGCTATGTGGTGCTCACCGTGGAGTTCCAGCTCCCGCTCGGCCGGAAGAGCGCCCCGGTCCGCTACGCCGAACTCGCCCGGGTGCTCGGCGTCGAGCAGGGCCAGCGCGCCTACTCCACCGACGTCCGGCGCGAGGTGCTGCGGCTCCGGGCGTCCAGGGGCATGGTCTGGGACGCGGACGACCGTGACACCTACTCCACGGGATCCTTTTTCACGAACCCGATCGTGGCCGAGGACGTCGCGGCACGGCTGCCGCAGGAGGCCCCGCGGTACCCCGCCGGTGCGGACGGGCTGACCAAGCTCTCGGCGGCGTGGCTGATCGACCAGGCCGGGTTCGCCAAGGGCTTCGGTCTGGACCCGGACAGCGTCTCGGGCGGCCGGGCCTCGCTGTCCACCAAGCACACCCTTGCCATCACCAACCGGGGAGGGGCGAGCGCGGCGGACATGCTGGCCGTCGCGCGCGAGGTCCGCCACGGCGTCTACGAACGTTTCGGCATTGAACTGCACCCGGAGCCGCTGCTGATCGGCGTCGATCTTTAGGGAAAGTCCGGCCCAGGGGAAGGGCCGCCGCCCGGGCACGGCCGGGGGCAGCGCCGGCCCGGGCGCCCCCGCTACGGTTCCGTGTGGCGGGGTGCCACCTTGCTGAAAAGCATGAAGGTGAAACCGGAGGCCGCGGCCCCGAGCAGGAAGACCTGGCAGAACGCCACGGACTGGACGCTGGGCCCGCTTTGCAGCACCAGTCCGGCGCACGCAAACGCCACGGCGCCGGCGAGGAACGCCAGGGAGCCGAGCAGGAAGGCTTGCACGGTGGCCGGAAATTCGCCGCCATAGTCGAGCTGGAGCTCCCGGCCCTGCGGGGCGATGCTTCCGTGCTTCACAGCCGCCTGCACCCGTGCCTGAGACTGTGACTGAGACCGTGACCGTGCCCGCGGCTGCAACGCCGCGGCCGTGACGAAGCTGGCCACGGACACCGCCATGGACGAGGCGGCCACCAGCTGCAGGGTGCTCATCATGGGCGAGAGCCGGGTACCGCTGGCGATGGCGACGGCGAGCCCGGCAGCCATGCCGGCGGCGCTGGACGCCCAGCCCAGCAGGGCCAGCTTCCGGCACAGGGGCCGCAGCAGCGGCCACACCTCACTCATAGTCATGATTCAAGGGTAGGGAAGCCTGCTGGATGGCGGCTGGGAACAGCCCGGCAACCTCCCGGGCAGCCACGTAGGCGGAGCACCAACCGGAGCCACGTCCACCCCCAGCGCCCGGCTGGGCGACCTCCGCGGGCCCACACTGTTGGCGAAGCTAGCTTCGGCTTGGCTGTTAACCGCCGGCTGCCCCTTCAAACACGTGCGGCGCAAACCGTTCCGTCAGAACGGCAAGCGGGGTTTTTGTGGCCGTTAGCCGCATGACGTAGGTGCGGCCTGGGACCCGGGACGCGGGAGTTAGTTGGGGCCCCAGCCGGGCGGCGCGGGAGCCGGCCGGGATCAGGCCCCAGGTGCAGAGTTCCCTGGTGACCTGCACACCGTGGTCGCGGAGCAACCGTCCGATCGGCTGGTCGGTCGACGCCAGCGCCTCGGCGACCGGCTGCGGTATCCCGCCAAGCCTGGCGAGTACTTCAGCGGATCCATGGACCCTTCCATCCGTTCCCACGAGCAGCACTTCGCGCACGAGGAGCGTCTCACCGACCATCATTGCCAAATGGCGGTGGGCGGTCGCGATGTAATCCCCGGTGCTGCTTCGGTCTACGTCGTAATGCAAGGAGCTTGCGCGGAAGAGGTCGTCGGAACCGGGTACGGCCAGGCTCCAGTGCCCGGCAACCTCGACCGTGATCGTGTCGCCCGTCAGGATTTCGAGGGACGTGGTTGTCAAACCGTCACCTCGGAGGACGAGTTGTTCGACCCGCCCCAGCCCTGGGAAATCATCCGTGGCGCCGTCCTCCCTAATGGGTGGCCGGCTTCGCGGCGAGCGGCGGTGGGCGCGGGAGAGCTGGATGGGCCGGGTCATTGCGCCACCCGGTCGAGCTCCGACTGCACGAGCCGGGCCAGAGCTGTTGCGTGGGGTTCACGCAACAGCGAGCTGTGTTCACTCGGGATCTTAAAGAACTCATGGGGGCCCGTGAGTAAACGGTTCCAATCCTCCGGCCCGTCCGGGTTTTCGTCAGCGCGCACAAGGAATACCCGGCCGTCGTACGGCATGACTTGATGGCGCCTCAATGTGAGTCGCTCATGGTCGAAGAACGCATCGAATTGACGCTGCCCGGCGAATGGAATCACACCCGCAAGGCGCGCCCGTGCCTGTCGGCTCCACGCCTGCACGGCAGGCAGCCCGTCCGGCAGGATCCGGCGACCCTGCTCGTGGAGTGCCTGGCGAACCCTCCGGATCGGAGTGGAAGCGGCGGGCCGTTCAGCCATCGGCTCGAAGGTGAATTGGGCTTGCGCTGCCGGACTGCGCGGCAGATACGTGTCGAGCAGGCCCACGACTTCGACTGGTTGGCCGGCTTCGGCCAGGAGCCGTGCGATCTCGAGCGCGACGAGACCGCCGAAGGAGTGCCCCAAAAGGAGATACGGGCCGTGTGGTTGCACAATGCGGATAATCTCAAGAAACCGCCGCGCAGCCCCTTCCACCGTACGGTCAGGCAATGCGCGCCTTTCCAGACCATGGGCCTGGAAAGCATACACAGGGCGGTCGGGAAAATGGCGGGAGAGGGGGAGGAAAGTCAGTGCCAATGCACCGGAACCGGCGAAGCAGAACAAGGGCGTCCGGGCGCCGCCGGACTGCAGGGTTACCACGTCCGGATGGCTTGGCAGGGCCGCGGAACCAAGCTTCACGCGCCGGGTGAACTCGCGAAGGGTAGGGGACGCGATCAGGTCTGACGAGACCATGCTGACGCCAAAGCGTTCCTCCACGATAGTGAACAGCTCCTCGGCAGAGAGCGAGTCGCCGCCGAGGGACATGAAGTCTTGGTCCAGGCCGATAACCTCCAGCCCGAGAACCTCCGACCAAATGTCCGCGACCACCAGCTCCCACTGGTTCATGGGTTCAGACACTGCCGGAAGGGCGGGGGCGGCAACGTCGGGCAACTGGGCGCGGTCGACCTTGCCGCGCTCGTTGCGGGGAAGTGCGGACAGCTGCACGATGTCAGCAGGGACCATGTATTCGGGGAGCCGTGCTCGCAGGCTGCGACGCAGCGCCGCAGGCGAAGGCGGGCGGAGGCCAGGCTGCGAAACCACGTAGGCGATCAAGCGCGTGGGTGCGGGAGGGTTGACCACAGGCAGGACCACCACCTCGGCGATCCCGTTTGTTGCGAGGAAGGCTGCCTCGACCTCGCCGGGCTCAACCAGATAACCGCGCACCTTGACCGCGGCATCCGCGCGACCCAGCAGGATCAGGTTGCCACGTTCGTCAAACCGTCCCAAGTCACCCTGGCGGCATACTCGGCGACCATCCTCAGCTACGCTGAATCGTGCTTCGTTCGCGGCCTCGTCGCGCCAGTAGCCGCCGGAGAGGTAATTCGAAATCGTAAGGATCTCGCCGGACTCGCCTTGGGGCGCCGGACTGCCGTCTTCCCGGTGTATGGGCACGTCCCGGTTGGCGACAGGTCGTCCCGCAGGGATCGTTCCTTCGGGCACAGGAGCGCCCCCAGGGATCTCGTGCAGGGCCAGGACGCCGACCTCCGAGGAACCGGACCAGTTGAAGAATGAGGCGCTCGCGGGTAGGTGCGGGCGGATCGCCTCGACATCGCGTCCATGCACGGCCTCGCCAACCGTTGCCACCAGGCGCAACGAAGTCAGCACTTTGTCTGGCGCTAGAGCGCTCGCGAGCGAGCGGAGCAGATGAGGGGTGCAGTGCAGCGTTGACAGGCGCTGTTCATCGATCCAAGAAACGAGGCCCCGCACCCCGCCGTCCCTCGGGTCGAAGCTCCACACCCCGGCCCCGTTCAGGAGGGCGCCGAAGAGGAGCGAGAGCCCAGCTGCAAAACCGTAGGGCAGAACCAGCGCAACGCGGTCCTCCGGGCCGATCCGAAAACGCTGGCCGTGGGCGAAGGCATCATTCAGCAGCTGGTCGTGGGTCTGCAACACACCTTTCGGTCTGCCGCTCGACCCCGATGTGAACACGATTGAGACCGCGTCACCACCGCGGCGGGCCAGACCCTCCGCCAGCGGCGGACCGTCCACCTCGGCGGCGCCTCCCGGGAGCACAGATTGGGCAATCAACTCGTCAAGCCGGATGGAGTTCGTAAGGCTTACTCCCAGCTTGGCGGCGGCGGCCTCGCCGGTCTCGTCGACAAGGTATGTTGTGATTCCCGCGAGGGTGCTGATGTCATGGAGCCGCTCGGCGGGAAGATGGGAATCGAGCGCGACGGCGATGCATCCGGCTTTCATGATGCCGAGAAAGCCGAGCAACGCGGGCGCGGTGTGACCCAGAAACGCCCCGATCGGTGCTTCGCCGACTGGGAGCTCCTCCAACAGCCTGGCGGCGATGATGTCGCTGAGCACGTCGGCTTCCCGGTACGTGTAGCTGACGCCGGGAGACTGGAGTGCCGGCCGGTCGGGCAGGGCACGGGCCACGTCGGTCCAACGGTCGAGGAGCGAGTTAGTGCTTCCGGGCATAATGAGTTGCTCAAGAATCCCTGTTGCCCCACTGATTGACGGCATGCGCTCTATTCCTTCGCGTAGACAGGTGTAACTTCTGTAACACTAGGTCAACAGCACTTTTTCCGTCTAGGGTTCCCGCCGACTTGGTCCGTCCCCGGTCCTAGGATGAACTCCATGGGAGCAACTGGGCGGATCCGGGTCACGAGTGCCATGATGGGCAGGCTGCGGCTGGCCGCCCAGGGACTGCTGGGACCGGGGTTTCAGTCCATCCCGGAAGCCGTCCGCTGCATGACGGCGATGCAGGCCCAGGACCTGCAGGCCGTGCTCTGGGCCGTCGGCCAGCGCGTGCCGGGTTCCCGCGCCGAAGACGTACGCGGGGCGCTGGACCGGGCGGAGATCGTCCGTTCCTGGCCAATGCGCGGCACCTTGCACGTGCTGGCGCCCGAGGACTTGAAATGGATGCTGGCCATCACCTCCGACCGGCTGATCCAGGGCCTGGCCCGGCGCCACCGGGAGCTCGAGATCACGGCCGCGGACGTCGACGCCGCCGCGGCAACTGCCCTGCAGCTGGTCTCCGGAGGAGCTGCCAGCCGGGCGGAGCTGTTCCAGGCCTTCGAACGGGCGGGCCAGTCCACGGCGGGCCAGCGCGGCATCCATCTGCTCGGGATCCTGTGCCAGCGGGGGTTGCTGGTGCAGGGTCCGCTGGCCGGCAACCAGCAGCTGGTCGTGGCCTTCGGCGACTGGATCACCGAGTCGCGGACCCTGGACCGTTCCGACGGCATCGCCGAGTGGCTGCTGCGCTACCTTCGCAGTCACGGCCCCGCCACGGAACGTGATTTTGCCTGGTGGGCCGGCATTCCGCTGACGGAAACCCGGGCCGCCCTGGCCCGGGTGTCGGACCAGCTGGCGGAACTGGAGTTTGAGGGGACCAGCTACTGGCTCTCTGCAGAGACAGCCGCGCTGCTCGACGACGGCGTCCCCGGTCAGCGCACGGTGCTGGCGCTGCCGGGGTTCGACGAATTCCTGCTCGGCTACGCGGACCGGTCCCTCGTGCTGCCGCCGGAGCACGCCGACAAGATCGTCCCCGGCGGCAACGGCGTGTTCAAGAAGACCATTGTGGCCGGCGGCGGCGTGATCGGCACCTGGGCCGGGCCGCCGGGCCGCAGGGGAGCCGGCGTCGTGCCTGAACCCTTCGACGCCGTTAACGGGCTGCGGCCTGCAGCCCAAAAGTCTTTTGGGCTGCAGGCCGCGAAATACCGCAGATTCCTTGGCGCCTGAACAGGTGCCGGAACAGGTGCCTGAAGGGGTGTCTGAACGTATGCCTGTAGGGTGTCCCGGACGGGCTCCTACAGGTTTCCGGTGGCGATGCGGAGCATGCGCCGCAGCGGCTCCGCGGCGCCCCACAGCAGCTGGTCGCCCACCGTGAACGCGCTGATGTACTGCGGACCCATCTCGAGCTTGCGGATCCGGCCCACCGGAATGTCCAGGGTGCCGGACGCCGCCACGGGCGTGAGCTCGGCCATCGAGGCTTCCTTGGTGTTTGGCACCACGCGGGCCCACTGGTTGTCCGCGTCCACGAGCTTCTCGATCTCGGCGACCGGGAGGTCCTCGCGCAGCTTCAGGGTCAGGGCCTGGGAGTGGGAGCGCATCGCACCGATCCGGATGCACAGGCCGTCCATGACGACGCGGTTCGCGGCGGAGGTGCCAAGAATCTTGTTCGTCTCCACCCCGGCCTTCCATTCCTCCTTGGACTGGCCGTTGCCGAGGTCCGCGTCGATCCAGGGGATCAGCGAACCGGCCAGCGGAACGCCGAACTGTGTGGCGTCGATGCCGGCGCGCTGGTGTGCCAGGACCTTGCGGTCGATCTCGAGGATCGCCGACGCCGGGTCGTCCAGTTCGGTGCT
Source organism: Arthrobacter sp. 01L42 (assembly GCF_056400005.1). Classification (NCBI taxonomy): domain Bacteria; kingdom Bacillati; phylum Actinomycetota; class Actinomycetes; order Micrococcales; family Micrococcaceae; genus Arthrobacter; species Arthrobacter sp. 01L42. The sequence goes on along the minus strand of NZ_JBFTSL010000021.1, from coordinate 22,958 downwards.
GACCTCGGCGTTGAGGCTGCCGAACTGGTTCAGCAGTTCACGCATGTGGCGCGCCCCGCCGCCGGAGGCCGCCTGGTACGTCATGGACGTGCCCCATTCGACCAGGTCGTTCTTGAACAGCCCGCCCAGGCCCATCAGCATGCAGGACACGGTGCAGTTGCCGCCGACGTAGTCCTTCACCCCGCCGGAGAGGCCGGCGTCGATGACGTCCCGGTTGATGGGGTCCAGCACGATGATGGAATCCTCATTCATGCGCAGCGTGGAGGCGGCATCGATCCAGAGGCCGTCCCAGCCGCGGCTGCGGAGCTCGCCGTGGACCTGCTTGGTGTAGTCCCCGCCCTGGGCGGTGACAATAATGGGCAGCTTCGCCAGGGTCTCGAGGTCGAACGCGTCCTCAAGCTTGCCGGCGGCGCCCGCAGCGGCGCCGGCCAGGGCCGGGGCGGCACCGCCCGCGTTCGAGGTGGAGAAGAAGACCGGGTTGATGTTGGCGAAGTCGCCCTCATCCTGCATGCGCTGCATGAGGACGGAACCGACCATGCCACGCCAACCAACCAGGCCGACGGACGGGGTAGCTGCTGTAGTCATGGGCCCAGTTTAGACTTCACGGCCCGCCCGGCGCAGTCGGTTACGTCACGCGTTATAGTCGCCGCGGGGCTCTTCCAGCAGTGCCGCCTTGCGCCGGCGCAGCGCGAAAACCGCCCCGAACGTGAAGACCTGGGTCACCACCACCAGCACGATCGCCCCGAGGATCTTGTTGCCGCCCAGGATCATGGTCAATCCCACGACCGCGGAGAGCAGTGCGAGCAGGGGCAGGAGCATGTACCCCAGGACAAAGAGGGTCTCGGGCTTCCTCAGCATTACTTGGCCTCCGTCCGGCGCCACAGCGTGATCCGGTAGCGGGTGCCGTTGGCGGAGGTCAGCCAGCCGTTGGCCGGGAGGCTGGCCGAGACGGTCCAGTCGTAGCCGAGTTCCGGAGCGAAGGTGTCCCCTTCGGCGTTGGTGTCGATGGTGGTGACGACGGCGACGTCGGCAAGGTCCAGGGACTGGGCAAAGATTTCGCCGCCGCCGATGATCCACACGGTCTCATGGCCGGCCACGAACTGGGATTCAAGCAAGGCGTCATCGAGCGACGCGACGGCGACGGCGCCTTCCGCGCCCGGGGTGTCCTGCCAGGTGGCCTGGCGGGTGATGACGATGTTCGTCCGGCCGGGCAGGGGGCGGTACTTGTCCGGGAATGATTCCCAGGTCTTGCGTCCCATGATGACCGGGTGGCCGGTGGTGAGGCGGCTGAAGTGCGACATGTCCTCGGGCAGGTGCCACGGCATGTCACCGGCCTTGCCGATCACCCCGGTGCTGGTCTGGGCCCAGACGAGCCCGAGGCCAGTGGTGGACGCTCGAAGTTGTTCCGTGAAATCGCCGGGCTGCACGCCCGCGGTATTGTCGTTGCTCATACGGCTATCGGGGCCTTAATCGTCGGGTGGTGCTGGTAGCCGACCACCTCGAAGTCCTCGAGGGTGTAGTCGAAGATGGAGTCCGGCTTTCGGGTGATGTTCAGCTGGGGGTAGTCGTAGGGCTCGCGGGCGAGCTGCTTGAGGACCTGGTCCATGTGGTTGTCGTAGATGTGGACATCCCCGCCGGTCCAGACGAATTCGCCCGGTTCCAGGCCGGTCTGCTGCGCGATCATGCGTGTCAGCAGGGCGTAGGACGCGATGTTGAAGGGCACGCCCAGGAAGGTGTCCGCCGACCGCTGGTACAGCTGGCACGAAAGCTTGCCGTCCGCCACGTAGAACTGGAAGAACGCGTGGCACGGGGGCAGGGCCATGTCCTTGAGTTCGGAGACGTTCCAGGCCGAGACGATGTGCCGGCGCGAATCCGGGTTGGACTTCAGGTTCTCGATGAGCTCGGCGATCTGGTCGATGTGCCCGCCGTCGGGCGTGGGCCAGGAACGCCACTGGACCCCGTAAACGGGACCGAGTTCGCCGTCGGCGTCGGCCCATTCGTCCCAGATGGTGACGCCCTGGTCCTGCATCCATTTGACGTTCGTGTCGCCGCGGAGGAACCAAAGCAGCTCCACCGCCACGGACTTGAAATGCACCCGCTTGGTGGTGATCAGCGGGAAGCTCTTGCTCAAGTCAAAGCGGAGCTGGCGGCCAAAAACGCTCAGGGTGCCGGTACCGGTGCGGTCCGATTTGTGCGTGCCGTGCTCGAGGACGTCGCGCAGGAGGTCTTCATAGGGCGTAGGGATGCTCACCGTTCCAGTCTACTGAGAACTCGCTGGCTCTCCTTATTTGTGTGACCCTCCCTGCCTCGCCCGCAGGATCGCCAGCAGTGCCGCGTCGTCGAGCCCGGCAGTGCGGCCTTCCGCAATGCAGCGGTCGACGGCGGCGATCACCTCCACCGGGACCGTGCCCGGCGGAGGTGCGGGCGGGGTCAGGATCGGCTGGCTGCCGGCGACCACCGTGCCGTTGCGCCGCCGGGTTTCGACCAGTCCGGCCAGTTCGAGTTCCTTGTAGGCCCGCGCGACTGTCCCGGCCGCGAGGCCCAAGTCCGACGCGAGGCTGCGGACGGTCGGCAGCCGGGTTCCCGCTGCCAGCGTCCCGGCGCTGATGAGGGAGGCGATCTGCGTCCGGATCTGCTCGAAGGGGGGAACTGGCGAACGCAGGTTGACGGCGATGCCCGCCGTCACGCGGCGACTTCCTTCCGCGGCAGGGGAGCGGGGGTCTTCCGGGCCAGGCCGCCCACGGGGATGACGGCGATGACCACGGCACTGGCGGCCAGGACAGCGCCTGCCAGGGTCGCCGGCCACCACGATCCGGCGGCCGGATCGACGGCGTCGCCGAACGCGTCCGGCCCGAACACCGCCGCCCAGGCATTGGTCTGGGTCAGCAGGAGGACACCGGCCTGGGCCGTGAGGGTTGCGGCGAGGGTCCGCACGACGCGGTGGACAGTGATGGCTCGCAGCGCGGGGTCCAGACCGCGCGGGGCGTCGCGGACGCCCTGGCGGGACCGGGCCCGGAGGAACGCCGGCAGGGCGGCAACGCAGGTCCCGGCGGTGAGCAGTGCAACCGGAACCCAGCCGCGATCTTCGGCCAGCAGGGCCTGTCCCGCGGCGGTGACGGCGAGGGCTGCCAGGAAGACCAGCAGCGCCAGGACCGCCGTGGTCAGCAGGGCCGGGCTAACCGGCTGCCGGGGCCAGGTGCGCGGCGCCTCCGTCGTTCCGTAGTTGCGCTGCAGGACCAGCTCGCCTCCGGCGATGACCAGCAGGACGCAGGTGCCCATCACGGCCACGAGTCCCGCAAGTCCGTAGCCGGCGGCCGCCATGATCACGGGGGCGAGGAAGGCTCCGGCGACCAGCGGCACGGCGGCCGCGAGGCCCAGGAGCGCTCCAAGTGAGGAGACCAGCCTGGCGGCCGGGTGCTGGCGGCCGGCGGCGATCCCTGATTCCGGCCGGTTCCGGACGCCCAGCCCGGCGGAAGCAAGCCGAGGCGGCCGCCACCACCACATCACGAGCAGGACCACGGTCGCCGCGAGGCCGGCGAAGTTCGTCCACGATCCCGTTTGCTGGGCCGGATCGGGACGGGCCGCGAAGTTCCCCGCGATGACCGCCAAGCCGGCAGCCACTGTGGACACTGTGCGCAGCAGCCGGTTCATCGCGATGGTCCGCAGTACAGCGTTGTCCGCCGCGTCAAGGGCCTCCAGTTGCCGGCGGCGGGCGATCAGCCACAAAACCAGCCACGTGCCGACGGCCAGCACCAGCAGGGCGCCGCCGAGCCATGCGGCCACCTCCGGTCCGGGGATACGGCCGTCGCCGCCGCTGTTGTAGTAGCCGTACGCGCCGTCGCTGACCGTAGTGGGAGCCACGGCCGCGAACCCGGGCAGCGTGGCAGTCCGGGCGATGGCCGCGGCAGCCGAGACGAAGATCGCAGCCGTGGTCAATGCCAGCCTGCGGGGCAGGAAGTCTTTGATGCGCCGCACGGACAGCACGGCCTGCCGCCGCATTCGCCGCGGACCCGGGTAGGTGACCTGTCCCAGGGCATGCACGCCCAGGCAGCCCAGGACCGGCCATGCCAGCGCCGGGATGATCGAGTCGGCGCCCACCACGGCGGACGCTGACGGATTGGCCGGGATGATGCCCAGGGTCATGGCGCCCTGGAGTGAGCTTGCGAGCCAGCCGATCACACCTACCCACAGCCCGTGCTCCGATACTGTCTGCGGCGACGTTCCGGTCCCGGGAGCCCAGATCACCCACCGCAGGACGGCATACACCAGCAGGGCGGCGATCGCCGGGCCGAGCAACAGCATCGGCGGCACGTTCAACAGGACCGGCACGGAATCCCCCAAGATTCAGCAGTAATGTATCAAGCTATTGATACAAACTAGGCTTAGGGCCCCCCCCGGGGTCAAGGACCTCAGTCGTCGAACGGCTTGAACCGCTCCACCGCAACTATTTTGTGCTTGCTGTGGTGTGCCACGTGGCACACGATGATCTCGCCCGGCGCCAGATACGGATCCGAGGACGGCAGCAGATCCCGGAGGCGGGAGTTCATGTGCTTTCCGAGCTGCTTCAGGACGGTCGGCAGTGCCGGGCGGTGCGTACACACGGCCACGGCCCGCTGCTTGTCGAACAGCGATTCGACGACGGCGGCCGTCTTGTGCGGGCTGCGGCCGTGCCGGTGCTCGGTGAGGGCCTCGTTGAGCTTGACCTTGGCGTCGGCCGCCTTGGCGTACGGTGCGATGGTGGCCACGCACCGGCGCCACGGGCTTGAAACGATCCGGCCGGGCTTCCACGCCTGCAGGAGCCGCCCCACCGACTGCGCCTGCCGCATGCCGGTGGCGGCCAGCGGGCGGTCGCCCTCGGCCTTGGACCAGGACGAGCGGGGCTTGGCCTTCGCATGGCGCACGATCAGCAGCGGCCAGGTCGCCAGCTCCCCACGGTCGTGGGCGTTCACCAGGTGCTGAAGCGGCTCGATGTCGCTCGGGTTGCTCAGGAGGCGGGCGGCCTTCTCGGGCGGGCACCACATGACGCTGTCGACTTCCGTGCCGTCCGGGATCAAGACGGCGCCGTCGACGTCGACCGCCCAGTAGTGGACCACCTTCAGCCCAGCCGCCACGTGGTAGCGGATGGGCGGGAGCGGGATCCCCAGCGGAGCGGTGAGCCCGATCTCCTCCTCCACCTCGCGCACGGCGCACTCCGGGATGGTCTCGCCGGCGTCGATTTTGCCCTTCGGCCAGGACCAGTCGTCATACCGCGGACGGTGGATCAGCAGGACCTCGAGCTGGTCCTTGTTTACCGAATTGAGGCGCCAGGGGATGGCGCCCGCCGCCGTGACGGAAACCTCTTCGCCGGGTTGGTCAGCCTGGTCCGCAACCAGTGCATCGCTGCTCACACTCACGATCCCTACCGCAGGCTGGTCGAGCGCTGGCGCGAGCGGGAGGCGAGCAGCCAGGACTGCACGTCCTTGAGGTCCTGGCCATCTTCCGCCAGGTGGTGGCGGGTCCATTCACCCTGCTTGTCCAAATGCCAACTCGCGGTTTCCGGCACCATGTAGCGGTTGAGTAAGTCCAGGACGTAGCTCGTGTCGTCGCCGCTCGTCAGCTGCACGAGGGCTTCAACGCGGCGGTCGAGGTTGCGGTGCATCATGTCGGCCGAGCCGATGTAAACCACCGGGTCGCCGGCATTGGCGAAAGCGAAGACGCGGGAGTGTTCCAGGAAGCGGCCCAGCACGGAGCGGACCGTGATGTTCTCGCTCAGGCCCGGAACGCCGGGCCGCAGGGAGCAGATGCCGCGGACAATGACATCCACCTGCACCCCGGCCTGGGACGCGCGGTACAGGGAATCGATGATGGCTTCGTCCACCATCGAATTGACCTTGATCTGGACGCGGGCGGGGATGCCGGCCCGGGCGTTCCTGATCTCGGTCTCGATCCTGTCGATCAGCCCGGAACGGACCGAGCGCGGCGCCACGAGCAGCCTCTTGAACGTGGACTTCGGCGCGTAGCCGGAGAGCTGGTTGAACAGCTTCGACAGGTCTTCGCCGACCTGTTCGTTCGCCGTCAGCAGGCCCAGATCCTCGTAGTAGCGGGCCGTGCGGGGGTGGTAGTTGCCGGTGCCGATGTGGCAGTAGCGGCGCAGGCCGTCCACTTCCTGGCGGACCACGAGGGAGAGCTTGCAGTGGGTCTTGAGCCCCACGATGCCGTACACCACATGGACGCCGGCCTGTTCCAGTTTCCGGGCCCAGGAGATGTTCGCCTGCTCGTCAAAGCGCGCCTTGATCTCCACGAGCGCCAGGACCTGCTTGCCGGCCTCGGCGGCGTCGATCAGGGCATCGACAATCGGGGAGTCACCGGAAGTGCGGTACAGGGTCTGCTTGATGGCCTGGACTTTGGGGTCCGCGGCTGCCTGTTCCAGGAACGCCTGGACCGACGTGGAGAAGGAGTCGTACGGGTGGTGCAGGAGGATGTCCCGTCGCCGCATGGCGGCAAAGACGTTGGCCGCCTTGGACGTTTCCGATTCGTTGAGGTAGCGCGAGGTGTGCGGGACGTGCTTGGGGTAGTGCAGGTCCGCCCGGTCGATCCCGGCAATCACCGAGAGTCCGCGCAGGTCCAGCGGCGCCGGCACGGAGTAGACCTCGGATTCCTCGACGCCGAGCTCGCGGATCAGCAGGGCACGGATGTTCGGGTTGATGTCATTGGTGACCTCAAGGCGGACGGGCGGGCCGAACCGGCGGCGCAGGAGTTCCTTCTCCAAGGCCTGCAGCAGGTTTTCGGCGTCGTCCTCTTCGACCTCGACGTCCTCGTTGCGGGTCACGCGGAAGATGTGGTGTTCCAGGACCTCCATGCCGGCGAACAGCTGGTCCAGGTGCACGGCGATCACTTCTTCGAGCGCGATGAATCGTGCCACCCGTCCCGGGACGGAGCCGGCGCGGGCGCCGTCGATGGAGATCAGGCGCGGGAGCTGGTCAGGGACCTTGACACGGGCGAAGAGCTCCTTGTCGCTGACCGGGTTGCGGACCACCACGGCGAGGTTCAGGGACAGCCCGGAGATGTAGGGGAACGGGTGCGCCGGGTCCACGGCCAGCGGCGTCAGGATCGGGAAAACCTTTTCCGCGAACATGGCGCTGAGCTGGTCCTTGGCCTGCGAGTCGAGCTCCTCCCAGTGCATCAGGTGGATGTGCTCATAGGCCAGCGCCGGACGGATCTGTTCGGCGTAGACCCGGGCGTGGCGCTGCTGCAGCCGGTGGGCCTCCTCGCCGATCTGCTCCAGGACCTGCATGGGGCTCAGCCCGGCAGGGGAGGGGACGGCGAGCCCCGTGGCGATCCGCCGCTTCAGCCCGGCCACCCGGACCATGAAGAACTCGTCCAGGTTGGAGGCGAAGATGGACAGGAAGCTGACCCGCTCCAGCAGGTACAGGTTGGGGTCCTCGGCCAATTCCAGGACCCGCGCGTTGAACGAAAGCCAGCTCAGTTCCCGGTCCAGGAACCGGTCGGGGCGGATGTCGCCTTCCGGTTCCAGGTTCGGCGCGAACTCCGGAATGTCGATCCGGTCCTGCGTGGCGCGCGAGGCCGGCACTTCGGAGGAGCCAAAGCGGGCACGTACCGGACGCGTCCCCTTTTCCGGCGTTGCTGGTTCAGACGTGGATGTCCGGGCGGTATCCCGTGGCATGGTGTCTCCTCAATGCTGGCGCGATGTAGCTTCAACCTTACAAGCAATCATGGCCGGATGACCCCAGGTTTCGGCCCGGGCCGGGACGGTTATCCGCCGACTTGACTAACGCCGTCCGGCGCGGGAGCGGCGGCCGGTGATGGCTGCTGCGGCAGCGGCGCGTACATCACGTCGACATCCCAGCGGGTGAATCCGAGCCGGCGGTAGAGGGCGACGGCGGGGGTGTTGTCGGCATCGACGTAGAGCATGACGGCGCGGAGCCCCAGGTCCTGAAGATGCCTGATGCCGGCGACCGTGAGGGCCTTGCCCAGCCCGGACCCCTGGGCATCGGGGGTCACGCCCACCACGTAGACCTCGCCCATTGCGGGGTGGTCGCCGTGCCGGGGGTGCACCTTGGTCCAGTGGAATCCCAGGAGCCGGTCCGCCGGGTCGACGGCCAGCAGGAAGCCCGCGGGATCAAACCACGGTTCGGCCATCCGGGCGTCCAGATCGGCCCGCGTCATGTTGCCTTGCTCCGGGTGGTGGGCGAAGGCGGCCTTGTTTGCGGCCAGCCAGGCGTCCTCGTCCCGGCCGGGCACGAAGGCGCGGAGCTGTACGCCGTCCGGGAGTTGGGCCTCCGGCAGGGCCGCTGCCGCCGTCATCAACCGCATCTTCCACAGCTCACGCACGGCGCCGTAGCCGTAGCGGGCCGCGAGGTCGGCCGCGGCCTCGTGGTTTCCGTGGGACCAGGCTTTCAGGCCGGCGAAGCCGCGGACGGTCTTCAGTTCGCCCAGCAGGCGGTCGCCCACGCCCTGGTTGCGGTAGCTGGGATGGACGGCGACCTCGAGGATGCCGGTGCCGTCGGGTTCCTCGATGACGACGGCGACGCCGGCCAGGTCCTGCGCCGTCGCGGGATCCAACTTGTCGTCAGGGGCATAGAGGGCCAGGGCAAGCACCGAGTGCTCGCCCGCATCACCGGCGCGCAGCGTGACAAGGGTCTGTTCGGACAACGGCGGATTGCCGTCTGACTCTTCCGCCGCGGCGACAAGGGCGGCGACGTCCCGCAGCAGCGCGGCGTCCACGGTTCCTTTTTCAGTGTGTACGGGCCAGTTTTCCGGGTGCGCAGGGCTCATGGTGCAAGGCTATCGGGTGCATGGGGGTCAGCGGCCGATTTTGTCGAACTGCGGACGGCCGCGTATAGTCGTTATCTCGTCCGGCGTTGAGCCAGATGCGAGGGGGATCCACCACTGGGGTGGCCTCGATACGTTCGACCCGTATGTCCTCCACTGAGAAATACTGCTAGATACTGAAAAGTTTGTGCCGATGGTTTGGTGCACCAAGAAGGCCCCGGACTCTGGATTTCAGAGTCCGGGGCCTTCTGCGTTCAGTGCCTGCGTTCAGTACTTGTGTACAGTGCCTGCGTACCGGCGCCGCCGCGCTGTGGCGGCCGTGGCGCGCTCAGGCCTCGGTCAGTTCGTCCTCGGGCTGGCGGACCAGGGTCAGGCGGTAGCCGACGTTGCGGACGGTGCTGATCAGGTTCTCGTGGTCGGCGCCCAGTTTGGCCCGCAGCCGCCGGACGTGGACATCCACGGTGCGCGTGCCGCCGTAGTAGTCGTAGCCCCAGACTTCGGTCAGCAGCTGCTGGCGGGTGAACACCCGGCCGGGGTGCTGGGCCAGGTATTTCAGCAGTTCAAATTCCTTGAAGGTCAGGTTGAGCGCGGCGCCGTTGACCCGTGCGGTGTAGCTGGCCTCGTCAATCACGACGCCGGCGGCCCGGATTTCGGTCGGCACGTCTTCCTTGTCCGGAACGGCGCGCGCGACGCCGAGCCGGATCCTGGCCTCGACTTCTGCCGGGCCCGCGGATTCCAGGAGGATGTCGTCCACGGCCCACGCCGAGGACACCGCGGCCATGCCGCCCTCGGTGAGGATCAGCATCAACGGGGCGCTGAGGCCGGTGGCCTTGAGCAGCTGGGTGAGGGAACGTGCGCCGACCAGGTCCTTGCGGGCATCGAGCAGGACGATGTCGCAGGGGTCGGTCTCGAGCAGGGCAGTGGGCTCGGCCGGAAGGATATGCACCCGGTGGTTCAGCAGTTCCAGAGCAGGCAGGACGTCCACGGATGTTCCCGTGCTGTTCGTCAATAGCAGGATGTGCGACATTGTTCCTCCAAGGGGTGTCCGCGCATCGTTGGGCGTCTTGTTGCTGATGTTGAGTATACCTAAAGGCCCCATTCCGGCCATGGTCCCGTCACCTCCGGCGCCTCCTTTTGCGACACATACCGTTCACATAGGGCAGGATTGAACCGTCAGGGCCCGCGGCCCGTCGAAATTGAGCCGAGTCGAATTGGGGTCCGCAGTGAGCGAAGGTCTGGCCATGCTGGGTCTGCCGATGGCGAGCAGACAGTGAAGCCGTGGAGCGTCGGGATCATCGGCCTGGCCGGTCTCGCGGCGATTGTCGCCGGAGCCTATGCCTCGCCTGAGGTCCTCCTGGCCGTCGCGGCGCTCGCCGCCGCCGGCATCGGTATCGGCTGGCCCTACTTTCTCGGCATCCCCGCCAAGAAGACCCTCGCGGTCTTGATTGGCCTGCCCGGCGTCGGGTCGGCAGTGGCTGCGACCTATCTCCCGGCTCCGGGCTTCCTGGACTGGACGCCGTCATTCCTGGCCGTCGGGGTCATGGCAATCTTCGTCATGCAGCTGATCCGGGGCACCGGTCAGGCCCAGCGCCTCGAATCCACCCTGGGCTCGTGCGCGGGTGTCCTGCTCTCCTGCCTCGGCGCCGGCTGGATTGCGAGTTCGCGCTTCAACGGGGTCCGCGAAATGATCCTCGTGGCGGCCATCAGCTCGGCGATCGCGCTGCTGGCGGGGCTGATCCGCTGGCCGGACCGGATCGTGGCGCCGCTGGGCATCGTGAGCGCCGGCCTTGCCGGGCCGCTCGCCGGCCTGGTGTTCTCCGACATCGCCGTGCTGCCGGCGGCCCTCGTCGGCGTCGTCGTGGGGGCGGTGCTGGTGAGTTTCCGCCGCCTCGTCATCCTCAACGGTGAAGGCCTTAATGTTTTGGCGGCCGTGGGCATGGGGCTCGGGCCGGTTTCTGCTGTCGGTTCCCTGGCCTACTTCATAGACAAACTACTCATCTACTAAGCGTTAGGATGGCATCATGTCCGTACTTGCATATGAGATCTTTTTCCTTGTCCTGCTTGGCGTGGCCAGCCTGTCCATGGCGTGGTTTGCCGGCTTTGTCGTGTACCGCCTCTTCAAAGGCCAGAAGTAACACGTTCCAGACCCCGTAGCTTCCAGAGGTAGATGCTGTGCCGATTGAAATCCCTACTGATCTGACCCCCGAAATCGTTCCGCTGTCCTGGCTCATTGGTGAGTGGGAGGGCAGCGGCCGGCTGGGGGCTGGAGACGAGGACTCCGAGCACTTCCTGCAACACGTCTCGTTTACGCACAACGGCCTGCCGTACCTGCAGTACCGCGCCGAGAGCTGGCTGACCGACGACGAGGGCACGAAGCTGCGTCCCCTCACTGTCGAGACCGGCTTCTGGGCGCTGGAGCGTAAGCAGCGCGAGGAGGACGGCGGCCCCGGCCTGATCCCGGCGGACATCGTCCCGGTGCTCAAGAGCGCCGACGAGGTGGAGGCCCTGCGCAACAGCGACGGCGGCTTCGACATCTCGGTCTCCATCGCCCATCCCGGCGGGATCTCGGAGCTGTACTACGGCCAGATCAAGGGCCCCCAGATCCAGCTCAGCACCGACATGGTGATGCGCGGCAGCCACTCCAAGGAGTACACGGCGGCCACCCGGATCTTCGGGCTGGTGGAAGGAAACCTGCTGTGGCGCTGGGACGTGGCCACCGGCAAGAATTCTACGGCGGGCGGCGGCCTGGAGGCCCACGCATCGGCCATCCTCGCCAAAGCAGGCTAATTACGCGGTCTCACTGATTTTTCCGTTGTCACCATCGACCCAGGAGAAATACCGTGAATGACACAGTCACCAGCTCAGCCGGCAGCACAGCACCCGGCAGCGCCAGCTACGCCGACCTCAAGGCCGTGTTCTTCAACGGCACGCTCAAGAAGTCCCCGGACGTGTCCAACACGCAGGGCCTGATCGAGGTCAGCCGCCGGATCATGGAGAAGCAGGGCGTCAGCACCCGCGTGATCCGCACGGTGGACCACGACATCGCCAGCGGGGTCTACCCGGACATGCGCGAACACGGCTGGGCCACCGATGAGTGGCCGGAACTCTACCCGGCCGTCCAGGAAGCGGACATCGTCGTCGTCGCGGGGCCCATCTGGCTGGGGGACAACTCCTCGCAGACGAAGAAGCTCATCGAGCGCCTCTACGCCCACTCCGGGCAGCTGAACGCGAAGGGCCAGTGGGCCTACTACCCGAAGGTGGGCGGCTGCCTCATCACCGGCAATGAGGACGGCATCAAGCATTGCGCCATGAACGTCCTGTACAGCCTCCAGCACGTCGGCTTCACCATCCCGCCGCAGGCCGACGCCGGCTGGATCGGTCCCGTCGGGCCGGGACCGAGCTACCTTGACCAGGGGTCCGGGGGGCCGGAGAGCGATTTCACCAACCGCAACACCACCTTCATGACCTGGAACATGCTGCACCTGGCGCGCATGCTCAAGGACGCGGGCGGCATTCCCGCCTACGGAAACCTGCCCGACGCCTGGAAAGCGGGCACCCGCTTCGACTTTGAAAATCCGGAATACCGCTAGGACCGGCCTGCCCCACAGTCCGGCGGAGCCAGATTGTCCCTGCCGGGGCCGGAACCTGCCGGGGCCGGAATACGCACAGAGCTAAGGACGTTCCTTTCAATATGACTATCAAAAGCCCCCTGTTGTCGCGCCCGGCCGCGGTTGAGGCCGGCGGCGCCGATGCCGGCGTCGCCGCCCACTACGGCGAGCCGCTCCGGGAGCAGCGGGCGCTGGCCGCCGGCACCGCCGTCGTCGATCTCTCACACCGCGGCGTGGTGACGGTCAGCGGGCCGGACCGCCTGAGCTGGCTCAACACGCTGTCCTCCCAGCAGCTCACTTCCCTGGCCCCTGGCCAGTCCACCGAACTGCTGTTGCTGAGCGTGCAGGGCCGGATCGAATTTGACGCCAGGGCGGTGGACGACGGCGCCACGACCTGGCTGATCGTCGAGGCAGCCGAGGCGGCCCCGCTCGCCGAATGGCTCAACAAGATGAAATTCATGCTCCGGGTCGAAATCGCGGACGTCTCCGCCGACTGGGCCGTACTCGGCTCCACGCACCGCATCCCGGAATGGGACGCGCTGCAGGCCTGGGAAGACCCGTGGCCGCACGTCGGCGCCGGCGGCTACTCCTACGCTGTGGTGGGCGAGGACGCCCATCCAGGACTGGAACGGCCGTGGTTTGAGTACCTGGTCCCCGCGGACCAACTGGTCGCGACCGTGGGCGACCGTGCCCTCGCCGGCACCATGGCCTCCGAAGCGCTGCGGATTGCGGCGTGGCGGCCCCGGTGGGGCGCGGAAACGGACGACAAGACCATCCCGCATGAGCTCGACCTCCTCCGCACTGCCGTGCACCTGGCCAAGGGCTGCTACAAGGGCCAGGAGACGATCGCGCGCGTCCACAACCTGGGCCACCCGCCGCGCCGTCTCGTGTTCCTCCAGCTCGACGGTTCCCAGCACACCCTGCCCGCGGCCGGCAGCGAGGTGCGTGCGGGCGAGCGCAAGGTGGGCACCGTGACCTCCGTGGCGCAGCACTACGAGATGGGCCCCGTCGCCCTGGCCGTGATCAAACGCTCCGTCGCCCCGGACGAGGTCCTGACCGTCGTGGACGGGGACGAGCCGTACTCCGCGGCCCAGGAAGTCATTGTGGCCCCCGACGCCGGCCAGGTGGTGGGCCGCCAGACCGGCTTCCTGCGGGGCACCCGATGAACGGCGGGTCCAAAGTGAACGAGCCGGGCGCCGCGCCCGACGACGAGACACTCGCGCTGGCGCACGCGCTCTTCGACGCCGCCCGCGAGGGCAACTCCGCGCTGCTGGGCAGCTACCTGGCCGCCGGTGCCCCGGCCACGCTGACCACCTCCTCCGGCGACTCGCTGGTGATGCTGGCGGCCTACCACGGCCACGCCGGCACTGTCCGGCTGATCCTGGACCACGGCGGCGACGCCAACACGCCGAACGACCGCGGCCAGACCCCGCTGGCCGGTGCTGTCTTCAAGGGCTACACGGACGTGGCCCGGGAACTGCTGGACGCCGGGGCCGACCCGGACGCCGGCACCCCCACCGCGCGGGCCGCCGCGCAGATGTTCGCCCGGACGGACATCCTGGCCCTCCTCGGCTGACCAATCGCGCCTGGGGCCGGGGCGCGGCCGGCCCGGGTTGGGGAGGATTGCCCTCAAATACTCCACGTGGAATAATCTTTAGTGGAGTAACTGCCGTTTAGGCCGAAGAGAACACTGCTAAACCGAGAAGGAGTGCACCATGGCCCGGGCAACCGCATTGACACCCCTGGGTGTCGCCGCACTTTCCCTGCTCGTGGAAGAACCGATGCATCCCTACGAGATGTACCAGCTCCTGATCGCGCGGCACGAGGACCGGCTGGTCAAGGTGCGGCCAGGAACGCTTTATCACGCCGTCGGGCGGCTCGAGGATCAGGGGCTGGTCACAGCCACGGGAACGGACCGGGGAGGCAACCGTCCGGAGCGCACCACCTACACGATCTCGGCTGCCGGCCGCGAAGCGTTCACGACGTGGCTGCAGGACATGCTCGCCGCCCCGGTCAACGAATACCCGGCCTTCCCGCTGGCCGTCTCCGAGGCCTACAACCTGCCCGCCGGCGTCGTCGTCGAACTCCTCGACCGGCGCCTTCAGGCGTTGGAGGAACAGCTCGGCTTCCTGGTCTCCGGCGAGGAACTGCTCGCGAAGAAGGGCGTGGAGCGCAAGTACTGGATCGATGTCCAGTTCCAGCAGAGCACGCTGCGCGCCGAAATCGCCTGGATCCGCAGCCTCCAGGACCAGCTCCGCTCCGGCGAACTGCCGTGGTGAACCCCGCGCAGGACCGCGGCCGGGACCCGGCCGCCCCCACACACAGCCCATCCACCGTTTCACACCAGCCCCTAAGGAACCGCATGGAAAACGTAGCCCGGCCATGGCCGGCACTCTGGTCCCTGGTGATCGGCTTCTTCATGATCCTGATCGACACCACCATCGTCTCGGTGGCCAACCCCAGCATCATGGAGGGCCTCAACACTGACATTAACTCGGTGATCTGGGTCACCAGCGCCTACCTGCTCGCCTATGCCGTGCCGCTGCTGATCACGGGCCGGCTCGGGGACCGTTTCGGTCCGAAAAAGCTCTACCTCTCCGGACTCGTCGTCTTCACCGTGGCATCGCTGTGGTGCGGCCTCTCCGGCAGCGTCGAGATCCTCATCGCGGCCCGTGTGGTCCAGGGCCTCGGCGCGGCGATGATGACGCCGCAGACCATGGCCGTCATTACCCGGATCTTCCCCCCAGACCGCCGCGGAGCGGCCATGGGCATCTGGGGTGCCACGGCCGGCGTCGCCACGCTGGTTGGCCCGATCCTCGGCGGCGTGCTGGTGGACGGCCTCGGCTGGGAATGGATCTTCTTCATCAACGTTCCCGTCGGGATTGTCGGCTTCATCCTCGCCCAGCGTTTCGTGCCCTCGCTGACCACCCACCCGCACAAGTTCGATATTCCCGGCGTACTGCTCAGCGCCCTCGGCCTGTTCCTCCTGGTCTTCGGCATCCAGGAGGGCGCGACGTACGACTGGGGCACCATCGCCGGCCCCATCACCGTCTGGGGCCTGATCATCAGCGGCATCGCCGTGCTGGTGGTCTTCGTCCTGTGGCAGAAGTTCAACACGGGTGAACCGCTGCTGCCCCTGTCCCTTTTCAAGGACCGGAACTTCTCGCTCGCCAACATTGCGATCACCACGGTGGGCTTCACCGTCACCGCGTTCAGCCTGCCGCTGATCTTCTACTACCAGATCGTCCGCGGACTGACCCCGACCCAGTCGGCGCTCATGATGGTGCCGATGGCGCTGATCTCGGGCGGGCTCGCCCCCGTCGTCGGCCGGATCATCGACAAGGTCAACCCGAAATTCATCACCGCGACCGGCCTGGTCCTGATGTCCGTGGCGCTGTTCTGGAATGCCCTGCTCATGCACCCGGACACCCCCATCTGGCTGTTCCTGCTGCCGAGCGCAGTGCTGGGCTTCGCCAATGCAGGCATCTGGGCGCCGTTGAGTTCCACCGTCACACGCAACCTGCCGCCGCGGCAGGCCGGAGCCGGCTCAGGCGTCTACAACACGACCCGCCAGATCGGCGCCGTACTCGGCAGCGCCGCCATCGCCGTCCTGATCCAGTCGCGGCTGGCGGCCGAGCTCCCCGCCCGGCCCGGAGCAGGCGCAGACGCCAGCCCGATGGGCTTCGGCGGGGCCCTGCCGGCGGAGCTTCATGAGGGGTTCTCGACGGCGATGGGCCAGTCCATCCTGCTGCCGGCGGCGGTCATCCTGCTCGGCGCTGCCGTGGCGCTGTTCTTCGCCAAGCCCAAGCCGGTCCAGGGCTGGGGCGAACCAGATGCTGCCGCAGCCACAGCCGCAGCAGCGGACACGGGTAAGGCAGACACCGACAGGGCAGACACGGACAGGGCCGCCGCGGAGCGCGGCTAGCCTGGCGGCATCCGGATCAGCCCAGCAGCACGCTGGTCTGGATGCCGCCCGCGGAAAATCCCAGGCTCCGGACCAGCGCCAGCGACCCCTTGTTGCTGACTTCTGAACGCCACTGCAGCGTCAGTCCGGCTGCGAGGGCCTCGTGGGCGGCTACTGAGGCGGCCAGCTTGCCCAGGCCGTGGCGCCGCCATTCGGGCGCGACCAGAACGCCCATATGGGCCAGGAGCCCTTCCCATTCGGCATACGCCCCGCAGGCCACGGGCGTCCGCCGCCCGTCTTCCAGATGCAGGACGGTGAAGCGGTGTTCCAGGTCGGCGAGGCCCACCTCGTTGACGTCGTCGGGCGGGCAGAAGGTCTCCAGTTCGATCGCTTCCGGGTTCCCGTGCGAGACCGTCAGCTCCCCGGCAGGCTGCTGCAGGGGGAGGTCGTCGGCGAAGAAGAGTGCCGCGGCGCCGAGCCCGTGGCCGCCGTGCCCGCGGGTGATGGTCAGCAGCGTCACGTGCTGGGCCAGTTCCTCGTCCGAGAGACCCTCGGCGGCGTCCAGCGCCCACTGCGGGCCCACCAGGGCGGAGTTGCCGAACAGGCGGACGAACTGCAGGGACCGGGCTGTCTCATCCGCCCGGGTGAGCCTCACGCCGGCGGCAGCCGCGAAGGCGCCGTCGTCGAACCCCAGGCGGCGCGCCCATGCGAGCTGGACAATTTCTGCTGAACCGGGCTCAAGAGTCATGAATCCACCCTACCCATCGCGGCCGCGCGTCCGGCTGCCCCCTGCCTGGCTGCGGCGCTGCCCGCCCGCTTCTTCCCTGCGGGCCGCGCCCGAGCCGGACCCCGCCGGTGTCCGCTTAGCCGAAGAGGACTGCGGCCTCGTCGTAGCGGCTCTGCGGTACGGACTTGAGGTTGCCGAGTGCGGCGTCGAAACCGACGTGCACAATATCCGTCCCGTGCAGCGACACCATGGTGCCCCAGCGCTTTTCCACAACCGAATCGATGGCGGCCATGCCCAGGCGGGTGGCCAGGACCCGGTCGAACGCCGTCGGGACGCCACCGCGCTGGATGTGGCCAAGGACTGTCGCGCGGGTCTCGATGCCGGTGCGTGCCTCCAGTTCGGGGGCAAGCATTTCGGCGATGCCGCCGAGGCGGGGCCGGCCAAAGGTGTCGAGGCCGCGCTCCGAATGCGGGGACTCCTGGCCTTCGGGCACAAACCCCTCGGCGACGACAAGCAGCGGGGCGCGGCCACGGTCGTGGGCGGAGACGACCCATTCGGCGATCTGTTCCATGGAGGCCTTCTGCTCCGGGATCAGGATGGCGTGGGCGCCCGAGGCCATGCCGGCGTGCAAGGCGATCCAGCCCACATGCCGTCCCATGACTTCGGCAATCATGCAGCGGTGGTGGGACTCTCCGGTGGTGCGCAGCCGGTCGATTGCCTCGGTGGCGATTTCCACGGCCGTGTCGAAGCCGAAGGTGTAGTCCGTGGCGTCGAGGTCGTTGTCGACCGTCTTGGGCACGCCCACGATTTTGAGGCCGGCGTCGGTGAGCCGCTTTGCGGCGGCCAGGGTGCCCTCGCCGCCGATGGCGATGATGGCGTCGATCCCGAGCCGGTCCATGTTGGCTTTGATGACCTCGGGACCGCCGCCGTTCTCAAACGGGTTGGTGCGGGACGTGCCCAGGATGGTGCCGCCCTGCTTGGCGATGCCGCGGACCATGGTGCGGGGAATTTCCACGATGTCGCCCTCGACAACGCCGCGCCAGCCATCCTTGAATCCTACGAACTGCTGGCCGTGGACCGCGATTCCTTTGAGGACGGCGCCACGGATGACGGCGTTCAGGCCGGGGCAGTCTCCGCCGCTGGTGAGGATTCCAATTTTCATGTCTTGGCTCAAATCCTGGTTTGAAGGGGTACAGGCAGAGCGCCACGCTGAGCTCACCCTAGAGTCTAGTGGCGGGTGTGGGGCAGGACACAAACGGTTACAAAAGGTGCCCCCGCCATGATGGCGGGGGCACCTTTTCGTGGTGCGGCGCAGCTACCGGGGAAGGTTGCCGCCGGGCCGGGCCGCGCGGCCGGGCCGGCCTGTGATTGGCCGGCCTGTGACGGATGGCCTGTGATGGATGTCAGGGCCGGGAGGAACGCTTCGAGAGGAAGCTTTCGAGGACGATTGCGTTGCGCTGGTCCGGGAGGAGGAGCCAGGCCGCGAGGTAGACCACGAACGCCGGGCCAGGGAGCAGGCTCAGGAGCAGGTAGGCGATCCGGACATAGGCCACATCAACGTTCAGTTTGGCGGCAACCCCGCCGCAAACGCCGCCAACCCAGCGCTGCGGACCACGTTTCAGGCCGAGGCCCCGGATGGTGTCAAAGAATTTATCCATGGGTCAAGACTTCCCTGTAGTTGACTTATTGTCACGCCTGCGTGCCGAGACCAGGCCACCCACGACCAGGGCACCCCCGGCCCCGATCATCAGGCCGATCAGCACATAGGTGCCGTTGAGGGCCACGAGGCCGAGCCGGGAAATGATGATCAGTGCAGCCAATGCCACCACTGTCAGTCCCCAGACCACTGTGCCCACCCGGGCGGGCGAACCCGCCTCGGGGTCGTGCCCGGCATCGGCCAGCGGCGAGTCGTCATAGCTGCTCATGTCAGTTGCCTTCCTTGATGGTCACGTTGCTGACGGTGCCGGAGATCTCCAGGACCAGCCGGGCGCCCGGCTTCGCGGTGTTGTAGTCGCTTTGCTGCGTCGTCATGCCGCCGCGGTCCTGGTTGCCGTCGTGGAGGTTGCCCATGGTCATGTCCGCCTGGACGTGCACCGGAACGGTGGCGGGGATGACGACGGTGAGGTTGCTGGCCGTCGCGTCGATCGGAACTACGACGTCGGAGCCCAGGGGCGGATTCAGCGCCAGCTTGGTCAGGTCCACGGTTCCGGCGCCGCCGGTGATCTCGAAGCCGCCTTGGGCCTGCTGAATGCTCGCCGGCGTCCAGTCGGCGTTCTGGAAGCGGAACCGGTCCCCGTGCGGGACCACACTGAAGATGGCGCCGATCAGCAGGGCCACGACCGCGAAGAAGCCCAGGATCCCGGAGGTCCGGCCCCGCAGCCCTGCAAACAGGATCCCGAGGCCCAGGATGGCCGCGCCGAAGGCCCAGACCAGCGCGTTGCCGGCATCGCCGAGATCGATCACGTTGGCGGCGTCGAGGGCCTTGATGCCCCCGCCCACCAGGAGGGCGGAGCCGACGGTGATGGCGACCGCCGGAGCGCCCGGACCAAGGTTGCGCGCGGCCGGTGCAGGCGGTGTGGCGCCGTACCCCGGTCCGTAGCCGCCTGGGGGAACAGGACCGGGCGGGACCGGGCCGGACGCAATGGGTCCCGACGGCGGAGGCGGACCCCAGCCCGGGCCGGTGCCGGTGACTCGAGAGCTGTCAGCCGGGTCGCCATACGTCCGGCCGCCGCCCTGCGGGAAGCTGCCTGCTGATTGCGGCCCGGCGGCGGTGCGGGGGCCAGCCGCAAAAGCCGCGGCGCCGGCCGGGCTGCCTGAGTCGTAACGCGATGGCATGCCAGTGGCTCCGTCCCGGATCTTGTTGCGTTGGGTCAGGTAGTAGACGAGGTAGATGGCACCGCCCACCCAGAAGACGGTCCAGACGAAGGCGCCGAAGCCGAAGCGGTCCCAGCCCCAGACCCCGGTGCCCAGGCTGGGGAAACCGATGACCGAGGTGATGAGCGCGCCGGTCATGCCGGCCGTCCACCGCCCTGCGGCGGCCTCCTGGACGTGAATGCGGCCGTCGGGTTCGGGCAGCAACGCCCAGGCCAGGCCGTAGGCGAGAACGCCAATTCCGGCGAAGACGGTCAGGACGATCAGGACGCCGCGGATAATCAGCGGATCGACGCCGAGCCGGTGGGCTATGCCGCTGGCCACGCCGCCGATCCAGCGGTCGCGTCCGCGGTAAATGCCCTGGCTGCGGATCCAGTCGAAGAAATTCTGGGTTTGCCGGCCGGGCAACGGCCCATTCGGATCGCCGGGCGGGTAAAGCCGCGGCGGCTCCGGCGGCGCGCCGCCCGGCCCGGAGAAGGCCGGAGCGGGCTGGCCCGTGCCTGGAAGTTCGGGGTCGGGACGTTCCGTATGCGGAAGGTCCGTGACGGAACGCTCAGTGTGCGGAAGATCCGTGGCGGGAGGTTCCGGTTCTGGAAGTCCCGGTTCTGGAAGTTCGGGGTGGGATCGATCCGTGGCCGGCCGGTCTGCGGGGGCCGGGCCTTCATCGGGGTGCGGAGTGTGCGGGTTCATACTTCGATCCTTCCCGTTCCCGGCGCCGGCCTCTACTGGGGAACACCCTGAACGGTCCCTGAGTGGCCCCCGGTTGGGCCCTCAAACGCGTCCGGGAAACCCCGATCCGTGCTTGGATTGAGGCATGACAACCGCGCCCGCCCGCCCGCCGCTGGTCCGCAGCAGCGACCGCGTGATTGCCGGCGTGTGCGCGGGCCTCGCCAACCACCTGGGCTGGCCGGTGCGCATGGTCAGGATCGGCATGGCAGTGGCTGCGCTCGCCGGCGGGGCCGGGGTGGCCTTCTACGCCTGGCTTTGGATCATGGTCCCCACGGCGGATGAAAACGCCCGGCGCAACGCCCGCCGCCCGGCGTCGCCCATCGCTCCGGCAGTGAGCTTCCCGGACACCCCAGGCGTCGCAAACCTGCCCGACGCCCCCGGCATGCCGGGAGCCCCCGGAACCAGTGGAACGCCAACGACGGCGGCGCCGGGGTCCTGGCGGTCCAAAGTCTCCGGCATGCCCTTCGGCAAGGAGATCCTGCTGGGCGCGGGCCTGTTGCTGGCCGCCGGGATCCTGATCGCCCGGCTCCTGGGGGTTGACGTGCCGCTGGGTACCCTGATCCCGGTCGCGGCGATCCTGGGCGGTGCCGCGATCGCCTGGATGCAACTGGACGAGACCCGCCGGGCGGGGCTCGTGGACAAGACCAAAGCGAACCAGGCCGGTGGCTGGGCCCGCCTCGCGGCCGGGCTCGCCCTCGTCGTGGCCGGCGTGCTGGTCATGGTGTCCGGCTCGGGGTCCTGGGAACAGACCTGGCTCGCCCTCCTGGCCTCGGTGGCCGTGCTCGGCGGCGTGGCCCTGGTGCTTCTGCCATGGGGGCTGAAGTTCTGGCGCGACCTGGAAACAGAGCGCGCGGGGCGGGTCCGCGCCACCGAGCGTGCCGAGATCGCCGCCCACCTCCATGACTCCGTGCTGCAGACCCTCGCCCTGATCCAACGCCGGGCCGGCAACGAGCACGACGTCATCAGGCTGGCCCGCGCGCAGGAGCGCGAGCTGCGTGGCTGGCTGTACCGGGACGCCGACAAGGAATCCGGCCAGCTGTCCGACGGCATCAAGGCCGCCGCAGCCGAGGTCGAGGACGCCCTGGGGAACGCCGTCGAGGTGGTCAGCGTGGGGGACTGCGCCATGACCCAACGCCACGAGGCCCTCGTCCAGGCATCCCGAGAGGCCATGCTGAACGCCGCCCGGCACGGCGGCGGCGCCGTGTCCGTCTACCTGGAAGTCACCGACGCCGCCGCGGAAGTTTTCGTCAAGGACAGGGGCCCGGGCTTCGATCCGGATTCCGTTCCCCCGGACCGGCTCGGCGTCAGAGAATCGATCATCGGCCGGATGAACCGCCACGGCGGCACCGCCGCGATCACCAGCAGCCCGGACGGCACCGAAGTGCGGCTCCGGCTGCCCGTCGCCGCCGCCTCTGCCGGAACTGCCTCGGCCGCCGCCAACAACGCCAACGGAGAGGCCAAACCGTGACCAGCCCAACATCAGGAAACCCTGTGCAAGGAAACCCCGCACCGATTCGCGTGGTGATCGTGGACGACCACGCCATCTTCCGCTCCGGGTTGAAGGCGGACCTGGACCCGGACATCGTCGTCGCGGGGGAGGCCGGAACGGTGGAGGAGGCAATCGCCGTCATCGCAGTCCAGCGCCCCGACGTCGTGCTCCTTGACGTTCATCTTCCCGGCGGCCGGGGTGGCGGCGGACGCGAGGTCATGGCCGGCTCGGCGCCCCTGCTGGGCACCACGCGGTTCCTGGCGCTGAGCGTCTCCGACGCGGCAGAAGATGTGGTGTCCGTGATCCGGGCCGGCGCGCGCGGCTATGTCACCAAGACCATTTCCGGCGCGGAGATCAGCGGCGCTGTCCGCCGCGTGGCAGGCGGCGACGCCGTCTTCTCACCCCGGCTGGCGGGCTTCGTCCTGGACGCGTTCGGCACGGCCCCCGCGGACATCGCCGACGACGAGCTCGACAAGCTCTCGGCGCGGGAGCTCGAAGTGATGCGCCTTATCGCCCGCGGCTACAGCTATAAGGAGGTGGCCAAAGAACTGTTCATCTCGATCAAGACCGTTGAAACCCACGTCTCGGCCGTGCTGCGCAAGCTTCAGCTCTCCAGCCGCCACGAGCTGACCCGCTGGGCCGCCGAGCGCCGCCTGCTTTAACCCAAGGATGCGCTATCACTTAGGGTCCTTATCGCACTGGAATAAGGACTGTGGAGTCTCATGACTTAATGGACGTTTCTGTCTCAAGACATCGTGGACAGTGTGTCTCAGGACATCGTGGACACTCGGACCGGTTTTGCTCGGGTCATGAGCAAAATGCACCCCGATATCAAGATCCGGCATTTGGTGGCGACAT